>JBKJUE010000065.1:0-65374 GCA_046590395.1 Nocardioides sp.
ATGGAGTCCCGCACGATTCCGCGGGCGCGGCAGCCGATGTGGTTTGGACTGCAGCCACAGTTGCAGCACTCGATCCGGCTCGGGTCGGCGTTACCGAGCTGGTCGTGGTCGAGAACAAGGTGTCGTTCCTGTCCGTCCCGCATGTCCCCGGACGGCTCACGATGTGGGGCGAAGGCGGCGGCGCCGGCGAGATGCTCTCTTGGCTCCCATGGCTCGACCGCGTCGCAGTGACGTACTGGGGCGACATCGACACCCACGGGCTGGTCATCCTCGACAGGGTGCGTGCGCACGCGCCGCACGCCCGAAGCATTCTCATGGACGTCGACACGCTGCTGGCCTACAAGCAGTTCTGGGGTAACGAGCCTGTGCAGAACATCTCCGAGGCCCCACACCTACTCCTGCACGAGCGCACCTTGTACGAGGAATTGTGCTCCGGCGCGCACGGCGACAAAGTGCGATTCGAGCAGGAATTCGTGCCCTACGACCGAGTCCAGCAGGTCTTCCGGGCAACGGCCAACATCGGAGCTGTGCTGGGTAGGCCTGACACGATCGGCCACGGCGAGCCGGCGAGAGGATGCAGCGAGTGACCAGCCACATGGTGACTGCCCCGCGCAGACTGATCGAGGACGCGGTCCTGGAACGCGCACAGCACGCGTCCCTCTCGCGGGCACAGGACACCTGGTCCTTCGCCCGCGCTGAGCGGCTGCTCGGCAAGGAGTATCACGGCCGCTTCCTCATCGAGCTGCTTCAGAACGCGGCGGACGCTTGGCGCAAGGCGAACCCGGACGGCTCGTTGTGTGATCTCGTGGTTGTCCTCGACGAGACGCCGGCCCTGGTCGTTGCCAACCGGGGAGGTGCGTTCCCGGCCAGCATCGTGCTCGAGTCGCTTGGTCAGATTGGCCTGTCCTCCAAAGAGGCGGGCGAGGCGATTGGACACAAGGGAATCGGCTTCAAATCGACACTCGAGATCTCCAACGCCCCCGAGATCTACTCCGGCTTTCACGAGAGCGCACCGCAACTCGCCGTACGCTTCGACGCCGAACGAGCACGCGACACCATCCGTGACCACTCGCCGTCATGGGATGAGTGGGTCTCGCAACAGCGGGAGTTCCAAAACGATCCCTTGCAGGCAATTCCCATCCTGCGATACCCCGTGTGGGTCGAGAGCGTTCCTGAAGTTGTCACCGCGCTCGGGCATGCCGGGTACGACACGGTCGTTCGCCTCGGATATTCGGCCGCGCTAGGGCCTGAGAAAGACTGGCTCGACAAGGTGCGTACAGCCATGCAGGACATCAGCGATCAGATCCTCGTCCTTCTGAGGCTCTTCGAAAGCATTCGAATCGAAGACCGCGTCGCCGGCACCGTTCAGAACATCACTGTGAGTCTCGACTCCGGGCAGCAAATTGAAGGGATGCTCGTCGAGAAGGTCACCATCTTCCGCGACGGCGCGTGCAGCTCGAACTGGATGCGCTACCACCGGCAGCTCGTGCACGAAGGAGACCTCGCCTCCGAGATCACCAGCGCATTCCGACTGGACGCAGACGACCCCTTATTGCCGGTCCGCGCGCACGACGACCCCGATGCTTCGTCACCGTTCCACTTGTTCTTCCCAACACGTATCGGGTCCGGATTGCCATTCCTGGTCCACGGCTACTTCGAGGTCGACGCTGCTCGGACCGGCTTCTTTACTGGATCCGTCGAGTCCAACCGGGCAATCATGGACGCCCTCGCCGACCTCGTCATCGAAGCCGTCGCACACCTGACCAAGTCGCATGAAGACCTGGATCTCCTCGCTTTCGCCGAGTTGGTTGCCACAGCCCCCAGGCCCGAGACGCCATTGGCAAAGAGCTTCTACGAGAGAGTTCTGGCGGGCTTGGACCACGTCGCCTGGCTCCCGGGTGCGCCCGGATCGCCCCGTTGCGTCTCACCCATCAGCCTGCTACCGATTGATCGAGACGTCACGGCCGCACTCATCGCGACCTTTCCCGTGGCCTACCTACGGGAGCGTTGCACCCGCGAGATCGCGCACCCGGGACTCAGCGATGAGGTTCATCGGTTCCTCGACCAACGCCGCGACGAGTCAGATGACTTGTGGGACGCGCTCCATGTGATCCTTCGCCCAGGGGACTCCTCCCCGTGGCCGACAGATGCCGGCGCTGACGCCCACCTCCTTTCGCTACTTGACCTCATCGACGCGCTCAAGCGTCGAGTTCCCAGCCGTGACAACAACCTCATAGTAAACCTAATCGGAGACGACGAGGCCCGTCTCATACCAGTGACCCGACCCGACGGCCAACGAAGCCTCGTTGCCGTCCCTGACCCTGATAGCTCCAAGCCGGGCGCCCGTCGAGTCGCGGTAATGGCGCGACTCGGAGACACGAACATCCGACCGCTCGACCCACCCCAAATGTTAGACGTTGAGTTCGTGGCCGACGGCTTGCTCACCGAGCAGGCTCGCGCGAGAGCCGAGGTGCTGGGAATCCGCCCGTTCACCGTCGACGCAGTCCTTGACAGACTCACCCCGTCGGTTTCGCGGCGCGACGATCAAGACCGAGCACACATGTTTCAATTCCTCTGGGATCTGCTCACCCGAGAGCGGCGATCAGACTTCAGCACACTTGCCAGCAGCGAGCGTGCTCTCACGTACGCGAACTATCGCTGGTTTTGGCTCGTGCCGGGACGCGCGAGAGGAGACGACAGTCAACAGCAACGCCAACGACGCGAGCGCAATCTCGCCCACGTGCACTTGCCTGCCGCCGACGGGACCTGGAGACCAGCGACGGACCTGACCTTCGGCGCCGACTGGGCCGACTGGGTTGAGGCGAACATCTCCTACGCCGACGCCGGCAGACGTGCCGCAGGGATGCGTCAATTATCTCGTCTCGCTCCTGGGCCGGGGGCGCTCCTCGCCGCACCAGAGGTCGTTCTGCAATACCTTCCACTCGCATCGCTCGATGACGTCACCGACGACTTCACAAGCGAAGATGACGACACCGAGGAAGGCCCTCCTTACGTAGACGAGGACGACTCCGACGCCACGGACGTCACTCAGCGCTCGCAGGACGTTGACGTAGCTGCCGACTCAATCGACGGTAAGGCTGAGATAAAGGCTGGCCGCGCCGCGCTGGAGCAGCTCGCCTTTCTCCTACGCCTCGGATGTTGGGAGATCCTTCCGATCGAAGGGCACCAGACAGGTCGCCCAACTCCGGACACGACGTGGCCCTGGCCGGAGGTACGCGAGGCGCTCGCTCGGGGTGACGACCCACAGGAGTGGAACTTCGACGTCTGGCAGTGGAACGGCATCGGTCACCGCAAGATCACCGTCGCCGAGGATGCGAGATTCAAGTGGCCGCTGGAACGCACGAATCATGACTCGCGCCACCAGATGTCCAAGGCCGTGGCCGACGGAGCCGAACTGTACGCATCCCTCGCTGAAGCCTCTGCGTTCTGTCCTGGATGTACGACTCCCGCAGGCAACTACCACAGCAAGCGCTACCGCACGAACGCCGGCGAACGTCGGCCCAGCACCTTGACACTGCAGCTGCATCGGCAGGCGTGGCTCCCGACGACCATCGCTGGAGCACCGGTAGACGGCCACTCCGCTGACGACGCATGGGCAGACCTCCGCGGCCTGGACTCGCACATGATGAGGACCAGTCCGCTCCAGCACCTTCCACTGGTTGACGCCTCGGACTGGTCCCCGGCACTGAGACTTCTGTGCGGACTACAGACCCTTGATGACGCCGCACCCGCACGGCTCCTCTCGCTGCATGTGGGATTGCGTTCGGCGTTTGAGGAGTCACGGGAACATTTCGCCGGCAACGGTCGGCAATCCTTCGTAGGCCTCCATCGGCTCATCTACGAGGCCTTGAGCGCCAACGATCCCGATCAGGCGTTCCTTGAGGACTTCGAGGTTCTCTGCGAGCTCGGAAGCAACCTGGTGCATCGCCTTCCGGCACAGTGTCGCCACGACGACGGCAAACACGTGGCCCACCGGCCACGATTCGCGGGTCGAGTACCCTTCGTCGTCCTAGCGCGAGACAAGACGGCCGTGGCGCGTGGGCTGGGAGTCCAGGCATTCGAAGTCATCGTCGAACGGCAAGGCAGCGATCAAGGTGAAGACATCACCGATCAACTCCGCCATGAGCTGACGGACCGGATTCCCGAGTTGCTCGCGGTCATGGTTCATCACGCCGGCGGCACTAACCCCCTAGACCCCACAGGCGACGCCTTCAGGGAGCGCGCCAATCGACTTCGCAATCTACGCGTCCGACGCCTCGAGAACCTCGTCCTCGTCGTCTCTGTAGTCGACATGCCGGAGATCCGCGAGGTCGTGGGGGACTCCAACAGGGACGAGAGCTATCTCGAAACTGCACGAGGTGGTCGGCCCATCATCTTCCACGACATCGCGGGAGACGGGTGGCGTACCCGGCTGTCCCGCCGTCTGGCCGCTCACCTCGCTGCCGTATGCGATGTGGCGGGGACCTACTCGGACACGTTTACGCTGCTGCTTACCGCAGACGACGCCGACCGCGAGGATCTGTTGCGCTCTTGGGGTGTGCTTCCTGAGCACATCCATCAGATCCGTGCGCAGCTCGGGATCTACACCGACACTGACCACACGCGCACGGTGAACTGGCTCGCCGCGCTACTCGAGGTTCTAGGGCATCCAGGAACCGCGGTCAGTGACGCGGTCGATCATGAGGGACTCACGGCTGCGCTCACCGAGGCCGGCCTCGTGACAGCTGACGCAGAGGTCGTGGCCTACGGCATCGCCTCCGACAGACCAGGTGATCGCAACGGTCCTGTCATCCGGACCCTCGACCGGCACGGCGTTGGCCTAGGCGCATTGAGCGAAGCACTGACGCGTCGCCACGAGCCTCGGCTCACCATCGGTGTCGCCGGCGACCGACTCCGGGACTGGTGCGACAGGCATGGTCAGCGGGTAGTCGCAGCCCTCGCGAATAGTGGCGTGGAGGAAGCGACTGCCAAAGCCGAGGTAGCTGCCTTGGCGGCAGCCTCCGACCTGAACTTCGTGCTCGAGCCCACGCCAGAGCAATACCTGTCCGCGGTGGTAAGTCTCCTGGGTCGGCATGGCATGAGCGCCACCTCTGGCAGCCTCGCGCTCGACGCGCCCCAAACGATCGCCGACCTGCTCGGCTGCGAGATTGCGGAACTCGACCAATGGGTTCGCGAGCTTTACGACGACGAGGCGCGCATAGCCCGCCTTGCCGACCTTGCCGGTAAGTGGGCGCGCGAACTCAAGTTGCTCGCACTCTTAGCTCGCGCAAGTGGCGCATCGGCCGCAGTAATTCGCGACGAAGCGCAACAGATCGACGAACTCCTGGGGCGGCCCCGGTCACCGTCGGTCCTGCAAGCACTCCTCCCCGAACTGTTGGCGGGGGACCAGTTCATGACGCTGCGCGATGCTCTCGAGTCGAAGCTCACGGACGACTTGCCCGGCGAACCACCGGATCGCGTAGCCACGCTGGCGCTCAGCGAGCGGCATGGCCTGTCCAGCGCGGCAGCAGAACAGGTGTTGAGCACCCTGCGTCGCGACCAGAGCAAACGCGTTGGTGTGTATACCCATCAGATCCGCGCCCTCATCGACACCAGCGTGAGCGTCAACCCACCCGTGGGCCTGGAGCCGGCGCCAGCGCCGCGGCGCCGGTCAGGGGGGCGACGATTCGTAGTGCCCGGAACTGTCAGCGTCGGCGTCGAACGCCGCAAGAAGCAGATCGGCGACGAAGCGGAGTCCTGGGCGCTCACTGCGGTTACCAAGACCCTGCTGGATCTAGACGACAACGCACGCAACCAGGCGATCGAGTCGATCGTGGACATGCTCAAGACATACGGATTCGTCGGGACCGCCATTGATCGAGTCCACGCCCACGCGCGGGCGGCCCGCGAGGCGAACCTCGACCAAGAGTCCCTCATCGACCGAATCACCGAACTCCTCCACGTCGCCGCTTACAGCGACGGCTTCGGATTTGACGTCCTGGGCTGGATCCTTGACCCGATCGAAACAGCAGGCGGATACCCCATAGCCCTTGAGGTCAAAGCCGCATCCGGATCGTTCTTCTTCTCCAGCGGCGAATGGTCATGTGCTGAGCGGATGCGAGCGACCGAGGACACCAGGGCCGCCTACGCAGTGCTTGCCGTTCGCCGTGACTTAGCGTCCGGCACGCCCAACGCCATGGATCTGCTCATCGACCCGGTTCAGCTCTGCGAGGACGGCAAGATCCATCGCGACGTCGACACGTACCGGATGCGATACAAAGTGCAGAAAACATCCGAATCTTCAGGACCGACAAGTTGACCGACATGAACATGGTTCACGGTGCCTTCCCATTCGGGCAGGCGACCACCGCTCCAACAGGTGAGCAAGCATGAGCGACCTTTGGCAGCGATGGGGTGCTATCACCCGCTCGCTAATCAGCACGAGGATCGCTGTCGAGCGTGAACGCAGGTTCTGGGAGGGACTCGATTTCACGAATCGCACGAGCGTCAAAATCAAAACCGAAACCCGTGACGGACGCTTCACGTTGCGACTAGAGGATCACACCACCGCGCTGGTTGATGAGTCGATCCTTGTAGCGTCTGCACTTGTGTTCTCCTACTCGCTCGCTGAGTCCGCAGCGACGGAGCGACTTGGCATCGAGTCGCGTTCTTGTTCCGGGATCGAGGATTGGGGATCACGCCTCCTCAATGCGGTCGGCCGAGGCTGGGCCGACGTAGAAGGGGGCAGAGTCGGTGCGATCGAGATCGGTGTAGTGCGAAACCTCCTGGTCCATGGTGCGGATTCCGTGGATGACAGGAGCTTTGCCAGGCTTGAGGCGGCTGGATGTACCCGATTTGTGTGCGGCGACTCCTTGGCCCTGGACTACGCGGTCGTCGGCGAGTACCGCTCGCATCTCAGGAACCTATTGACCGTGGGCGGCCTGGGGGACGAAAGCTAGAGCTACCGAGTGGTCGACGGCGATGTTGTCGCGGCAAGAGGCGAGATTCGACCCGCTGGCCGGCGCCGGACTCGACCGCATCGCCGCGCAAACCCGGCACTCGCGGATCTCCACCCTCGTCGAGCACTACATCCGCCCGCTCGAAGCCATGCAGGTCACCTCCAGCCGCCACCTCGGGCTGTCGGCCGCGCGCGGCGCACGTCTACCTACGCCCGCGCGACCCGGCTCCTTAGGCCCGGTTTCGGCTGGTTTGAAGACGATTCGACGAGGCTCGCATCGGGTGGCTCAGACCAGTTCTCGACGACTGAACCGATCCCTTGGGACAGGCCTTGAGGACATCAATTCGGAGTGGTCAAAACGGAGCAATGCGGCCTCAAAATGTGACGCGATTCAGGTCGTTGTCAAGGCTCCCTGAGACCTATAAAAGTGCCTCTGACCTGCGCAAACACCATTCCGCTAACCTCGCGAAAGTGGTAAACTTTGGCTTGTCGGGGAGAGGGTATCGGGTCCCTCCCAAGCAGGCCGGAAAGTGGCCAGACTTCGAGGAGCAAGAGCCCATGAACACCATCCTTCTGACCTGGAACCCCGGCCCTTACGACGAGCTCATTTACACCTTCAGTGAGTGGCTCGAGGAGGCGGTCGTTCCGTACGTCAACGGGGAGACTGTCGACGGCTCCTGGAGCGTCGCTAACCACGTCAACAACATCGGCCCCGGTGACACGGCATTTCTGTTTCGGCAGGGCGAGTGCGGCCGAGGAATCGTCGCCCGCGGCGTCATTCAGAGCACTCCGGCCAAGGGTGCACACTGGGACCCGGCCAAAGCAGCAGCCGGCAAGACGACCAACTACGTCGACGTGAAGTGGCTCGAGTCGGTGCCAACCGACGTCGCGCTTGACCTCGAGGACCTGGACAAGGCCGTCTCCGACTTTGCCTGGGACAAGGTCTACTCGTCGGGCCGGGTCATGTCTCAGCACGACGGCGTCTTGCTCGCCAAGCAATGGTCGAAGCATGTCGGTGACGAGTACGTCCAGGCCTACACCAAGCTTTACGCCTCGGAAGAGTGGCGCCGCGTCTACGAACTGGAACTCGACGTGCTCGAGGCCTGACACCCCGGTCGGGATTCGACCGGCCGATTGGCACGTCCGAACCGTCGATTCTGTTCGCTCCCAGTTCCGCTTCACCACGCCCGAAGGTTGTGATTGGCATGCCCGCTTCCCGTACCCGTTCGTGCGGCAAGGTCCGGTTTCGTGATCGGCGAGAGGCCCTCAACGTTCTTCACTATGCGCAGAACGCGCGCTACTGGGCTGCGCTCGACGGGACCGGGACCTGTCGAGCAGAGGTCCGCTGCTACACCTGTGAACGCTGCCGCGGCGTACACCTAACCAGCCAGCCAGCGTGAGAGGGGACAGCGATGAGCTACTTCGTGGCAGAGGACCAGACCCACGTCAGGTACGGAAGAGGCGGCTACGTCTCGGTGTGCGGCTGGGACTACCCGCCAGACAACGTCGTCTGGGCGGGGGAGTATGCGCCGGAGGCCTACGACGTTTGCTCTGACTGTCAACTGCAAGGCTCAGGCGCGAAGACTGCCGCGGCGGAACTCGTCGTCGTGCAGGGCGTGTACGCCGTCGGCGACGACGCGCACCTCTGGATCAGGCGTTCGCCGGCCGCGTGGCACTCGGTGTGCGGGCGAACCGACGTCAACGGCGACGTCGCGTGGGCCGACAGCGAATGGCCCGAAGCCTACAACTCCTGCGCTGCCTGCGTCAGCCTGGTCGACGAGGACCTCTGGCAACCCGACGCCGACGATGCTCCGCCGGCTGAGCCAAGCGACACCGACCTCGACCGAGGCTACCGGGTGTGGGTCATCCAGGACGGAATCGAGCACCGCGCAAGCGACAGCGAGCTCGCCGCGGCAATGTGCGGACAGACCCTACGCGCAGGTGCGATCCCACAGCACCGGCAAACCGGCGGCACGACCCATTGCCACGCCTGTGACAGCGCGGTCGGACGAGCGCGCGCCGGACTTCCATCCAAGCCGACGAAGCCTGTGATGCAGCCGGTCGACAGGAGAGAGAACACTGCGAAGCGAACCAAGGGTCGCCCGAAGGCCGCGCCACGCTCGGGGGCGAAGCGACAGGGCGTCGCAACTGCCAGCGCACCGAGTCGGCCGAAGCGCGCTGGCGGCAGCAAAGACGTCGCCCTGTACGGGCGCAAGATGGTTGTTCCGTTCCGTCTGGTGCGCGGCGGAGCGCCCGGACTCGGGCGTCGCCGATGAACTCGCTCTGGGGCACCCGGGACACCTGCACCAGCTGCGGTTCCGTGGAAGTCGCACACGTCTCCTTCGGATTCCCGGCAGACCCGGAAAGTGCACCTGCCTGGGTGGAGTTCGGAGGCTGTGTCATCGACGGGAACCAGCACGACCGTCGCTGCGCGACCTGCGGACACTCTTGGGCGTCGTCTCCTTCGCATCACGAGGAAGAAGACGAGCCGCTGCCTCTTCCTCCAAAACCTCTCCGACGCATACCGGGACGCCCGCCACGGCGACGTCCTCAGCCGGCTCCTCGCGCAAAGGCCGGAGTCCGTCTGCTGAGCCCGGACGGAGCAAGCTTCGCACTCATCCGTGTTCCCACCACCGAGCCACAAGGGAACACGCTGCTCGTCGACATCGAACTCCTCACCACTGACCGGTTGGTTCGGTATCTGGCCAGGCCGATCACTCGCACGTTCATTGAGCAACTGGCCGACGCGTGGATCCAGGCCGCTGCCGAGCCTATGCCAGAACAAGCCGTCTCCACCGTCCAAGACACCGAAGCCGGCCTGGCGGTGCAGTTCGTCGAGTCGACCGAGTTCGGCCTTACCATCGACGTCCTGGTCGTAACTACTTCGGACAGCGGTGTCGCCGAACCAGACCAGGTCGCCTTCGACCTTCCGCGTGCCTCGCTGATCCCGGCGGCCCACGAACTGAAGGAATGGATGTCATGAGGCCACTTCCAGACGTGCTCGCTCTTGACCCACAATCCCGACTCACCAGCGTCCAACTGCTGCCCCTTGCCCGGGAGAATTTCGGCACCGCCGGGAGCATTGTCGTGAACGTCGCCACCGGAACCAGCCAGTCTTCGGCAGTGGGAGGTTCCGCGATCTCCAGCCACCTGCGCAACGTCCTTGGAGTCATCGGAGGAGTGCAGGGCAACGGTAGCGACTGGTTCGCGACGTTCGAGCACGTGACCCACCCGGACCCGAATGTGATGCGCGAGGTATCACGAGCCGGGGTCATCAGAGCCCTCGACCTCACGGGTGTCGGAACGTTTGCGCTTCGCACGATCGGCCTCGACTGGTCCGACTTCCGCGATCTGTACAGGGAGTCCGAATGCGCTCCCGTCGACGACTGGAGCACCGTCGACCTCCTCCTGGGAACGGTTCTCAACCTCTGGCACGGTGACCTTCCAGCAGTCGTTGACCTGCTCTCTGACGACGGGCTGACCGCTGACGCCGCAGCTTCCTACCGCCGCATCCAGATCGACACAGCCTTGTTCGAATGGTCCGCGACCTACAAAGGGCCGGAGCGGCTGTGAATGACGACACCAAGCCCATCGGCGCGGCCGTGTACGGCCCGGCACTCAACGATGACCTCGACCAGAACGGGTCCAGCCTGGGGCTCGACGAGGCCAGATGCATCGTCGACTTCGACGATCTTTGTGCTGCGCTCAAGGTCATTGGGATCGACGGTTTCGAGAACTGGCTTGAAGGCGTGCACGACGAAAACGATTGGGTCTCGGCGCAGACGGACGTCACCGAGTACGACCTCCTGACCTACATCCATCAATCACCGCTTCAAGACGTTCACTTCTCGTTGAAGTTTCCCTGCACGCTGGACGCAGTCGCTGTAGCGGTCGCTGAGATGGAGCAAACCGTCGCCCGCCACCAGCTCGTGATGTACACCCCCGTCGACGTCTTCGGTCTGGCGGGCGCGGATGACTACGACGACATCATGACGCTGGCCAAGATCTTGTGCGTCACGGAAGAGGCTTTGGCCGATGCTGTCGGCGGCCCCTGGACCCCCCACGACGACGGGCCTGTGTGGGACTACAACGGTGACGTGATCTACCAGTGGTTCAGCTTGGGCGAACCCGCCAGGGTTTGGCTCGGCCTCGGCGGCGACTCGGTCTACATCGAGCCAGTCACCCACCTCGGAGACGGGGCGCCGACCATCGCTGAGTGGCCCGAACCGAGCACGGCAAACATCCTCTACGCGGAGTCAGAGGGCTACCAACTCACCGAAGCAGTATTTCTGAAGAGGCTCGCCGACGACCTCGCTGCGGCCAGCGCAGCGAGTAGCAACACCCCAACCCCGATGCCCCGAAGAGAGAGACGAACCATGGCTGATCACGACGTACGGCTCTCCACGACCAACCTCCGCGTAGCTGGCATCGACATGGAGTTCACCGTCAAAACTGACGGGCAGACACTCGGAACCCTCGGCGTCTCCGAAGGTGGACTGCTCTGGCGCCCCGCCAACCGGCAGAAGAAGAACGGCGTCTCGATCTCTTGGGCCGAGTTCGCCGAATGGGCGGAGTCGTAGGCGGAGCAAGGACGCATCTCTGCGACCGCACGGAAATCAGCTGCCAGATCCGGAGGGTCGCACAGGGGTGAATAATGTCGATTGCGCAAGGTGCTCCGTGTGCAGAGGCCTCCCGCCCAAGGACGGCGGGTGACGTACCAAGTGGCAAGATTCGACCCGCTGGCAGAAACTGGCCACTTACAGTCGGGCACCATCCCGTGCCACTCCGATAGACTCCACAAGTGACCGTGAGGTCTTCCCGTGTAAACCCGAGGAGATCCACGATCCTCCGCGTCATTCCGTAGTGGCTGGTGCAAGCCCAGAGGTCGCAGGTTCAAATCCTGCCCCCGCTACGAATTTCAGGCTCGGAATCTACGGATTCCGAGCCTGAAAGCATTTAGCGATTTGATCGAGTGTCCACAAACTGTCCAAATACTCCGTCCACGAACCCTCTGGGCGGCCGATCGGCGGATCGGGTGCGGCCCCACTCCGTTAGGTGCGGAGTCGTGCGGGAGCACCTGCCCACCTACCGGGCATGGAGACCAACACCCCCACGCTGAGCGGACTGGAGCCGCTCCTGAGCATCGAGGAACTCTCCGAGTACCTCAACGTGCCGATCAGAACGCTGTACGACTGGCGCCTGGCCGGCAAGGGACCGTGCGCGGTTCACGTCGGACGACAGCTCCGGTACTTCGTTGGGCGCTGCCGATCAGACTTACCTTGCATGGGCTCAAGTACTTCAGGGCCACCGACCAGTCACGCGGGGGCCGGCCTTTGTTCAGCAGTCTCCCAGGGGCTCGCCGCCGCGCCGCGTTGTCGCGGTCTGCGAAAATCTGTTGACTTCTCCGCAGGTGGTGCGTCCTGCAGCCTGGCGCTTCTGGACTGGGCGAATTTGGCCGACCATGGCCGACCGGGTGGGGGCCGTAGTGGGACACTCCGTTGCCTATGTATCGAGCCGGCACACGTCAGGCCGCTCCAGCCAGTCATCGACGATCCTGTTTGCAGTAGTCGAGAGCAGCCGCCGCGCGTCGCGCATGCAGACACCGGGGTCGTTCTCTAGGTCGCCCAGGGAGTACACAGCGCTCAGGCCGGCTTCTCGTTGCTCGAGCTCCGTGAGCTCGTTGCGCCCTGTCACCGCGATGACGGTCGCTCCTCGCTTGGAGGCCGTTCGGGCAACGCCCACCGGCCCCTTGCCTCGAAGGCTCTGCTGGTCCAG
This sequence comes from Nocardioides sp., assembly GCA_046590395.1. Taxonomy (GTDB): domain Bacteria; phylum Actinomycetota; class Actinomycetes; order Propionibacteriales; family Nocardioidaceae; genus Nocardioides. Next base: position 12,734 of record JBKJUE010000065.1, read on the forward strand.
AGAGCCTTCCCCCACGATGACCAGATCAGCGGATGCGGCGACCTCGTCGAAGTTGGTGAGCTCGAGGAGCAGCTCGGCGCCGGACACGATGCGCGCTCCGGCGAGGGCAACGAGTCCGAAGGCGAGACCTCCGGCAGCGCCCGCGCCCGGCGTGTGGCGAAGGTCCTGGCCTCTCGCTGCTGTGACCGCGTCGGCCCACGCGGTCATCCGGCCTTCCAGGGCCGCAACACATCGCGGATCTGCGCCCTTCTGCGGCGAGTACACGGCGGCGGCTCCTGCCGGCCCCAGCAGCGGGTTGTCGACGTCGCACGCGACCACGAGGTCGATCTCGGAGAGGCGAGGGTCGAGCGGTCCGTGAGGCGTCGCGCTTCTCTGGGGCTGTTCGCCGAGCGCAACCACGTCGGTCCCCAGCGCCTCGACCGCCGCGGCGCCTCCGTCAGTCGTAGCGCTTCCCCCGGCCCCCACGACGACGCGCGTAGCCCCACGGTCCACTGCTGCGCGGATGAGTTCGCCGACGCCGTACGTGGTGGCGCTCCAGGCTGTCTCGGGGTCCGGGGGTCCCGGGAGGAGGGCCAGGCCGGCCGCGGACGCCATCTCGATGACGGCCACCTCGCCGCGGACGGCGAAGGTCGCGGCCACGGACCGTCCGAGCGGACCGGTGACGTCGACCGTGACCGGGTCGAACCCCGCGGCCATAGCCACGTCGACGGTGCCCTCACCGCCGTCAGCGACAGGATGGGTGACGACCTCCACCCCCTCACACCGGGCCAGCACCTCGGCGAGGATCGCCGCGACCTCGTCGGCGCGCAGCGAGCCCTTGAACTTGTCGGGGGCGACGACGACCCGGTAGGGCCGGGTCACGCTGGTGCGTCCCGGTAGCGGTCTGCCAGGACGACGTAGTCGCGGGCGTTCTGCGCGATGTCCTCGCACTCCTCGTCGGTCAGCTCCCGGCGGTGCTTTGCAGGGACTCCCGCGACCAGGCTGCGGGGTCCGAACACTGCGCCCTCGAGCACGACGGAACCGGCCGCGACCAGGCACATCGGGCCGATCGTCGCGCCGTTCAGGACGACCGCCCGCATCCCGATGAGCGTTCCCTCGCCGACCGAGCACCCGTGCAGGACGGCTCCGTGGCCGACGGAGACGTTGCGAGCCACCACCACCGGGTACCCGGGGTCGGCGTGGACGACCACGCCGTCCTGGATGTTGCTCTCCTCGCCGATGGAGATGGTGTCGCCGTCGGCGCGCAGGACGCTCCCGAACCACAGGCTCGCGCCGCGTTCGACCGTGACCGCTCCCGCGAGCACCGTGCTGGAGGAGACCCACGCCTGCGGGTCGACGTCCGGGCTGTCCTGGTCGAGACGGAGTCTCACGAAATGCACCTTCCTCAGACGATGGCCACGGGGTCCAGCATCGAACCCGTGGTGCCCTGGATCTTCAGGGGGAGAGCGACGAACAGGAACTCGTGGACCCGCTCGGCTGCCAGCTCTTCCAGATAGATCCCCTCGAACAGATAGATGCCGTTCTCGATCAGCAGCAGGGTGTGCACGGGCTGCGGGTTGGCCGGCGAGCCTGGGTCCGGCGCCGGTTGCACCTCGTAGGTCTCGGTGTCGCTGCCGGTGGCCACGACACCCTGGTCCAGCAGCCAGCGGGCAGCCGAGATGTCCGGTCCGGCAGTGGTGTGCAGGGCCATCGCGTCGGCGTCCGGCCATGCTCCGAGGTAGCCGGTCCGGATCAGGACGACGTCGCCGGGCTGGATGGTGACTCCTTGGTGCTCGGCCACCGCCTGGAGCTGGGCGGCGTCCACGGGCTGGTGGGAGGGGAGTGCGTCCAGCCCGAGGTAGCCGGGCACGTCCAGCAGAACGCCCCGTCGGATGAACGGCGGAAGCTTGCTGCCGTCCCCCACGGAGGGCCCGCGGTCCCCGAGGTGTTCGCGCGCGTTGCCTCCGCCGTACCAGTGGTCGTCCTCGCCGATCGTCATGTGAGCCAGGGCGTCGACGTGCGCGCCGCTGTGCGCGGTCCCGCTGACGTTCTCGGCCATGTACTGGAGGTTGACCTCGTTGTGGGGTCCCCATGGCTCGACCCCGTCGCCACGCAGACCACTGGGCGTGCGGTACATCGTCACCTGGAAGGGCGGGTGCGAGCCGAAGAGCGGCATGCCGGTGTAGCGCGGCAGCGCGAGCGAGAAGACTCGACCCTGCCGGGGCAGCTGCAGGGCGGCCAGGACCTCGTCCGGGCTCTGGTCGCCCGCGGGCCCCACGTGTCTAAGACCGTCCGACGTCGTCGTGGGCGGGGTGCTGGTCAAGACGGCTCCTGGACAGTCGGGCAACTCGATTATCGATAGTATTCGCCGAGCGGCTCCTTGGGAAGCGACACGCAGGGCGCGGATCCAGCTAGGGGCAGTGCTTGACTCACACCCGACCCGACCCGTAGCGTCGATTATCGATAGAACCGGATGACGACCTTTCGAGAAGCGAGCGCCCGTTGACGCAGATGATGCAGGCCTTGGTGGTGCGCGAGCCGAACGTCCTCGAGATCGCCGAGGCCCCCGTCCCTGAGCCCGGGCGCAACGAGGTGCTGGCCAGGGTGCGCTCGGTGTCGATCTGTGGGACGGACGCCCACCTGATTAACGGCGACTACCCCGGGTTCTGGCCCCCTGCGTTCCCGTTCACCCCCGGCCACGAGTGGGCGGGCGAGATCGTGGCTCTCGGAGCAGGTGCCGACACCTTCGGCTGGCAGGTCGGCGACCGGGTGGCGGGCACCAGCCACAACGCCTGCGGCGCCTGCCAGAAGTGTGTCGAGGGCCAGTACAACCTGTGCGAGAACTACGGCAAGCCGGGGCTCCACGCCCAGTACGGACACAACGCGCAGGGCGTCAACGCGACGTACGCCGTACACAACGTCAAGGCCATCTTCCGGCTCCCCGAGGAGCTGAGCTTCGACGTCGGCGCCCTCGCGGACCCCGCCAGCATCGCGCTGCACGTCGCACGCCGCGGCAACATTCGGGCCGGTGACACGGTGGCCGTGACGGGCGCCGGCGCGATCGGGCTGCTCGCCGCTGACGCCGCGCTGATCTGTGGCGCCGCCCGCGTGGTGGTCGTCGGGCGCGGCCACCGGTTGCAGCGGGCCGCCGACCTCGGTTTCGAGACGGTCGACACCCAGGCGGGCGACCCGGTCGCCGCCGTGCGCGAGGTGACCCGCGGCCTGGGGGCTGATGTCGTCCTGGAGTGTGCCGGGGTGCCCGAGACCCTAATCTGGGCGATGGCGATGCTGCGCCGTGGCGGCCGGTGCGCGATGGTCGGCATCCCGACGCAGGACGTCGGCCTGAAGTGCCAGCCGCTCGTCCTCGACGAGCTCGAGCTGGTCGGGTCGCGCGCCTCGGCCGGGGAGATGCGCCGTGTCCTCCCCTTCATCGCCAACGGGAGAATGCGGGCGGGCGAGCTGATCACCCACCACTTCCCGCTCACGGACTACGACAAGGCTCTGGCCACGTTCAACGACCGGTCGAGCGGCGCGATCAAGATCATCGTCAACCCGTAGGACCGGAAGGTCCTCGCAAGCGTGACAGGAGGAAGGGTGCGCTACTACCGACCAGCGACCACTGCGCAGGCGGTCGCCGCGCTGGCCAGCGAGCCGGAGTCCTCCCGGATCTTGGTGGGCGGCACCGACCTCCTGGTCGCCGTGCGACACCGGAAGATCCTGCCCACGCTGGTGGTCGACATCAAGCGGGTGCAGGACCTCGCGCCGCCGATCGTGGTCGACGAGGAGGGTGTCACCTTCGGCCCCACGGCCACGATGACCGACGTGATCGCCAGCCCCGAGGTCCGGGAGTGGTTCCCCGCCCTCGTGGAGTCCGCCGTGCTGGTGGGGTCCGTGGCCATCCGTAACCGTGCCAGCCTCATCGCCAACTCGGCGAACGGCTCACCGGCCGCCGACACGTCACCGCCACTCCTCGCGCTGGATGCCTCCGTCACCATCACGTCGGTGTCCGGTGAGCGCACCAGCCCCCTGAGGGACTTCTTCCTCGCACCACGTACGACGTTGTGTGGCCCGGGCGAGATGGTGACCGACCTCCGGGTCCCGCGGCCGGCGCCGGGCAGCTCGTCCGCGTTCGAGCGGATGACCCGCCGCCGGGGTGTGGACCTAGCGACCTGCAGCGTGGCTGCAGTGGTGGACGGGGACGGCACGATGACGGTCGGCCTGGGCGCCCTGGGTCCCACGACGCTCCTCGGCGGACCGGTGGCGCCCATCGACCTGGCCTCCCCGGAGCAGCTCGAGCGCGCCGTCAACGCCCTGCTGGCACCGGCCACGCCCATCGGCGACGTCCGCGCCGGCAAGCCCTACCGCACCGCCATGGCCCGCGTGCTGGCCCGCCGTGCGTTGCTCCGTGCCGCCGAGCGACGCGGCGACCGTGACCGAACGCCAGGGAGAAGCTCATGACGCCGCCGGACGCCCGCGCAACGGACCTCATCGGGAGCGACGTGGTCGACGTCTCGTGCACCGTCAACGGCACGGCCGTCGAGCTCTCCGTGCCGCCGCACCGCACCCTGATGGACGCGCTCCGGTACGACGTGGGCCTGACCGGCACCAAGACCTGTTGCGCCGAGGGGGAGTGCGGCGCCTGCACGGTGATCGTCGACGGCGCCGGCGTGAACAGCTGCCTCATGCTCGCCGCCGAAGCGGAGGGGCGCGACATCGTCACGGTCGAGGGCCTCGGCGCCGGGGCGCCGCACGGCCTGTGCGACCTGCAGGAGTCCTTCCTCGAGGCCGGCGCCGTGCAGTGCGGTTTCTGCATCCCGGGCCAAGTCATGGCGGCGGAGTGCCTGCTGCGGACCAACCCCGCCCCGACCGTCGAGGAGATCCGCGAAGGGATGTCGGGCAACTTGTGCCGGTGTGCGGGCTACCAGCGCATCGTCGCCGCCGTCCAGATGACCGCCCGGAAGCGGGCGGACCGATGAGCGGGCAGCCGACGCGTTCCGAGGTGTCCCAGACGACGATCGACGACGAGCGCGCCATCACCGGTGGGCCACTCGACCCGGAGCAGGCCCAGGCCCTGGCCGGGCAGCTGACGGAGCAAGCGGCGGTCGAGCACGACTCGGGGCTGGGCTCGTCGAGCACGGTCGGGGCGCCGATCCTGCGCTACGGCGGCAACGACCGGGTCACCGGTCACCAGCAGTTCCTCTCGGACCTGCGCTTCACCGACGCCGCCGCGGTGGCCCTGGTCACCATCCCGGTGGGCTGCGCCACGATCACCGGGATCGCCAGCGCGCGTGCCGCTGCGATGCCCGGCGTGCTCGCGGTGGTCTGCGCGGCCGACCTGCCGCAACCGGTCCCGCGGTTCGGCATCTCCCACCAGGACCGACCGGTCCTCGCCGACGGCGAGGTGCTCTTCCACGGTGAGCCGGTCGCGGCGGTCGTGGCCGAGACCCTCGACCAGGCCGAGGCCGCCGCGCGGGAGGTCGAGGTGACCTTCGCGGAGAGGCGGGGCGTGTTCACCCTGGACCAGGCAGTCGCGCCCGGAGCGCCGCTGGTCAGAGATCCCGGGCTGCGGCCCGCCGACGACGAGCACCGCGACTCCAACGTCCTCGAGACGGCGCTCTACGAGTGGGGCGACCCCGACGCCGCCGCCGACGACGCGGACCTCGTCGTGGAGAACACCTACACCTTCCCGATGGTCACCCACTTCCCGATCGAGCCCGGCGGGAGCGTGGCCGTGCCGACGGACTCCGGCGGCGTGGAGATCCACTCACCGGTGCAGCACCCGTACCTCCTGCAGCGCACGATCGCCAAGGTGCTCGACCTCCCACTGGCCCAGGTCAGGGTCTGCGCCCCTGATCCCGGTGGCGGCTTCGGGGGCAAGCAGACCCCGCGACTGGAGCCGCTGCTGGCCTTCCTGGCCCTGCGCACCGGCCGGCCGTGCCGGCTCGTGCTGTCGCTCGAGCAGACCTTCCAGATGATGCGTCGCGCGGCCTGCCGGGTGAAGGCGCGCACGGGCTTCACCAAGGACGGCGTACTGGTCTTCCACGACCTGGAGTGCGACTACCTGATCGGCGCCTACGCCGACGTCGCACCCCGGGTGATGACGAAGGGCAGCTACGTCGGGGCCGGCCCCTACCGGATCCCCCACGTGCGCACAGCCTCCCGGGCCGTCCTGTCGAACACCACCCCCAGCACCGCCTTCCGCGGGTTCGGCTGTCCCCAGGTCGCCTGGGCGACGGAGTCGCAGATGGACGCCGGCGCCAGGGGGCTCGGTCTGGACGCGCTGCAGATCCGTCGACGGAACCTCGTGACGAAGGGGGAGGCGTTCTTCCGTGGCCCCTACGAGGCGACGGCCGACGGCCACTGGCACCAGGCGCTCGAGAAGGCAGCGGAGCTGATCGGTTGGGGGGAGCCCGTCCCGCCGAACCGCGGTCGCGGCATCGCGGTCGCGATCAAGCCCGGCGCCACGTCGGGGCTCTCGCAGAGCCTCGTGCGCTTCCTCGCGGACGGCAGCGCCATCGCGTACGCCGGCACGTCGGACATGGGTCAGGGAGCGCGCACGCTGTGGCAGCAGATCCTCGCGCACGAGCTCGGCAGCCCCCTGGAGAAGATCCGGGTGGTCAGCGGCGACACCGGCATCGTGCCGTTCGACCTGCAGACCTCGGCCAGCCGCTCCACGGTCTTCATGGGCAACGCGGTCCTCGAGGCGTGCCGCGACATCCGACAACGGGTGCTGGCCCTCTACGCCGAGTCGACCGGCATCGACGAGGACCGGCTGTCCGAGGCTCCGGGCGTGCTGGTCACGCCGGACGGTGAGCTCCCGCTGCTCGAGGCCTCCCGGATCGCGCTGGGGGCGCTCGGGGGCGAGTTCCTCGGCCAGGGCACCGCCCGGATGCGGGGCCGCAAGGGTCACCCCCTGGGTGGTGACGCCGCGTTCTACGAGTTCAACTGTGCCGCCATCGAGGTCGAGGTCGACTTCGAGACGGGTGAGCTGCTCCTGCACAAGTACGTGTCGGTGAGCGACGTCGGCACCGAGCTCAACCCGCTCCAGGTCGTCTCCCAGGACGAGGGCGCCGCGATCATGGGGCTCGGCCACAGCCAGATGGAGCAGCTGCTCGTCGACGACCACGGGGTGATCCGGAACCTCGGGGCGCTCGACTACCGGATCCCGACCTTCAAGGACGTCCCGGTCGAGCTGATCACCCACGGCATCGAGAACCACGACGGCCCGGGGCCCTACGGCTCCAAGGGCATCAGCGAGGGAGCGCTGCTGTGCACCTCGGGCGCGCTGGGGTCGGCGGTCAGCGACGCGATCGGCCTGCCGATCCGCGACCTGCCCCTGACGCCCGAGCGCGTGTGGACGACCTTGAACCAGGAGGCGGGCGGGTCCGGGGGCGGTGAGGCGCACAGCTAGGAGTCTCGGACTGGAACGGGCCACCCCACCAGGGGGCGCCACACCGAGCTGCCCAGCGGCAGCCCGGTGCGGCAACACAACGTGAGTGATCGGAGAAGAGTGATGGAACGCAAGGCTGTCGTGTGTCTCGCCGGGACCTTGGACACCAAGGGCACGGAGTACGCCTATGTGAGGGACTGCCTGCTCGCTGCCGGGGTGGACGTCTTCGTCGTCGACTGTGGCGTCCTCGGGCAGCCGCTCTTCGAGCCGGACATCGACGCGGCCCAGGTCGCGCAGCAGGCGGGCATCCGCCTCGAGGACTTCCAGTCCGGCATCGAGGGCGCAGGGGGTCGGGTCCTGGCCGTCACGAAGATGAGCGAGGGGCTCCAGAAGGTGCTCGAGGAGCTGGTGGGTGACGAACGGATCGACGCGGTCCTCGGCCTCGGGGGCACGGGTGGGACCGACCTCCTCAGCGGGGCCCTCAAGCACCTCGACCTGGGCTTCCCCAAGCTGATCGTCAGCACGATGGCGTCCAACAACACGCGGCCCTACGTCGGGCACTCCGACATCATGATGGCCAACGCCGTGACCGACATCGCCGGCCTCAACAGCATCTCCAAGCAGGTGCTCGGCAACGCGGCCAACGCCGCCGCCGGCATGGCCAGGGGGCGTGCCCACATCCAGGCGCAGGCCGAGGCCAGCAAGCCGCTCATCGCCGTCTCGATGTTCGGCGTCACCACCCCCGGTGTCATGCGGGTCCGCAGCCGCCTGGAGGCGGAGGGCTTCGAGGTCGTCACCTTCCACGCGGTCGGCGAAGGTGCCGGCATGGAGCACCTCATCGATCTCGGTGCCATCGACGGTCTCATCGACTACACGCTCCCCGAGGTGCTCAACCACTGGAACAAGGGCATCTTCGACCCCGGCTGCGAGCGGATGGAGGCCGCGGTCCGGACGGGGATCCCGCAGGTGGTGGTGCCGGGCGCCATGGAGTGCTTCAACTTCGGCGCGGTGGACACCATCCCGGCTGAGTTCAACACCCCGGAACGCAATGTCCTGGTGCACAACCCGAACATCACCTCGCTGATGGCGACGCCCGAGGAGATGGTCAGGCTGGGCGAGTACCTCGCCGACCACGTCAACCAGGCGCCCGGTCCCAAGGCCGTCGGCCTGCCGCTCGGTGGGCTCGACAACTACTTCAAGGAGGGCAGTCAGTGGCACGGCGTCGACGTCACCCCGCTGTTCGAGTCCATCCGCAGGACCCTTGACCCGTCCGTCGAGCTGGTTGAGATGCAGAACAACATCAACGACGAGGAGTTCGCGGACGCGATCTTCGACCTCTTCATGAAGCAGTGGGCCGCCCGTCAGCAGCCGGCTGCGTCCGAGGGGTGAGCGCACCGGACGACACCGGAGCAGCAGCAGCGGTCACGCTGCTGCTGCTCCGGCACGGGCACGTCGACGGGCACCGGGGGGACGTGCCCATCACAGAGGAGGGGCACCGGCAGGCAGCGCGGGCCGGTGAGTGGATCGGCGCGGCCGGACCGCCAGTGGGCGCCGTCCTCTACGGGGGGACGCGCCGGACGCGCGAGACCGCGGAGGGCATCCTCACCGGCCTCGGGGAGCGCCGGCCGACGGCGGGGGCCCTCGACTGCTTCGCCCTGCGCAACCCCGACCTCTACCTGGGGGGTGACCGGGTCTCCATGGTGAGCACCGCGGAGGCCTTCGCCGAGCAGACCAGGAGCCTGACGGACAGTGACGTGCTTCGGGTGCCGTTCTTCCGCGAGTGGCTAGAGCACCCGGAGCGGGTCGGTTTCTGGGTCGCGCACCAGTCGCCCCCGGGTGACGACGCTGCCACCGTGGGCCGGAGGATCTCGGCGTTCGCGCAGAGTCTCGCCGATGTGCCGGCCTGGCGGGGGAGGACCGTCGTGGCCGTCACGCACTCACCGGTGCTGCGAACCGTGGGCCTGCAGGTGCATGGGGCCGACCGCGGCGAGCCCGCGCTGGTCACCGGGTACCGGCTGCTCGTGAGACCCGGTTCGGTCGACATCGAGGACGTCGCGCCCGCGACCTCCTGAACCGAGTCCGTCGAGGAAAGAGAGCCCGTGCCAGCCGCGATCATCACCTGCGCCCCCACCGGGGCGATCCACACGCCCTCCATGTCCCCCTACCTTCCCGTTACCCCGCACGAGATCGCCGAGGCCGCGTTGGCGGCTGCCGACGCCGGCGCCGCGATCGTGCACCTGCACGTCCGTGACCCCGAGGACGGGCATCCGGTCCAGGACACCGGATTGTTCAAGGAGCTGCTCGCCGAGATCCAGAACAGGTCGGACGTCGTCATCAACCTCACCACCGGCGGCAGCCCGCACATGACGGTCGAGGAGCGGATCAAGCCGGCCGTGGACCTGGCGCCCGAGCTCGCCTCCCTGAACATGGGCAGCATGAACATGGGCCTGTTCCCCATGCTAGAGCGGTTCCCGGACCCGAAGCACGACTGGGAACGGCAGCACCTGGGGAACAAGGACCTCGTCTTCAAGAACACCTTCGCGGACATCGAGCGGATCCTGAGGACTTGCGGCGACCAGGGCACCCGGTTCGAGTTCGAGTGCTACGACACGGCACACCTCTACAACCTGGCGCACTTCCTCGAACGCGGCCTGGTGCGTCCGCCGTTGTTCATCCAGACCGTCGTCGGGCTGCTCGGCGGCATCGGCGCCGACATCGAGGACCTGCTGCACCTGCGACGGACCGCGATTCGCCTCTTCGGTGACCAGTTCGAGTGGTCCACCCTCGGCGCGGGGGCGGCGCAGATCCGGGTGGGCACGATCGCCCTGGCGCTGGGTGCCAATGCCAGGGTGGGGCTCGAGGACTCGTTGTGGGACGGGCCCGGACACCTCGCCGAGTCCAGCCGAGTCCAGGTCGAACGCATCAGCGCGGCCGCCCAGCTTCTCTACCGCGAGGTCGCCGCCCCGGCCGAGGCCCGACGCCGACTCGCGCTCCGGGAGCGGAGCGGGACCAGCATCCAGGACGAACGACGTGAGACCATGAGTCGCAGCGAGGACGCCCTAGGAGGGACATCGTGATCAACGGGCACGGCGTTGAGTCGGCTATCCGCGGAGAGCTGCTGTCCACCTCGGTGAAGAAGCTCCTGCTGGACCGGATCATGAGCGGCCACTACAAGCCGGGCGAGCGGATCATCGAGCTCCAGCTCTCCAAGGAGCTGGGCACGAGCCAGTCCCCGGTGCGAGAGGCGCTCCGGGACCTCGCCGCGATCGGCATCGTCACGATCCACTCCCGTCGTGGCGCCCGGGTGCGCCTGCCCAGCAGCAAGGAGCTCTGCGACATCAGCCTCGTCCGCTCGGAGATCGATGCGCTCGCGGCGACACTGGCCACACCGCTAGTGGATGAGGAAGTGCTGGGCCAGCTCCGGGCGGCATACGCTGACATGGAACGCCACCACGCCGAGGGCAACCACGTCGCCCTCACCCAGGCCGACGCCCAGTTCCACCGGCTCATCGTCCTGACGTCCGCCAATCAGGCGATCCAACACGTGTTCGACCAGCTGGAGCCCTTCGCCCGCACCTTCATCACGCTGACACTGCCCACGGCGGACGTTCAGCCGATCATCGGTGAGCACAAGCTGATCCTCGACGCGCTCGAGAAACGGGACGCCTCCCTGGCCGCGAGCCGCGCACGCGAGCACCAGCTGAACGTGAGTGTCCTGTTCCGGGACCACTTCGACTCCGGAGGACACGCTTGACGCTGTGGGTGCCCGCCCCTACGATGGTAATCGATTATCGAGGAATCTTGGCCCGAGTTGACCCGCCGACTGGCGGGGATGTGCCGGAACCGCGAGATCATGAGTGCGGAGCGTCGGCGATCGCTCTCCCTCGATGAAGACCTTGGAGGCCACCCATGACCAGCTCCGATCCGCTCACGCGCAGCGTGCTGGCCGATCAGGTGAAGGAGTGGCTGTTGGAGGCGATCCTGAACGGCACGTACCCACCTGATTCGCGGATCGTGGAGACGGCGGTCGCCAAGGAGCTGGGCACCAGCCAGGCGCCCGTCCGGGAGGCGTTGCGCGGCCTGGAGGCCCTCGGCATCGTCGAGATCACCCCGTTCCGAGGAGCGCGAGTCCGCCGGCTCGAGGCAGCCGAGCTGCTCGAGGCGTACGTCGTCCGGTCGACGATCGAGGTGCTGGGCGCCCGGCTGGCAATGGCCCGGCTGACCGACGAGAACATCACCGAGCTGCTGACGATCGGTGAGCAGATGCAGCTCGCTGCGGACGCCTCAGACGGCAAGGCCCTCGCTGTTGTTGACGCCAGCCTGCACGGGCGCATCATGGAACTGGCGGGCAACCGCACACTGCTCCGCGTATGGCGGTCGCTCGAACCGATGTCCCGCACCTACATCACCCTCGCCGGCCCGGCCTCGGACCCGCAGTGGAGCGCTGGCCTCCACACCCCGATCCTCGACGCGATCCGGCGACGCGACACCGACGGCGTTGTCCGTGCGCTCGAGAGCCACTTCGAGGAGATCCGGGACTGGCTGGCGGACCACCTGGCCGAGGTCTTCCAGCAGAAGGTCGCCGACCCCCCGGACACCATGGCCGTCGACAAGGAGCACGCTTGAGGACCATCAGCCATTGGATAGACGGGACCGAGGCTGGCGGATCCGGTGAGCGGACGGCACCCGTGTTCGACCCTGCCACCGGCGTCCAGCAGGCTGAGGTCCTTCTGGCCGAGGTCGGTGACGTCGACCTGGCCGTGCAGGCGGCGGCGGGTTCCCTCGAGGAGTGGTCGGAGTCATCCCTGTCGCGGCGCACCGGCATCCTGTTCGCGTTCCGCGAGATCGTCAACCGCCGCAAGGCAGAGCTGGCCGCGGTGATCACGGACGAGCACGGCAAGGTGCTGTCCGACGCCGCCGGGGAGGTGCAGCGCGGGCTGGAGGTCGTCGAGTTCGCCTGTGGCATCCCGCAGCTTCTCAAGGGCGAGTACTCCGACCAGGTCTCCACCGGGGTGGACAGCTACAGCTTCCGCCAGCCTCTGGGCGTCGTTGCCGGCATCACCCCGTTCAACTTCCCGGTCATGGTGCCGATGTGGATGTTCCCTGTCGCGATCGCCTGCGGGAACACCTTCGTGCTCAAGCCGAGTGAGCGCGACCCGTCTGCGTCGATGCTGCTGGCCGAGATGTGGGCAGAGGCGGGTCTTCCCCCGGGCGTTTTCAACGTTGTCAACGGCGACAAGGTCGCCGTGGACGCCCTGCTCGACCACCCGGAGGTCGCCGCGGTGTCCTTCGTCGGCTCGACGCCGATTGCCCAGTACGTGCACGAGCGAGGCACCCGGAACGGCAAGCGGGTGCAGGCACTCGGCGGGGCGAAGAACCACGCCATCGTGCTGCCTGATGCGGACCTCGACTTCGCCAGTGACCACCTGGCCGCAGCCGCCTACGGTTCGGCGGGGGAGCGGTGCATGGCCATCTCGGCGACGATCGCGGTCGGATCGGTAGGTGACGACCTCATCGAGAGGCTCGACCAGCGTAGTCGCGCCGTCCGCGTCGGGCCGGGCCGCGACCCGGCCAGCGACATGGGCCCGATCGTCACCCGGGCCTCGCGGGACAGGATCGTCTCGCTTATCACCTCAGGGGAGCAGAGCGGCGCCAAGATTGTGGTCGACGGCCGGGATCACCTCGTGCCGGGGCACGAAGACGGCTTCTTCGTGGGCCCAACGCTGGTCGACCAGGTGCAGCCCGACATGAAGATCTACCGCGAGGAGATCTTCGGACCGGTGCTGTCCGTGCTCCGGACGGACACCGCGGAGGACGCGATCGACCTGATCAACGCCAACCCGTACGGCAACGGTACGGCGATCTTCACCTCGCGGGGTGGCCAGGCCCGCAAGTTCGTCCGCGGTGTGAAGGTCGGGATGATCGGCGTCAACGTGCCGGTGCCGGTCCCGATGGCCTACCACTCCTTCGGCGGGTGGAAGGGTTCGTTGTTCGGCGAGCACCACGTGCACGGCCCGGACGGCATCCGGTTCTACACGCGCGCCAAGGTGGTCACCCAGCGCTGGCCGGAGCTGGAGCGCGACGCGTCGTTCGACATGCCCACGGCGCGCTGACCCGGCCGGGCTCGGCGGCTACGCCGCGGGGTCGGGCAGCAGTACGTCGCGCACCACTGCCTCGAGCTCGGCACACGCACCGAGGAACTGACGCAGGGTGCGGCGCGTGGCGCCGAAGTCCTCGAACTCCCCGATCGCCATCCCGTCGGCATCGTAGGCGCGCCGGAACTCGGGGAGGCTGTCCTGGAGGTCGCACAGGATAGTGTCGGCGACCGGCTCGTCGATCAGTGGGCGCGGCTCGATGCCACTGGCGTTGAGCCGTGTCTGCCACTCAAACGGGGGCGAGATGACCACATCGCCGCCGACCAGCTGGCTCCAGTGCATGTGGTTGCGGAACGCCGCCGACAGCAGGCGGGTGCGGAAGCCGCGGTCGTTGAAGATCTGGTAGGCGTGCTTGAAGACCGCGACGCCCGCCCACTCGAGGTTCTCCGTGCTCACGATGGCGCCGTCACGCGCTGCCACGGCCTTCAGCCAGTCGTCGAGCCGACCGAGCATGATCGTGCAGACCGGCCCCATCGCGGTGATGTCGAGACCGTCGGCCTCACGTCGCTCCAGGCCGCGCTCGATGGCCTCGGCGACGGCCACCGCCTGAGGCACAGTGAAGGACACCGTGGCGTTGATGCTGACCCCGCGGTAGGTGGCTTCCTCCATCGCCCGGATGCCCACCTCCGTGGCCGGGATCTTGACGATGATGTTGGGTGCGAGGGCGTCGAACCTCACCGCCTGCGCGACGAGCGCGTCGGCGTCGCGGTAGAGCCGCGGATCGGTCTGCACCGACAGGCGGCCGTTGCGCCCGGCGTGCTCGGTGAAGGCGTCGGAGAGCAGGGCCGCCGCCTTGACCGAGAGTTCCTCGACCATCGCCCAACCGATCTCCGACTCCGACGCAGTCGGGTGGGTGGCGGCGTACTCGCGGATCCTCCGCTGCCACTGGGGCAGGTCGTCGCGCAGCGCGGCCAGGGCGATCACGGGGTTGCACGTCGCCCCCACCGCACCCCACCCGATGGCGGCCGACAGCTCCCGGGGCGTCACCGAGTCGCTCCACAGCCGGGTCGGGGTCTCCTCCGTCATCCGCAGGAGCGGGGAGGCGCTGGTCACCGAGTTGCTCATCTGTATTCCTCACGTCGTTGTCTGGTCGGGATGCCTGCTGCGCCTGCCGTCGTCCGCTTCGCCACCTCAGGCCACCTCGTCGCTCATCAGCAGCACCGGCTTGACGACGTCCCCGCTGAGGCAGTCGGCCGCGGCCCGGTTGATCTCGTCGAGCGGATAGTGGGTGAGCAGGCGGTCGAACGGGAGCAGGCCGCGCTCGTGCAGGGTGAGCAGGCGAGGGATCATCCGGCTCGGCGTGCTGTCGCCCTGCAGGACCCCGCGGACGGTCAACCCCTTGGTCATGGCCTCGAGCATCAAGATGCCGCCCGGCACACCGGGGGGTGCGGTGCCGACAAACGCGCATGTGCCCAGGGAGTCGAGGGACCGCACGGCCTGGGTGAACACCTCCGGGACGCCGGTGGTCTCGAGCACGAAGTCGACGCCTCGGCCGCCGGTCGCCTCCCGGATCGCCTCGACCGGGTCGACCTGCTCGGGGGAGACCAGGTGGGTCGCTCCGAACCCAGCCGCCAGCTCGAGTCGGGACGCCCGGCGGTTGACGGCGACGATGGTCGTCGCGCCGCACAGGCGTGCCGCCATGACCGCGCACAGCCCTACGGAGCCGGTCCCGAAGATCGCCACCGTTGAGCCGGGGGTCACGCGGAGGACGTCGAGGACAGCGCCCACCCCCGTCTGCACCCCGCAGGCCAGCGGGGCGGCGACGCGCAGATCGACGTCGTCCGCGACCTTAACGACGCTGCGCGCATTGGCGACGCAGAAGGTCCCGAACGACGACTGGCCAAAGAAGTGGTCCCCGACCGGGCGACCGGCCTGGTCCGTGGTGGCGACGGAGCCGTCGGGTCGGCAGCAGCCGAACTTCAGCGCGGCAATAGAGTCGCAGTACGCCGAACATCCGGTGACACAGCGGCGGCACTGCCCGCAGGAGGGGAAACTGAGGACCACCTTGTCGCCCGCCCGGATACCGCGGACCGCGCTCCCTGTCTCGCGCACGATCCCGGCCCCCTCGTGACCGAGGACGGCCGGGAGGGAGTCAGGTCGGGAGTCGCGCACCAGGAGGTCTGTGTGGCACATGCCGGCGGCCACGACCTCCACCAGGACCTCGTCCGGCTGTGGTCCGGCGAGCGTGACCTGCTCGAGGTGGAAGGGGCCGCCCGGTTCGCGGACGACCGCACACCTGGCAGGGCGCGCCACCGGCCGGCCGTTCACTGGGTGGCCGTGAGGCCGCCGTCGAGAGTGAGGATCTGGCCGGTCACGAAGGAAGAGGCCTCGGAGCAGAAGAAGAGGAGGGGCCCCACCAGGTCGTCGGTCTCGGCGATCCGGCGCAGCGGGATCCGGCTGACCAGGTTGTCGTAGAACCCGGGCGCAGCCAGCAGCTCGGCCGCCTGCTCGGTGCGCACGAACGTCGGCGAGATGGTGTTGACCCGGATGCCGTGCTTGGCCCACTCGGTGGCGTGCTGCCGGGTCAGGGCGTCCAGGGCGCCCTTGGCAGCCACGTAGGCGGAGAAGCCGGCGTCGATGCCGAGCTGGCCGCGCACGGAGCTGATGTTGAGGATGGAGCCGCCCCGGCCGCCGGCGATCATCGCGCGGGCAGCGGCCTGCGAGACCAGCAGTGCCGTCGTCAGATTCAGGTCGAGGATCCGGTTCCAGTCCGCCTGGGGGTACTCCTCGGCTGCGTGGAGTGCGGTCCCGGCGCCCCCGCCGATGCCGTTGACTAGGACGTCGACGCGGCCGAACGTCTCGAGCGTCTGCTGCACGGCGTCGTCGGCGGCCTCCTTGCGCGCCATGTCGCCGGCGATGACCAGGGCTTCGCCGCCGGCGTCCTCGACCGCTCGGCGGGCCGCGGTGAGCCGCTTCTCGGCGCGGCCGATGATGGCCACCTTGGCGCCGACGGCAGCGAGCGCGGCGCAGGTCCGGACGCCGACCCCTCCCGACCCTCCCGCGACGACGGCCACATGGTCATCGAGCCGGAAGCGCTGCAGTTCGTTCATGGTGGCCTGGGTCATGGCGGTGGGAGTCCTCCGGTCGGGTGGGGTTCGGTGTTCAGCGGGCGGGGGAGCGCTTGGTGTTGAACTTGTCCCACAGCGACGCGGCGTTGAGCGACTGGATGTGGTCCATCATGTAGCCCTGGCCGATGTCGACGGGGCCGAACTTGTCGCGGAAGTCGACGCGCGCGACCGTCTCCTCGCGCGACCAGCCCTTGGCCACGGCCTCGGCTACCGCGCTGGTCCACTCGAGCAGCACCGCACGCTGGGTGGCGAGGTACGCCGGGGTCGTCACCGGACCGTGGCCGGGGACGACGTGGTCGACGTCGAGGCTGCCGATCACGTCGAGAGCGCCGAGCCACTCGTCGACGTCCGAGGTCATCAGCCACGTCTGGCACTCCGAGAACACCGTGTCTCCCGTGAAGACGACCCGCTCTTCGGGGACGTAGACCGCGACCTGCCCCGGGGTGTGGCCGGGGGTGTGGATGAGGTGGAAGGTCTTATCGCCGACCTTCATGTCCAGGTCGCCCGTGAACACCAAGTCTCCACGGTTGGGGTCCTCATAGTAGGTGTCCCGGTCCGGCACGATCGACGATGCCTCTGGGTCGTCGGTGGGGATGGCTTCGATGGCGTAGGCGAAGGGATCGAGATCGGGCGTAACGGTCATGAAGTTGTCCGCGACGCCCTGATGGTGGACGACGTCGCCGGCGCCCTTGAAGAAGTAGTTGCCGAAGATGTGGTCGACGTGATGCTCGGTGTTGATCACGAACCGGATCGGGCCCTCGGCCTCGGCCTGCTTACGCATCTCGAGAGCCTTGGTGGGCAGCTGCGGGGTGTCGATGACGACGACGCCGGCGGAGGTCACGACGTAGCTGGGGTTGCAGCCGCGGATCTGGGTGGACGTGAAGACATGGGGCGTGACGCGTTGCACGGGTTACCTCCATAGGGACTTGATCCGTGGGACATCCCGAATGGGCGACGGCGGTGCGACGGCTCTCATCCGGCTCGTACCTATAATCGATTCTCGATGTTATCCTGTCAACCCGGGCCTATCTGCCGCCGGAACCCTTGACGACCAATGTGGCGAGCGTTACATTCCATCTATTATCGAGAATCGACTGATTGACCGGCTCGACAGATCTGGAGATTGGGCAAAGATGGACTCGACTCACCTGACCACGCGATGCGCGGCCATTTCGCTGTCGTGCGCCGCGGTCGGCAGGCCGGCATGACCGGCCAGGCATCGGACCAGGCCGTGGTCAGGCCGGCTGCCCCGAGCTCGCCAGAGCCGCCGAGAGGTCGTCACCTCGGTCGGGCCGGCACGCCGGCGGCCATCGCCGTTGCGGTGCTCGCAATCGTCTGGCTGACCGGCAACATGGCCTCGGTCGTCCCCTCGGTCGTCATCGGGCTCACCGAGCACGCACCGCTGGTTTTGGCGGCCACCGGCTTCGCGCTGCTTTACCGCCTGACCGGGCTGATCAACGTCGCCTACGCGGAAACGGTCACCCTCGGTGCGTACTTCGCCATGCACCTGAACACGACCTACGACCTCGGCTTCTTCGTGGTCCTGGTCCCGGCCGGCGTGCTGGCCGGGCTCCTGAGCGTGGTGACGTACCTGCTGATTTTCCGCCCCGCGAAGCTCCGCGGCGTCGGCACGCTCGAGCTCATCATCATCTCGTTCGGGCTCTCGATCGCACTGCGCTACGGACTCCAGTTCGTCTTCGGCACACCGGTGCGGTTTTTCGATGTGCCGCCGCCCGACAGCGTCAACATCTTGGGGGTCGGGGTCGCGTCGTTCCGCCTGGTGGCACTGGCCAGCGTCCTGCTGCTGGCCGTCGGGCTCTACCTCTTCGTCCAGCGTTCCCGCTACGGCCTGATGGTCCGCGCGCTGGCCGGGGATGAGGCGCTCGCCCAGGTCAGCGGGATCCGTCCGTTCGCGGTGACGGTGCTGATCTGGTTCATCGCCGGACTGGCAGGAGGCATGGCAGGCGCCTTCTACGGAGTCGGTTCCTCGGTCAGCCCCATGCTCGGTAGCCGGGTGTTCATCCTGATCCTCCTGGTCGTCCTCGTCGGGGGGATCTGGGGCATCAACGGCGTCATGGTGGTCGGTATTGGCACCGGCATCGTGCTCGCGTTCATGACGCTGACCCTGGGACAGGTCCTGTACGCCCAGCTGGCCCTCATCGTCGGGTTCCTTGTCGTTCTCAAGGCTCGCGGCCGCCGGCTCACCGAAAGCACGAAGGTCTGACGCCATGGTTCTCGACACCTTCCTCATCGCCGGTCTCTTCCACGTCGTCATGCTGATCGGGCTGGCGCTCCTGCTGCACCTGCAGCTGGGCCTCAGCCGCATCGCCAACTTCGGCGTCGTCGGGTTCTGGGGCGTCGGCCTCTACACCTTCGGCGTGCTCTACGTGCGCGTCGACTGGCCGTTCGAGGACCCGATCCAGTTCCTCGTGTGCGCGGCGCTGGCCACGGCGGCCTCAGGCTTGTGCGGCCTCATGGTCGGGTGGCTGATCGCCGACCTCGACGTCGACGGCGTGATGGTCGGCACCCTGGGGTTCGCGACAGCCGTGGCTCTTCTCGCGACGACCGAGCAGGACCTAACGGGCGGCGCGCTCGGCATGGGCGGCCTCCGCTTCCCCTACGACTCCGGTGACGTCGCCGTCAACGAGCTGATCTGGCTCCTCGTGCTGGTAGCGCTCGTCGCCGGCATCCTCGCCTACGTCTGGCTCGTCCACCGCAATCCCTACGGTCGCCTGCTCATCGGCATCGGCAGCAACGAGCCCCTCGCCAAGAGCCTCGGCAAGCCCGCAACGCGCACCAAGCTCGGTCTGTTCACCGTGACGTCGGCGCTGATGGGCCTGCTCGGGGCGATGTACGGCGTGATGGTGCGGTTCCTCGAGGTGTCCAGCCTCGGTATCGAGCTGACGCTCGCCGCTGTCGTCGGTCTCGTGGTCGGCGGCTCGGTCCGCGTGCTGGGCGCGGTGGTGGGCGTGATCCTGACGGTCGGCATCTTCGACATCGTCATCCAGTCCTACATCCCGCTGCCGTCCGAGTGGTACACGCAGACGATCCCCCTGATGCGTGAGGTGCTTTTCGGGGTGGCCCTCATCCTCGTCCTGATCTTCCGGCCCCTCGGGCTGCTCGGCCACATGCGGCGCGACCGACTCATGAAGAGGGTGCACGGTGCCTGAATCCAGCACGACCGTCCGGCCCGACCTGCCCGGTCGGACCATGGCGCGTCCCCGGCTCACCCTCACGAACGTGACCAAGAGCTTCTCCGGTCGCACAGTGGTGGACGTCGAGAGCCTCAGCCTCGGTGACCATCCGATCGAAGGACTTATCGGGCCCAACGGTGCGGGCAAGACCACCCTGATGCGCCTGATCATGGGTTCCCTGAAGGGGGACTCCGGTCAGATCCGTCTTGAGCGGGAGGGGCAGCGCGCCGTCGAGCTGTCGCGACTTCCCGCACACAAGATCGCGCAGAGCGGCGTGGTCAAGACCAACCAGGTGATCACGGACTTCGACGGGCTGACGATCCTCGACTCCCTCATGCTCTCGGTGACCCCGGCCCGTCGGGAGTTTCCTCTCCACCTGTGGGGTGAGCGAGCGACCTACGAGGAGAACCGGGCTGAGATCGAGCGCCAGCTGGACCACTTCGGCCTGGAGCACACGCGCCGCCTGGCGCTCTCGGCGGGGGAGAAGAAGCTCGTCGACATCATCCGTTGCCTGTTGCTGAAGCCGGCAGTGCTGCTGCTCGACGAACCGACGGCAGGGCTTCCCGGAGACGTCACCCAGAAGGTGATGGACGCCGTGGCGACCCTGGCCGCCGGCGATACCACCGTCGTCATCATCGAGCACGACCTGGAGGTGATCTGGAACCTTTGTACCCAGGTGACCTTCATGGCCGAAGGCCGCGTGATGCTCCAGGGCGAGCCTGCGGACATCCGAGAGCACAAGACCGTGGTGGAGAGCTACCTGGGGCAGGGCCATGTCTGAGACGACGGAAGTGCTCGAGGTCAGCGGACTGCGCGCCGGCTACGACGGGATCGCCGTCCTCGACGATGTCGACTTCACCGTGGGGGACGAGGTCTTCGCCATCCTCGGTGCCAACGGCGCTGGCAAGACGACACTCCTGGCGACGCTGGCGCGCCTCAATCCCCTGATGGCCGGGACGGTGACGTTCCGTGGCACCGACATCAGCCGGATGAGGGCCCACCAGAGCGCCGGTCTCGGTGTGGGGTACGTGCCCCAGGAGCGTGGTGTCTTCCCCGACCTCACCGTCATGGACAACCTGCGCGTCGGCGGCATGTTCGGCAAGCGTCCTGTGCATGAGCGGATCGACGAGGTCTTCACGTTCTTCCCGGACCTCAAGCGCAAGCTCAACCTGCGGGCCGGCACCCTGAGCGGTGGCGAGTCACGCATGGTCGCGTGTGCCCGCGCCCTCATGCAGGAGCCCACGCTCCTGCTCCTCGACGAGCCGACGGCCGGGCTGTCCCCGCTCTACGTCAGCACCTTCTTCGAGGCCATCCGCCGCATCCGCGCCGAGCGGCACGTCACCATCGTCGTCGCCGAGCAGAACGCCACACAGGCACTCGGGGTGGCCGACCGCGTGATGGTGCTGAGCCTCGGCCAGAAGTCCGCCGTTATGGCGGCATCCGAGCTCACCACCGAGCAGTTGAAGCACGCCTATCAGATTTGACCAGGCACGTCTGGCACGGAGAGAGGAACACCCCGATGAACCGTTCAGCCCCGGTGGGCCGCGCACTTGCTGCGCTGTTCGCCACCACACTGGTAGCCACTGCCTGCACGACCAGCGGCGGCGGCAACAAGGAAGAAGCGACGGGAGACGTAGCGGTCTGCGAGCTGGCCTACTACACCGGCGAGTTCGGTCCCTACGGCAAGTCCCTGACCGCTGACGTGCGGTTTCCGATCGAGGAGGTCATCAACGAAGACCCGCCGCTGGGCCGGTCCTGGAAGCTGATCAGCGAAGACCTCGGCACCGTCGGTGAGGCGCAGGCTGCCCGCACCTGCCTCGACCGCCACAACGCGGAGGTCATGGTCAGCATCGCCCACGGCTACCGGACCTACCGCGACCTGATGATGGAGCGCTGGCAGGAGCAGGACAGCCCCATCGTGCCCACGGTCCATGGCGGCGCGATCCCCGGCAACCTCGGAGGCAAGGCCGAGGAGCCCATCTTCCGCGCCCAAGGCCTCGACGAGACCCTCGGCATGACCGGCGCCCTCTACGCCGAGCAGATCGGCGCCGAGTCGGTGGCCATCTTCGCCACCAACGTCGAAGGCTTCCAACTGGCCGCCGACGCGGCCGAGGAGACGGCCGAGTATCTCGGCCTAGAGGTGCTCGAGCGGATCGACGCGGGCGCCGAGCAGCCGTCGTACGTGGCGGAGGCCCGGAGGATCGCGGACCTGAACCCCGACGCGGTGATCGTCCAGGCGGGGTCCGTCGAGTCGGCCACGCTGATCAAGCAGGCCACCGAGGCCGGGATCTCCCTAGAGTGGATCGGTGAGACGGGCTGGGTCCAGCCCGAGTTCATCAAGACGCTGGGCACCGGGCCGCTGAGCGAGCAGCAGGGAATCGGCTTCGCCGCCTTCTCCTACAACGAGGAGTCGCCTGCTTGGGACTTCTTCTCCGAGCTGTGGGACAGCAGCGGGTACGCCGAGGACTTCGGCCCGCCGTCCGACGCCTACCACTACTCCACCTACGACGTGATGGTGCAGACCGCCCTCGCGGTGGAGGCGGGCGGTTCCTACAAGGCCAGCGACTGGGCTCCAGCCATGCACGAGGTCGGGGAGGCTCCGGGCGAGGTCTGCAACACCTACGCGGATTGCCTCAAGCTCATCCGCGACGGTGAGGAGATCGATTACGACGGCATCACCGGCTCCGGCGAGTACACCGAGGGCGGCGTCAACCAGATCGTCCAGGCCTACACACCCTTCAACGAGGACGGCAGCCCCGGAGACCCGGTGGAGCTCGATGCCGAACGTGCCCTGGAGGTCGTCGAGGCCATCGCCACTGAGGCGGAGTGCGACCCGGCAGACCCACCGAACTCCTGCGAGTGGTGAGTCCGCACGCCTTTGCCTGATCCCCTGCGGCCCGGGATGCGTCCCGGGCCGCAGGGACGCCCAGCAGGAACGGTTGACGAATGTCACTCGGCACCCTAGATTATCGATAATCCATTACAGGTGATCATCGCCACGGTGCGGAGGTCACACCACCAGGAGGCCCCCATGACCGAGACCGTTGCGACTTTCTTCGGCGACGACGAGTTCCCCGTGGCCTGGGAGGACGGGCAGAAGGACCTGCTTTGGGTCCACGACGACCTGCACATCCCCAACCCGGTGTCACCGATGTACGCCGACATCGGCGGTTGGTGGCTCAAGTGCGACTACATGTTCCGTCGGTTCGGGACCCCCTTCGCCTCGGACTGGATCTCCAAGATCGTCAACGGCTACGTTTATACCGCTGCGATCCCTGCCCAGCCCGGCCTCTCCGCGGAGACGACCGAGTACGGCGCCCGCTACGTCCCGCGCGTTCCTGACAACGAGGACTACGCGGCCGAGATCGGCGGCTACCTGGGCTGGACGCTGCCCTACTACGCGGAGAATTTCCTCCACTGGTGGCGGGACCGCCTTGTGCCTGAGATGACCCGCAACTTCGAGCGCTTCGACTCCTATGACTGTGAATCGGCCAGCCTCGTGGAGCTCGCGATCCTGCTCGAGGACGCGATCGACATGCACGATCGTCACTGGCAGATCCACTGGGTGCTGAACTTCGCGCAGTTCTCCTCCACCATGAACCTCAACACGATCATCGCGGAGGTAAAGGGCGAGGGCGACCACAGCGACCTGACGGGTCGCCTTCAGAGCTCGCTCGAGAACCGCAACTGGGACTCGATCGAGGAGCTGTGGAAGCTCAAGGAACAGATCAAGAGCGAGGGCGGACCGGTCGCGGCGGCGTTCGCGAAAGACACGGCTGCCGAGATCCGTCCAGCGCTGGAGGCCACCCCCGAGGGGCGCTCGTTCATGGAGGAGCAGATCGAGTCCTACCAGGAGGTCTTCGGGTACAAGTCGATGTACGCCCACGAGTTCTCGTTCAAGACCTGGCGCGAGGACCCGGCTCCGGTCCTGGAGACGATCCGCAGCTACCTAGAGTCCGACTACGACTACCCGAACGAGATCGCCACGGTGGCCAAGGACCTCGAGGCAGCCAAGGCGGAAGCCGTGGAGGGGGTTGAGGGCGCGGATCTGGAGCGCCTCCAGGGCGCACTGGCCCTGAGCCTCCGGATGAATCCGCTGACGCCAGACCATCACTTCTACATCGACCAGGGGACCAATGCCCGGGTCCGGCTCGTCCTGATCGCGATCGGTAGGAAGCTCGTCGAGGCCAGCAAGCTGGGTGACCCCGAGGACGTTATGTACCTGCGCTACAACGAGCTGCGGACGCTCATGGCCGGCAGCAACGGGTTTGACGCCGAGGACCTGGTCGGTGACCGTCGGGACGATCGTGAGACCGCCTACGAGCTGCGCCCGCGTGACTGGGTGGGCACCGCCACCGAGGAGAACCTGGCGTTTCCCTATCTGGCGCTCTGGGCGTTCCCGGAGAAGGTCTACCGCAAACCGTCCGAGGTCGAGGGCGAGATCCAGGGTCTGGGCGCGTCGAAGGGTGTCATCGAAGGCACCGCGCGCGTCGTGCTGTCTCCCGAGCAGTTCAGCCAGGTGGAGCAGAACGAGATCATCATCTGTCGCATGACCAGCCCGTCCTGGGTCGTGCTGTTCACGAAGATCGGTGGCCTGGTCACGGATGCGGGCGGAATGGCGTCACACCCTGCCGTGGTCTCCCGCGAGTTCGGTATCCCCGCCGTGGTGGGGACCTCGGACGCGACCCGCAAGATCAAGACCGGCGACAAGATCCGCGTCAATGGGACGACTGGGATGGTCCAGGTGCTCTCGAGCGACCCCGGTGCAGGGGCCTCGGTCCGATCTGCCCAGTCGCAAGGTCAGCTGTAGGTGCGGGGAACACTGTCGCCACCACCCCGGAAGGAACTGTCCGTGTCGGAAAACCCACTTCTCCTCGACTTCGCCGACGAACGATGCCGCGAGGTCGAGCTGTCAGGAGGCAAGGGCGCGAGTCTCGCGTCGATGACCCAAAATGGGCTGCCCGTGCCGCCCGGTTTCGTGATCACCTCAACGGCTTTCGCTGAGGCCGTGGATGCCGAGAAGCTCCTGGGCTGTCTCAAGGCCCAGGACCTCGACGGCGCACGTGCCGTCGTCGCGCATACCGAGCCGCCCCGGGACGCCATCAAGGCTGCGTACGAGGGGCTTCCCCCGGGAGTCTCGGTGGCGGTGCGGTCCTCGGCCTGCGCCGAAGACGGGAACGACGCGTCGTACGCCGGCCAGCAGGAGACCTACCTGTTCGTCGAGACGCTGGAGGAGGTCCTGGAGAAGGTCGTGGAGTGCTGGCTCTCCTTCTTCTCCGAGCGCGCCCTGTTCTACCGCGAGCACAAGGGGGACCTGGACGACATCCAGATGGCCGTGGTCGTTCAGCAGATGGTCGACGCGGAGAAGGCCGGCGTCATGTTCACGGTGGACCCGGTGAACCACCGCCGGGACCGGATCGTCGTCGAGGCCGCCCGTGGCGTCGGGGAGCACGTCGTCTCCGGCGAGGTCACCCCCGACTACTTCACGCTGGACCGGAAGGGAACGGTGAAAAAGGCGCGCGTCGTCGAAGAGCCGGTGCTCTCCGACTCCGAGCTGGCCGAACTCGTGAAAATGGGCCTTCACCTCGCGGAGCTGAACGGCTGCCCCCAGGACATCGAGTGGGCCTACGACTCGAGGGGCCTGTTCATGCTTCAGTCGCGGCCCGTGACGACGCTGTAGTCATCACCTTGATGACCATCGGTATAGTCCGGGAGGCTGGCCAGTGAAGTTCGTGACCTACGAGGCCGCGGACACCCGCGGTCGCCGGGTGGGGTTCCTCGACGGCGAGATCGTGGTCGACGCCGGCTTTAATGGCGACATGGTCGCCTTCATCGAAGCTGGAGCGCCGATCGGGGCCACTCGAGGCGTCGCGCATGCGGTGCTGCGCGCTCCCTTGCGGCCGCGCAGCCTGCGTGACTTCCTGGCCTTCGAGGGGCACCTGCTCAACGTCTTCCCGGCCCTCGGCAAGGAGATCCCCGAAGAGTGGTACCAGGTGCCGGCCTACTACAAGGGCCTGCCGGACACGGTGATCGGTCCGGACGAGGAGATCCCGTGGCCGTCGTACACGCTCAAGCTGGACCACGAGCTCGAGCTCGCCGCCGTGATCGGCCGGCCGGGCAAGGACATCACGGTAGCCAACGCCCTCGACCACGTCTTCGGCTACACGATCTGGAACGACCTATCGGCCCGTGACGTCCAGGCCCGCGAGCTGCCGGTCTCGATGGGGCCAGGAAAAGCCAAGGACTGGGATGGCTCCAACGTCCTGGGCCCCTGCATCGTGACGGCCGACGAGGTCGACCCACACGACGTCGACCTGGAGGTCCGCATCAACGGCGAGTGCTGGGGCGGCACCAGCACTCGGAACATGCACCACTCGTTCGAGGCGATGATCGTTTATGCCTCGCAGGCGCTGAGGCTGCACCCCGGGGAAGTGCTCGGCTCGGGCACCGCGACGGGAGGGAGCGGTATGGAACTGGACCGCTGGCTCGCCGCCGGTGACGTCATCGAGATGGAGGCGTCGGGCATCGGGATCCTGCGCAACACCGTCGGGCCTCGCCCAGCTTGACTACGAGTCACACCACCGAACAACCAACCAGAGGAAGAGGAACACCCATGGCATTTGTTGTCGCCGCCACCTGGAGGGCCAAGGAAGGGGAACACGAGCGGGTCGAGGAGGTCATCCGGAAGATGACGCCCCTGTCCCGCGAGGAGGAGGCCAACCTCTTCTACCAGGCCCAGGTCTCCCCCGAGGACCCGCGCACGTTCTTCCTGTACGAGCAGTACACCGACGAAGCCGGCTACGAGGCGCACAAGGCCACGTCGTACTTCCAGGAGAACGTGTTCGGCTACATCCTCGAGTACCTTGAGGAACGCTCGGTGAAGACGTACACGACGATCGATGTCTGAGGTCGTCACGGTCGATCCCGCGACCGGCCGGGAGTTGCGTCGCTACGACGTCATGACGGCCGCGGACATCGAAGCCGTGGTCGAGCAGGCCGCCGTCGCGCAGAAGGCGTGGGCGGACACACCGATCAACGCGCGCGCCGCCGTGATGCTCCGGGCGGCCACCCTCCTGCGGGAACGGTCCGCCGAGCTCGGCGCCCTCGCCACCGCCGAGATGGGCAAGCCGATCACCGAGGCGATCGCCGAGGTCGAGAAGTGTGCCTGGGTGTGCGAGTACTACGCCGGGACCTCGCCCCAGCAGCTGGCCGACGAGGAGGTGGTCGCCGGCGGCTCGCGTAGCTTCGTCCGCTACGAGCCGCTGGGGACGGTGCTGGCGATCATGCCGTGGAATTACCCCTACTGGCAGGTGTTCCGCTTCGTGGCGCCTACCCTCACGGCAGGCAACGCGGGGATCCTCAAGCATTCGCCCAACGTCACCGGGGTCGCGCTGGCCATCGAGCAACTGCTGGCGGACGCCGGTCTGCCCCCGGGCGTCTTCCGCACCCTCGTCGTCGCCGAAAGCCAGGTCCCTGACACGGTAGACCGGCTTATCCAGGACGCACGCGTAGCGGCGGTGACCCTGACCGGCAGCAACCGGGCAGGGGCAAGCGTCGCCGCGAGTGCGGGCCGTGCCGCGAAGAAGACCGTCCTGGAACTGGGTGGGTCCGACCCGTTCGTCGTGCTCGCCGACGCAGACCTCGACGTCGTCGTCCCCAAGGCCGTGGCAGGGCGCTTCCTCAACACCGGCCAGTCCTGTCTCTGCGCCAAGAGATTCATCATCCACGAGACCCTGGCCGATGAGTTCGGCCGGCGATTCGCCATCGCCGTGGAGGAACTGGAGATCGGGTCACCCTGCGAGGACTCCACGAAGATAGGGCCACTGGCCCGGCCTGACCTCGCGGAGAACCTCGAGCGTCAGATCAACGAATCGGTCGCGGCCGGCGCAGTCGTGCTCACCGGCGGCAAGCGCCTGGACCGCGGATCCGCCTGGTACGCCCCCACCGTGTTGGTGAACGTGACGCCCGACATGCCCGTTATGGCTGAAGAGACCTTCGGCCCCGCCGCAGCGGTGATCGCGTTCGCCACCGACGAGGAGGCGGTGGCCCTGGCGAACGCCACGCCGTATGGCCTAGGTGCCAGCGTCTGGTCCGCGGATGCGGGCCACGCACTCGAGGTCGGGTTGCGCATCAGTTCCGGCGCGCTCTTCGTCAACGCCGTCACCGCATCTGACCCGCGATTGCCCTTCGGTGGTGTGAAGCAGAGCGGTTACGGACGCGAACTGGGTGCCGTCGGTGCGCGCGAGTTCACCAACATCCGGACCGTTCTCATCGGGTAAACCCACCAAAGGGCACGAGACGTGGCCGAAGGCGAACGGGCGCAGGAACGAGCCCAGCGTGGACGGCGCGTCGGAGTAGGCGAAGATCCGGCCCATTCGCCATGGCCAAGCAGAGCCGGATCGCCGATGCCGGCGGCCGAGCGACCAGGCGAGGCGACGTTCGACTCCGCCTTCGAGTACTTGTCGGTCGGCACCGACGGGTGCTTGGCAGCCAGCTCGGCGACTCCCGCGGACCGGACTCGCGCCAGGACTGAGACACCACGGCCGAGGACACCAGCGGCGGATTATCAAGCACCGCAGAGGTCGCGCGGGCGTGTGGCAAGAGCGAGTAACCAAATGCGCTTCGCACCAAATACGGCGGCCGACGCATGAATCGGCCGGTGCTCAGCGTTGCGTTCAACGCAGCCTGACACCCACCAAAATACTTGGCGGGGGGCCTACAACTTCGTCCCACTTGACCGTGAGCAGCTGTTTCAACGCCCCCTCGGTCGCCGATTGGCTGCCGAAGAACCATCCGGCCTGGTTCGTCATCGATGTCGTCGCTGAACTCGACACGTCCTCGGTTGCCTACCCGCCCGATGACGTCGGTCACGCGACTTGCGACCCTCAGATGCTGCTGGCGCTGTCGGTCCACGCCTCCTGCGTCGGCGAGCGGTCCAGTCGCAGGATCGAGAAGGCGTTTGGTCGAGGAGCGGTCCGTAAGGGTGGTCGCGCGGCCAACCAGCGGCCTGATCACACACGGTCGCCCGGCTTCGTGCCGGCCATAAAGCCGCGATCGCGGAGGTGTTCGGCCCGGCTCTTGCGGTATGTGCACGCGGTTGCGCTGCTCCGCCCCAGACTCGTTGCGCTCATCGGACCGCCGAGCAGATCGCGCAAGAACCGAAGCCGCCGCGACCGACGCAGCCGAGGAAGACGCCGTCACTTCAGCCGTCGACGGAAATCCGATGAGGGGTCGGCGCGTCGGGTGGGCGCTACGCGACCACAGTTCAATTCATGGTCGCCGCGGTCTAGATTATCGATTAAATCCACTCGGGGTCTCTTGACAGATGGGATTGGCGGCCGTCAACCTAGCGAGACATCATCGATACTCGATTAAGGAAACCATCATGGAGTCAGCGGGAGATAGACATAGAGTTAGCCGGCGCTCGCTTGCTTTAGGGGGAGGCGCTGTGCTCGCAGCCGGAGCGGTTAGTGGCGCACCCAGCCCGGGCGCTTTCGCAGCCAGGCCGACCCTCAGGGGGGGAAACCCGGTTCTGGAAACAGTCCGGGGCCCGGTGCGAGGTGATGATGTGCGCAAGGCCCTGGCACACGAACACTTCTTCGTGGACTTCTTGGGGCCAACGGCGGACGAGTACATGAACGTGGACTGGAGCGATGCGACCGGAGCAGCCGTCAACGCGGCTCGCGAACTCCGTAAGCAGAGGGTAAACCTCGTCATCGATTGGACCTGCCTGGGGGTGGGCCGCAACGTGTCCTACCTGCGCGACGTCTCCCGCCAGTCGGGCGTTCACATTGTTGCGGCCACCGGGATCTACAAGAGCCTGGTTCCACCGGCCCTCGAAGGCGCCTCCATCGACGACATGGCTGCGCACTTTGGCACGGAGTTGACGCGTGGTATTGACGGCACCAACATCCGTGCCGGCTTCATCAAGTGCGCCACAACCGAGTCCGGCCCAACCGCGAGCGACACCCGCGTGCATCGCGCCGCCGCTCGAGCCGCCCGAAAGACCGGAGCTACGATCGCGCTGCACTGCCCGCACGCGGATGCAGCCAACTCGGTAGCGGACACGTTAGAGCGTGAGGGTTTCGACCTCGGTCGCTTCCTCTGGGGGCACTCGCAGGTGTCGTCAAGCGCGGCCCACGTCGCGATGGCTAAGCGAGGCGCGTCGGTCCAGTTCGACGCTATCGGTGCGGACAGCGACCCCTTCTTCGGGGGACCCACCGACGACGCGTCTATGCTCGATCGGATCCAAGCCATGGTCGAAGCGGGCTTCGGTCACCGGGTGACCGTGTCGAACGATGCTTCGGTCGTCGTACATCCCCCCATTTACCAGTACGATCGCGATCCGCTCTACCTGTACCGCACCTTCTACCCTAAGTTGATCGATCGCTTGGGCCGCGAGCAAGCTCGCCAGGTTACGCGTGACAACGTCCTCAGAATCTTCCGACGAGGAGCTCGGGTCGGCTGAGCCGGCTGCTCCTACACATGGGTCGCCAGCCTGGAGCTGCTTCTCCGAGCTCTCGGAGGGCAGCGGGTCTGCCGATGACTTCGGCCCGCCTCCGATGCCTACCACCACTCCACCTACGACGTGATGGTGCAAACCGCTCTCACGGTGGAGGCGGGCGGTTCCTGGAAGGCCAGTGACTGGGCTCCGGCTAAGTGGCCGTCTACTAGTCGTAAACTCCGTCGTGATCTGGCCAATGTAAGCCGATCGGAACAAAGCCCCGCATGGCTGTTGTCTGTCGTTCTGGCAGGTCAGCGCCGGTTTCCGCGAGAAACGGCAACACACGGCAGACCCCCTACTTAAGGTCAAGGGGTCGCAGGTTCAAATCCTGTCAGCCCGACCGAAGTAACCGCAGGTCAGAGGCCGTTTCCGCGAAGAGCGGGGGCGGCCTCTTCCTCGTTCTCACCCCCTTGTGCGTGCACTGTGCGTGCATCGACCTTCCTGGCGGGCACCAGGGACGCTGCCGCGTTGGCCGCGTCGTGCTCGGTGGACTCGAGCAGGTGGGAGTAGATGTCGGCCGTCACCGAGATGCTGGAGTGCCCCAGGCGCTTCGACACGACAGCCAAGGGGGTGCCGGCCGAGAGCTGTAGTGAGGCCTGCTGGTGGCGCAGACCGTGCAGCGTCATCTGGGGCAGCCCGGCCTGGACGCGGAGCTTGTCGAAGAGTCGCGTCGCGTACTGGAGCTTCAACGGCCTGCCGTCCTCGTAGGTGAAGACGTGCCCGCCGGTGGCGTACGCCGGCCCCCACGCTTCCTGCTCGGCGGCCTGAGCGATCTGCCAGCTCATCAGGGCACCGACTGCGCGGTCGTCGAGGGCCACCCGCCGTTTGCCGGCGTCGGTCTTGGTCGTCGTACGCCGCACACGGATCTCGCGGCGAACGAGGTCGACGTCGTCCCAGAGGAGCTGGCAGAGCTCGGCGCGACGTAGGCCTGTGAAGACGGCGACCTCGAAGAGCGCGCCCAGACGGTGCTCGCCGGCGATGTCGAGGAAGTGGCCCACCTGCTCGGCCTCCCACGGAGTGAAGTCCTTGCCGTCGACCTGGGGGAGTTCGAGGTGGCGAGCGGGGGAGTCGTCAATGATCTCGTCCCTCACCGCCGAGGACAGGCACCCCTGCACCACGGCGACGATCCGGCGGATCGTGACGGCGCCGCGGTCAGCCTCCCCGAGCTCGTCGATGAAGGCCTGGACGTGACCGCGACGGATGTCGCGCAACTTCATCGCACCGAGCCGCGAAGGAACGATGTCCTGCTCGGCGTAGCGGCGGTAGTTCTCGAGGGTCGAGGCCGCAAGCGGTGCACCGCCCCGGGCGCCAACACGGGAGCGGCGGTCGAGCCACTTCGGAAGGTAGTCGGCCAGGGTCTCCTTGTTCACGGTCGGGACCTTGCCCTGGTCGAGCTTCACCGCGACCTTGTTGCGCTCCTGCTGCGCATCGCGCTTCGTGGCGTAGGTGCCGCCGTTGACCTGGCGGCGCTTCCCGGTGACGGGGTCGAGCCCGGCGGAGAGCCGGAACGACCAGCGGCCGTGCTTCGGGTCCTCGAGCATGGTCGGGCAGGCGCGGGCCCGCTGTGCCTGGCTCGGCTGCTCGGGCAGCACGCCGTACGTCCGACCCTGCTCGTTGCGGCAACCACACCGCCTGAAAATGCCGCTCATCAGAGGTCCTCAGTCAGGGGTCCGACTCGGCCACGAGTAGTGGACGGAAGGAACTGGCGGTCACGCGCTCGTGCGACCTTCTTGGCGGCCGCACTCTTGCTGACCGCGAAGTGCGCAGCCACGGCCGCAGTCGGACTCTGCCCGGCCTTGACCGCTTCCGAGTAGATCCGTGCGACCTCTCGATAGTGATCGTCGCCGAGATCCCTCCCGCCCGTCGGGCCACCGAAACCCTGCGCTTCCTTCCGGATCTCGTCGTTCCATGCCGACGCCTCCTCTTGTCCCGCGGCGCTCCACCGTGCGGTTAGTTCATCGGGGATCACCAGGTCATGCAGTGCCGACGCGAGAGCATCGTGAGCCTCGTTGAACAGCTGACCGATGGGCAGGGACCGGAGAACGGAAGAGGTCAGACGAGGGAACGGAACAGGGTCCTCCGCCCGCGGCAATGCGGCCAGAGCGCGAGCTTTGGATAGCTCGGCGCCCGAGGGGTCGTCGAGAGAGTCGGTCGGGTTCCATCCCAGGATCCGCAGCCCGACCGGGGTCGGCACACCGTGCTGCACGCGACTCCACACCTCTACGAACCATGGGCCCTTTTCTGGGTCGGGCCAAAGGAACATCGCTTCAAGGGGGTCGGTAGCCATGCCACTGATCCTGCTCGTCTGTCTACGTTGCGTCAACACGTTCCCGACGGTAGTCGCCCGACACGGCATAGTCAACCCCTTGTCGAGACGTTCCCGACAACGGATGGTTGACTCATGGACAGCCAACACCTCGTGCTCCTGGTTAAGGCGCGCCGACTGTCGGAATCCGGAGACGGTGCCCGAGCACGGATCGCAGCTGGGCTCTCGTTGCGAGAAGTCGCTGACGCGGTCGGCGTCTCTCCATCTGCGTTGTGGCGATGGGAGAAGGGCGAACGGAGCCCCCGAGGTGATCGTGCGACCGCTTGGGCTCAGCTGATCGCTGACCTCGCCCGAGAGGGCTCCGCGGCATGACTGCAAATCGCCCCCGGGCGGGCCAGATCACCTGCACGCTCGAGGAGATCCGGACGCGGCCCACGATCTCGATCGCCGAGGTGGCCCGGGTTCTCGACATCGGGCTCAACCAGGCATACGCCGCGGCCAAGGCTGGCGACATCCCCGTTCTCAAGCTGGGCCGCTCCTACCGGGTGAAAGTTCCGGCGCTCCTCGCCCTGCTCGGCGAGGCGCCCAACGACACGAACGGCGATCCCTCGCAAGGACCGCCGCTCGCCACTGTCCACACGCTCGCCAAGAACGAGGGAGGCCCTCATGGTGCACCCCCCGCCGGGTAGCCATCAAGCACCCGGCCGACTGACTTGGTCTGTGGCGCTCGACCTGACCGATCCCTCGAGCCGCGACGCCGAGATGGAGGTGTGGTCACTCGGCAACGACCCGCGGTGGCGGAGTCGGTCCATCACCGTTCGGGTAGGCGATCGTGGCCCGCACTCGTACGACAGTCGAGTCCTGCACGGGGTTGCCGAGGCCCTCCGCAACGGGATTGATGTCATCCTCGACGGCGCCCCCAGGGCGCTGACGGAGTGGTGGAACGAGCTGAGACCCGCCCCTTTCGACCCGACGAGCCGCCCCCGGCACCTGCAGGTGGTTCGGTGAGCACGAGTCAGGCGGCGGAATCCGCGGCGATGGAGCAGGCCCATGCACACCTCGCCCACGTCTCCGCGGACCGAGACCAAGAATGAGCGCGGCACCGGCCACTGGCCAGCCGCAGAACCTGCTCCGGCTCCTCGAGCGCGTCACCGGGGACGACCAGATCGCCTGGCGGGTCCTGCGTGAGGTGTTCCTCGACGCTAGCTCAGCTCAGTGGCAACGCCGTGCCGAGCAGCTCGAGGCCGCACGCCCCCGCTCGGAGGACTACCACGGCCGCGCCACCCGGCGGGATCTCGACGACCGCTGGCAGCGGCTCACTGAGGCTGCAGCCGCCTGCCGGGCCCGGGCCGAGCTCGACGACGTCGCTGCTCTGGACCTCACCGACACCCTCCACGACCTCGCCACCGGAGCCGCCGCGTGACACAACCCCAGCACGTCGACCTCGAGTCCGTCAGTCCGCCCGAGGACGATCCGATCCGGCGACGCATCCTCCTCACGCCGGCGTCCTCGATCAAGCCGCGCCGGGTGCGGTGGTTGTGGGAAGGGCGCATCGCGTACGGGACTCTTGCTCTGCTCGCCGGGCGAGAAGGGCTCGGCAAGTCGACGCTGGCCTACCAAATCGCTGCTGACATCACCCACGGCCGCCTCGACGGCGAGGACAAGGGCACCCCCCGGGCGGTCATCATCTGCGCCTCGGAGGACTCCTGGGAGCACACCATCGTCCCGCGGCTCATCGCCGCCGGCGCCAACCTCGACATCGTGTTCCGCGTCGAGATCGCCACCCACGACACCGTCAGCCGCGGCCTGTCGCTGCCCAAGGACTTCCTCGAGGTGGCCTGGGCCGCGAACGAGACCGGCGCAGGCCTCCTGGTCCTGGATCCGCTGATGTCGGTGATCGACTCCAAGCTCGACACCCACCGCGACCACGAGCTCCGCCAGGCACTCGAGCCCCTCGCAGACCTCGCCGACCGGTCACGGATGGCGATCCTCGGACTGATCCACCACAACAAGTCCGGATCCACCGACGCCCTCCAGCTGGTCATGGGATCCAAGGCCTTCACCGCCGTCGCCCGGTCAGTCCACACCTGCATCCCGGACCCCGACGACGAAACCCAGGCACGCCGCCTCTTCGCCACCTCCAAGAACAACCTCGGTCGCCTCGACCTCCCGGTCCTCGGATTCACCATCACGAGCCACGCCGTCGAGACCGACGACGACGGAGTCGCATGGACGGGCCGGATCAACTGGACCGGCGAGGTCGCCGGCTCGATGCACGAGATCATGACCAGGGCCAGCGACCCCGAACGCAGCGCCACCTCCGAGGCCGCCGACTGGCTCCGCGACTACCTGGCCGAGCACGGCGGAGAGGCCGCCAAGGCGTCGATCGAAAAGGCCGGCCGCGTCGCCGGCCACAACTCCACCACACTCCGCCGAGCCCGCGAACGCCTCCGCCTCGAGCACCGCAGCGTCGGGTTCCCCCGCCAGACCTACTGGGCACTGCCCGGCACCGTCGCCACCCCCACCGAGCACGTCGACATCACCGAACCGCGGCGTTCATCTGACACGACTGCAGAGCCCCCGCCCAGTCGTGTCACCACCGACGAGCCCGCCCTCCCCGGCCTCAGTCACGTCGCAGTCGTGTCGCCCGACGACGCGACTGACGCAACTGGCTCTGACCTGCAGAAACACGATCAGACAGCGACCAACCCTCACGCGCGCGCACACGCGGGGGGAGACGACTTCACTGACACGACTGGGAAAGAGACACCACTGCAAACCCCCAGTCGTGCCAGTCGTGTCAGTCGTGCTGGGCCCCCCACGCGCGCGCCCGCGACCCAACCCGACCACGACATACCCGCACCCACCTGCCCCGACTGCAACTGGCCCGTCGACCACCCCCAACACGCCACCACCTGCGACCAGGAGACCCCATGACCACCAACACCCGAGCCGCGGCCGGTCGGCGTTCGGCGATAGCTCGATCTGCAGATTTGCCGCGCGGTGAGAGATGCGCCGTTGCCGCCAACCGCTGGGCTTCGGCCGGGGGATTGGCAACTGCACGCACAGCGCACGCACGTGCTACATCACTGCAGGTCAGGGGCGTGCCTCTTGACTCGGTGACAGGGGCGGCCAGCTACTCGGGTGCGCCTGTTT
The DNA here is from genome assembly GCA_046590395.1 of Nocardioides sp. GTDB lineage: Bacteria > Actinomycetota > Actinomycetes > Propionibacteriales > Nocardioidaceae > Nocardioides. Next base: position 48,446 of record JBKJUE010000065.1, read on the forward strand.
CGCGGAGTCGGCGCGCGCAGACGGCGCGGACGTGCTCGTCGGTGGGGTCGATGTCCAGGTCCGTGAGGACCATCTGCAGCAGGCTGGCGATGTGGTCGCCGACGGAGCGTGACTGCTCGACGCGCCAGTCCAGGCACGTGTCGCACGGGCATGTGTCGTGGGAGGCCATGAGGTCCATCGTGGCAGCCGTGTCCGTGGTGGCGACGTGATGGCGGGCGGTGACCTGGTAGGCCGTCCTCGGTTCTTCGAGCGGCACGGTGGGCAGTGGCCTCGGCATCGTCACCGCGCTCGGCAGAAGCGGGCTCGGCGTGCTGCCGAGGCGAAGACTCGGGCCCGTGCCCGGCGCCTGTCGAAGCGGGGTGCCCGGTGAGCGGCGAGCAGCCGGCCGGATGGGTACCGGAGTTCGAGGGGCAGCGGCCCCCGTTCCAGCCCGGCCACCAGCTGTCGGTCAAGCACGGCGGCTACTCCCCGCGGTACGTCGAGCCGGCGGCCGAGGAGCTGCGCCTGGCGATCCTCGAGGACCCGTCGACGCCGGCGCACATTCGGTCAGCGGTCAACCGGCTGGAACTCGCGGCCATGTGCCGCTCTCAGGTTCAGGCCGAGCTCGCAGCCAAGTCACTGGGCGAGTGCATCGACCGGTGCGACGGCGACATCGTGAAGGCAGCCCGGGTGGATGGGTTCATGTCTGCTGCCCTGCTAATGCATCGGGCTGAGCAGCGTGCGGCGTCGGCACGGTCTCGGCTGGGTCTCAACTCGACCGCGTCCGCGCGTCTGGGCAAGCACGTCGCCCAGGGTGCAGTGGCGAACGCGGACGTGGCGCTGCGGATGGCGCAGCTGCACGAGCTGGAGAAGGCGGGGTGGACGCCGCCGGCGGGTTGGTCGGGCGAGCAGCCGGCGGTCGGTGCGGGTGTTGCGGATGTTGAAGCCGCAGGTCAGCTGGGCGAGCGGTCCGAGGCCGACGAGGAGGCTGGCGATGGAGCTGAGTGACGTCGAGCTGGACCAGGCGCGTCGGGATCCGGTGGTGTTCGCGGACCTGGTGCTGCAACGGCCGTTGTGGCCTCATCAGGTCGAGGTGGTGCGGTCCTCGTCCCGGACGCGGGTCCTGTGTTGGGGGCGTCGTGCGGGAAAGACAGCGGTGTTCGGGACGTTGGCGTTGCATCGGATGTTCGCGCGGCCTGGGACGCGGGTGATGATGGTGTCGGCTGGTCGTACGTCGGTGGTGCGGTCGCATCGGGAGATCGCGGGGATGGCTCGGGCGAGTCTCGGTGGGTCGTCGATCGAGGACGACCAGGTGATGACGTTGACGTTGTCGAACGGGTCGATTCTGGAGTCGGTGACGCAGTCGGTCACGGCGGTGCGGTCCGCGGACGTGGATCTGTTGATCGTGGACGAGGCTGCGTTCGTGGACGAGGCGGTGTGGGATGCGGCCGAGCCGACGATCATCGCGCGGCCGGGGTCGCAGGTGCTGATGGCCAGCACTCCGTGGCGGGGGCCTGGCCACTTCTTCCACGACACCTGGCGGGCGGGGATGAACGGCCAAGCGGGTGTGGAGTCCTGGCACCTGCCGTCGACGGCGTCACCACTGGTCGACGTCGCCGAGTTGGCGCTGATCCGGGATCGGCGGGCGCCGGATGTGTTCGCCCGGGAGTACGAGGCGGAGTGGACGGCGGCGTCGGGGTCGTTCTTCGACGCGCGGGAGATCGACGGGGCTGTGGTTGATGGCCTTGACGTCGACGCGTGTGACCCGGCAGCGGTTGCGGCGGTGGGCCTGGTCGTGGGCGGCGTCGACTGGGGGATGCGTCGTGACGCTCACGCGCTCGTGGTGATCGGTGCACTGCCGGATCCGGACGACCGCGGCCGGACGCGGTACGCCGTCCGGTTCGTCGAGGAGCGGTATCGCATGGACTACGAGGCGTGGATCGAGCGGCTCGCGGTGCTCGCTGGACCTGGTGGGTTCGGATTCTCGACGGTGGCGGCGGAGTCGAACGGTGTGGGTCAGATGCCGCAGGTGGTGTTGGCGCGTCGGCTGTGGGAGGTGACGGGCCGTGACGTCGTGACGCCGGTGAACACCACGGCGCAGCTGAAGGAGAACGCCTTCGGGTTCATGAAGTTGCTGCTGCAGCAAGGTCGTCTGCAGTTGCCGAAGCACCCGGCGCTGTTGACCCAGCTGCGGGCGCTGGAGTTCATGACGACCGACTCGGGGGTGATGCGGTTGGCGGTGCCGGATCGGGTGGGGCACGACGATGTCGCGATGGCAGCCTGTTTTGCGCTGCTGCCGCTGATGGGTGGCGAACTGGTGCCGGTGGCGCCGTCGACGATCGTGACCGCGGACGAGATGTTCGACCTGGATGCCGAGTTCGGCTACATGAACGGCCTGTGATGGTGCTCAGCGGAGCTTCGGAGCTACCCCACCACTTCGACATGGGGCGGCTGCTTCTGGTCGCGGAGGTCGAGCGCGTGGCTGATGAGCCCGTAGACGTACTCGGTCACGGCACGATGGAGGGACCGCAGGCGCTTCTCGAGGTTGCCCCAGGGGCGCATCGGGTCGGGACTGTTCGGCCCCGGGGCCAGTTCGACGCCGGCGACCTCGACATCGAACTCGGACTCGCCGTCGATGTAGTCGGGGGTGATGTCGAAGTCTCCGTGCCAGGTGAACGTCGCAAGGATGCCGTCGTCGCCGACGGGCCCCATCCTGATCTCGAGGTCCTGGACCAGGTCCTTGTCCCAGCGCATCCAGCCGTTCGCGGCGAACGACGTCACGAGGTGCACGGCGCGGTGGCGGTCGGCGCGGGCCATGTCGTGCAGGATCATCAGCGAGTTCCAGGCCGGGTAGTCGGCTTGGAAGGGCTGGATCAGGTGAAGATCGCTCACCAAGTCCTCGGACAGGGCGGAGAGCCGTCGGCGGCGATGGCTCTCCCAGCTCTTGGGTGTGGTGCAGATCGGCCACTCGAGCTGCGATGCCTTCGGTGGCGGGTTCTGGCCGGAGTCGATGATCGCCACGGCGTACAAGGCGTTGTCGAGGGCTGCGCGGAGCTCGTAGAGGAACTCGCCGAGGATGAGCGACAGCGTCGCTGGCGGATCGTGGAGCTTGAGGAAGAGAACGCGGCCGTGGCCGTCCTCGTCGATGTCGAAGTCCATTCGGTGCGGACGGCTAGCGAGATGGTCGGTCCACGCGTCACCGAACGACTTGAAGTGGTCGGCTGCTCGGTCGAGTCGGGCGCCGACGATGTCGACCTCGACAGGCAGGTTCGCGGGCCTGGCGTCGCCACCGCTGCCGATCATGCGCCCGGGATCTGTCCGGTGATTGCGGCTGCGGCGACGGAGATGCCGATCTGGCGCCCGGCGCCGGCGAGGTTGTCGAGGATCTTGCGTGCGCGGCCGCGGGTATCGTCGTCGTCGGTGTTGTCGGCGATCGCCTCGAGCGCGGCGATCATCCGGTCGAGGGCGGACTCGGGGGTGGGCCAGAGGCCGACGAGTTCCCGCGCCGCGCGTGTCAGCCCTGATATGCGGGTCGCCTCTCGAGGGTGGGCCCATCTGACCTTGAGGAGGCCGTCCTCTTCGAGCGTTCGGAGGGCCAGCTCCACCTGCGCGGCCTGCATACCCGTGGCGTCGACAAGCTGGCTGAACCTGAGCCCGTACATGCCAGCCTCGCTGTCGAGCACTCGGGCGGCTTCACGGAGTACCGGTAGGTCTCGGGTGGTGTACGTCTCGGCGAGTGGGGTGCCCGGCTGCGAGTCGATGTCGCTGTTCTGGGCGGCGGAGACGGCGCCGCGACCTTCGGGGGTGAGCTCGATGAGGAGGTTGAGGCGGCTGCCCAGGCGCTTGGGGCTGCCATGTGCCCGCAAGAGGCCGGCGTCGACGAGTTGCTCGACGGTGTCAGCGGCGGTGTCCTGGTCGAGTCTCAGCGCCTGGGCGATGGCCGACGCGCTGATGCGGTTCTGGGACCGCGCTTCGAGGTGCTCGTGCACAGAGCGCATGAACTTCATCGCGGGATCGTCGTCGCTGGCTTGGTCGGCGGCCCGATCGAGTGCGAGTAGTCCGTGTCTTGTGACCTTGACGAGTTCGTCGAGGGGCCCGTCGCCCACCCGCGGCGTCGTCGCGATGATCTGCGCGAAGCCATCCTCGAGGAGATCTTCAAGCAGTTGTTCGGCGTCGCCGGGGGCTAGTTGTAGCGCGTCGGCAGCGGACTGGCCTGAGGGATTGTGGTTGGGGTCGCGTTCCTGTTGCGCCCTGAGTTCGCGCAGGAAGCGGATGGCGGGGTCCATGGCGGGTCCTCCAGGGGTGTCGTCGAGGTGAGCATCAACGTAGCCGCGGCCCCCGACACTGAGCGGCAAATCGCTGGCGGACCAGACATCGCTCCGTCGCGGCCGGCGTGCCGGCGTGAACCCGAGCTGTGGTGGGCGACGAGGGCAACGCCGGCGTCGGCGGCTGACCAGGTGACTGCGGTGGAGGCTTGCGGCTGGTGTCCGCTGCTGGAGCCGTGCCGTGCGTACGCGATCGCGGCGGGGGAGCGGCATGGTGTGTGGGGTGGGCTGACACCTGCGGCTCGCCGTGGCTTGTTGGCGGAGTCGGCATGAGCGTCGCTCGCCGCTCTCCGAAGTTCGCGGTTTTGCCGCCCTTGCCGTCTGTCTACGCACACCGCGAGTTGGGGGCGTTCTTCCGGGAGAAGGCCCACTCGCTCACAGCGTTGGGGCGGTTGAGTGATGCGCAACAGTTCACGATCGCCGCGGATGAGGTGCGGGACGCCAGCCTGCATTGGCATCAGATGACTTCCCCATCGGGAAGTGCGGAAGTTCCGGAGCCTGCTGACGGTGCAGAGTCGGGATCACCTCCTGGTCACACCGAATGGTGGACATCCGTGAGGGTCGGCGAGGAGTTGGGCATGACGGACCGAGGCGTCAGGTACGCGGCGGCCAGGCCGGACAGCCTTCTCAAGACGGTCCTCACGGGTGGGCGGAGGCTCTTCGACCCGCTGTCGGTCCTCGAAGAGAAACGACGCAGACAGGGAGACGATCGATGATCCGAGAGAAGACACCGCAGGAGCGGGCAGCCCTGCTCTTCAAGTCGGCAGGCCTCGGGGATCGAAGTGCGATCGAGGCGGCCCGGCTGCTGCGCCACTCGGGGATGAGCTTCGAGGCTGCGGCCGTGCTGGGTCAGCGTCTGGACGAGGAGTCGAAGGCGACCACGGCCACGATCCAGGAGGCTGCGAGGCGGCATCACCGAGCAACGCACGGCCCCCCAACGGCGACCGCTTGGGGACGGCCCGTTCAGGAGGCGACCACGGCTCCTCTGCCGCTCGAGAGGTCATCGCCCCAAGCGCACCCCGAGCGCACGAAGATGATCGACGGCGTCCTGCACCACGAGGTCGTCGAGTACGAGCCGGTGGTGCGCGAATCGGCAGTGGAAGAGCCCCGGCGCCGTTCGGCGTGGGGCCGGAACTTGGAGGGCTGACGCGTGGTGACGACGAAGAAGACGGCAGTGGAGTCCGCTGTTGACGAGGCTGCGGCTGGGGTGATCGAGGCCCGGCGGGTCCTCGACCAGTGGCAGGCCCGGCACGCGACCGCCCAGGCCGAACTGGACCAGGTCGAGGCGGCGCCGGGCGATGCCTTGCTCGACGACCCGGACCAAGCGACCGCATGGCCGGCCACGGTCCGCGAGCTGCGTGACCAGGTCACCGCGGCGACCAGGGCCGCGTCCGCGCAGGAGCAGCGACTGGTGGTCGCCGAGCAGGCCTGGTGTCGTGCGCGGGCGGCGATGCTCGAGGAAGACGAGGTGGTGCCGGCTCGCAACACGCTGAGGACGCACCAGGAGCGGACTCGTGAGCTGCTGGCTGTGCTCGAGGAGCACGATGGTCCGTACGTGCCGGCGGTGGAGCTGGCCAGGGCCCGGGGCGCGGGAGTCATCGTCGTCGGGGCACCCAGTCCTCGGCTTCCCAAGGAGCGCGCATTGCAGATGGCGCTCGCGCGGGCACAGATCCGACGCGACGTGCTTGAGGCGATGGCTCAGGGCGACGACCCGACGAGACTGGTCGCCGCCCGGTCGTTCGCCGGCGAAGTGTCTGAGGAGGACTGCTACCCCGACGAGGTGCGCGCCGGCGGGCTGGTCCCGGCGCCGGCGTACGCCGCGCGCGTCGCCCAAGCCCGGGCGCTCGTCGACGAGCTCGAGGGCCTCCCCGGGCTGTTGGCCGCCGAGCTGGCTGAGCTGCCCGACCGTGCCGATCGTGAGCGCTGGGAGCCCGGCGTTCTGGAGAGCGCTGTCACGCGCCGGCAGGCCCGCCTCGAGGAGATTCCCGAGCAGCTCGTGGCTGCCCGCGGTCAGCTCAGCGCCCTGACCGGCCAGCCCGTCGCGGTCGGCTGACCAGGAACACGACATGCCGTTTCAGACACCACCGATCACAGTCAACCGGGCCGCCGACGAGCTGATCCAAGCGCTCGACGGCGTCGACGCGCTGACGAACCTTCAGCGGGGGCTCGAGTCCATGATCGCCGTAGCCGAACTGATCCTGGCCGCGGAGACGCCCCAGCATGAGGAAGCCGTTGATCTGTTGCCGGTGTGGCAGGCGTTGAGCGGCCTCACGGCCGCGGTCCTCGAGCACCGAGTGAGGGTCTGATGACCGACAGAAGCGTGCTGGTCCGGCTCCGCGCCGACATCTCCGACTACCAGCGGAAGCTGGCGATGGCGTCGGCCACGACTGCGGGGTTCGTGAAGAACCTCGACTCCGCGGACTCGCGGATGTCCAACCTCGTGCAGACCTCGCTGGCGCTCGCCCCAGCTCTGGTGCCGATCGGCGCTGCCGCGGTCCCTGCGATCGCTGGGCTGACGATGCAACTCGGGTTCGCCACCGCGGCCGCCGGTGTCTCCGTGCTCGCGTTCCAGGGCATCGGCGACAGCCTCGACGCCCTGAACGACTACAAGCTCGAGCCGACCGCGGAGAACTTCGCGAAGCTCGAGCAGCACATGGACGCCCTAGGCCCCGCCGGCCAGGAGTTCGTGTTCTTTCTCCAGTCGGTGCGTCCCGAGCTCCAGAAGCTGCAGAACGTCGCCCAGGACGGGCTCTTCCCCGGGACGGAAGAGGGCATCGAGGAACTCCTCGAGCTGATGCCCCTGGCCGAGCAGTACGTCGGCACGATCTCCTCCACTCTCGGTGGGTTGATGGCCGAGGCTGGCGACAACTTGAACGACGACCGGTGGGTCGAGTTCTTCGAGTACCTGGACCGCGAGGCCGGCCCCACCCTGACCGCGATGGGCCGCGGGTTCGGCAACGTGATCGAGGGTGTCTCCAACCTTCTGATGGCCGCGGACCCGCTCTCCGACATGTTCACCGGCGGGCTCCTCGACGCCTCGCGGGACTTCCGCGAGTGGACCGACGGCCTGGACGATTCCGAGGGCTTCCAGTCGTTCCTTGACTACATCCGCGACAACGGGCCCCAGGCCATGGACACGCTGGGCGCCCTCGGCGGTGCCCTCGTATCGCTGGTGCAGGCCACTGCCCCCGTGGGCGCTGTCGCACTGCCCGTGATCGAAGCCCTGGCGCACGCCCTTTCCGCGCTTGCCGAGTCCCCTGCCGGCCCGGTCCTCATTGGGGCCGCGGCCGGCATCTCTGCCATCTCTCGGGCGATCATGCTCTACAACGCCGCCCAAGGTTCGGCGCTGATGGGGATGGTGTCGAAGGGCGGCAAGGAGGGGGCCGCGGCCGGTCTCGGGTGGCGCGCTGCCGGTGTCGGCGTCGGCCTTTTCGCCGCCTCACTCACTGACCTCGACGACAGGGCCGGTTTGGCCAACACCGCCACTGGCGCGCTCCTGGGGACGATGATCGCACCCGGCTGGGGCACGGCGGTAGGTGCGACAGCGGGACTGGTCATGGATGCTGCCCAGGCGAACGATGACTTGGGTGAGTCCTATGCGCGGCTGAGGGCTCAGATCCGTGAGCTCGACGCCGGCGCATCGACGTCGGGCCTGATGGCGGACCTGCAGGCGCAGAACGCAGAGCTGGGCGCGTTCGCGGCCGAGATGGAAGAGGCAGCCCAGCGAGGCGGGGACGCCTGGTGGGCACTCACCCACCCAGGACAAGCCGCAGCCGGCGCGAAGAACGTGATTGAGGGGATCTTCGGCGACTCCGATGTCGAGGAGCTCGAGGCGGACTCCCGGGCCGCATCGAGGGCACTCCTGGATCTGCAGTCGAGCATGGCCATCGCAGTCGGCGGCGGCCGAGACAGAATCGACGTACCGCTGCTCCCTGACGGGTGGGCGATCGACGTCGAAGAGCTCGACAGGGCCGTCACCAAGGCGCTGCCGGCGCTGACCGCGATGGGTTACTCGGGCAGCGAGATCGCGAAGATGTCCGAGATGTCGCGAACCGAACTCCGGGCGCTGAACGGTGAGATCCGCGCATGGGTCGATGAGGCCGACTCCGGTGCCGGCCGAACCGAGGCGCTCGCCGGCGCGTTCGCTGACCTCGGTAACGAGATGATCCCCACCGCGTCCGCCGCCGAGAGTTTGGCCGACGCCCTGGACTCGATCCTTGGGCCCGAGCTGAACCTGTCCCAGGCCACTGACCAGTGGCGGGAGGGTCTCCGGAATCTGAACGACGACCTGGCCAAGCACACCAAGACGCTGGTCGGGAACACGGACGCCGCTGACCAGAACCGTGAGGCCATTCGTGACCGCGTCGGCCGGATGCAGGACCTCCTCGTGGCCGAGGCCGAAGCCGGGGCAGGATCTGCGCGGCTGACCCGCATGATGCGGGCGCAGCGGGGTGCGTTGCTCGCCGCCGGTGACGCCGCGGGGATGTCCCGCAAGGAGCTCAACGGCTACCTGAACGACCTGGGCATGACACCGAAGATGGTCAGGACCGTCATCGACGCGGTGACCGATCCAGCCGAGCGGAAGCGCAAGGCCCTGATGGACCACCTCATCGAGGTCGACCGGTACCGAGCCACCCCCAAGATCGACGCCAACACCGGGGCCGCGATGGCCGGGATCAGCAGTGTCAGGGGTGCGCTGAACAACATTCCCGACGAGGACGTATGGGTCACCGTCCGCAAGCGAGGCACTGGTCTCGGCGCCGTCGACTCGGCCAAGGGCAACTTCTTCCCGGCCCCGGTGCGGTACGCCGCGTTCGGGCAGGATGTCAGCGCGAGCTACGCGGTCGGCGGACTCGCCTTGGCCGCCGGCGACTTCTCCGTCGCACGGGGACTCCCTGTCCCGGCTTCGCCCTTCGCGAGGACAGCGGAGTGACGCTGATTGCGATCGCGCGTCGTGACGACTCGATCGAGTTCCTCACCGACTCGGTCTCGTACAGCCCGCACTGCTCGTCCATTGGGGCCGCCTCGAAGAGCGTCTTGCTGCCCCATCTGGACGCGGCCGTTGTCACCCAAGGTGACGCTCGGTTCTGTGACGACGCGAAGGCCGCGATGCTCCAGACCTCGAGCCAGGTCGACACCTTCGACCACATGGTGGCCATGGCGCCGAGGATCCTGCAGAGCCTGTGGGAGGGTCGCCAAGCCGAGCCCGGAGAGCCGCGGAGCTCGTGCATCCATCTCGTGGGCTACTCCCGGACCGAAGATCGGTTCGTCGCCACCGGCCATGCCTCGCCAGAGGGATTCCTACCCTTCGCGATCGAATCGTTCTGGATGTTTCCCAGCACCTGGGGGGTCCGGCCCAACGACTACGAGACCTCCCTACTCCGGAGGGTCTTGGGTGGTGATCGCCCGGATCTTGAGGACGTCCTGGCGGATTGGGCCACCAAGCCTGCGCCTCCGTTGCCGGAGAGCGTCGACCAGTGGCGGACGGTCGCCCGGTGGGTCCGTGAGGACCGCTCCACCGTCACCAGCTACGCCCGATGCTTCATCGGTGGCCCGGTCATCTTGACCCGCCTCGAGCTCGGTTCAGCGCACGTCGAGCGGATCCACGAGTTCGACACCACCCTCGAGGAGATCCAGGAGCTCGTCGCCGGCACCTGGCACCCGCTGGGTCAGGTTGTACCGTGCCCGTGCGGGAGCGGCGTCGTGTTCCGAGACTGCTGCTTGGTGGTCGAGCTAGACGACGTGTGCGACTGCGGGAGCGGGAAGCCGTTACGCGAGTGCCACATGGTCTCCGACGAGGTGCTGGCCACCAGCACGCACCAGGAGTGCTAGAAGCGAACGTCATCGGGGAGCGGGCTCAACCCTCGCGATCGCCGGACCGAGGCAGGGCATGTCGACCCGCGCGGGTGCCATGCTCACTGCGTGAGCGACGAACAAGACCAGCCTGCCGTGACGACGGCGGAAGAACTGATCGAGATCGCGCGAGACCTCGTCGAGCGCTTAGTCGACACGCCCGGAGGGCAATTCGAGGTGAAGACCAACCGCATGGCCAACCTCGCTCACGTTCCGCTCGTGCACGCGTACAGCACCCACACGTTGCGACTTGGATCGGTCGGAGTCGATCTGCTCGAACGGGGGCTCTACCTGGAGGCCGTTCCTACCGTGCGAGCTGCGTACGAGGCTGCCCTGACCGCTTCATGGCTGGCCGACAGCAAGGAAGCGCCGGCGGCAGTGTTCAACGAGGACGTCCGCCAACGCAAGAGCCTCGCCGCCGCCATGGCTCTCGCGAACAGCCCCGTGTTTCGTGAGGGAGGACCGACGCTTCCCTATGTCGACCTCGAGCGGTTGGACAGTGCCGCCGATGTCCAAGCAAAATGGTTCAAGCAACTCTGCGAGGCGCTCCACCCCGGCGGCCCCGACGCGTACGTGATCTACAAGGCGCTGTCAGCCTTCACCCACCCCTCGGCTGCCTTGGCCGACCAGTACGTCCAGGAGAACGCTGACCACCCGTCCGGGATGCGCCTGCTCACCAACCCGAACCAGCAGGCGGACACCGCCTGGTTGGCGGTCTTGGTGTCCGCGATGGTCTGGGCCGGCCGCTCGATCGACGTGATGGTGAAGGGTTCACCGAATCGCGACTACCTACGCGAGGTCGCCAGACGACTAGGGATCCCCGTCGGGCTCCGCCTCTCGCAGGCAGCCCTGGCCGCTGAAGCCCGCGCCGAGCAGCAACGCAGACGTTCCGCCTGGAAGGGCGCCAAGCACCGGGGCCCCCGCGCGGGTCGGGAGTGATCTCAGTTCGGTGAGGGCTCACCCGCCTCGCTGAATCGGCACCGGCAAGTCGGGGTGCTCGCCGTCGACCAGCACCTCGACGGTCGTTGAAGTCGGGGACGCGGTGGGTGGCCATCAGGCCATGATCTTTTACGTCACCGACATCAGGGCGCTTGGCTAGTCCGTCTTCTCGACCACCCTGGCGAACGCCCACTTGCCGGGAGCGAATGCGGCGACCGTCTTTCCCGTCGAGCCGGCTCTTGTGCTCGCGACCCGCACCTTCAAGTGACCCTCGTCGATGCCGATCGAAGCACCGTCGTCGTACTTCTCGACCATTTCCGCGCCGCCGGAATAGTGCCCGGTGATGACTTCGACTGCCATGGCATTCCCCTTTCACCGCCGCGCACGGTCGGCGCGGAACGGCACCTCGCACCGTACGTGCCTCCATCGACACAGCGGGGCGCGCGACATGGTCGGCCTACAGGTCGTGTCCGGATCGCTGCGTAAGGTACGGCTTGACCTTTCGACCCCTGGAGCACCCTTGCCATCGCCGAAGCAGAAGCCCACCCCCAACCTCGCTCGAGGGGTGCAGTCCGCCTGCTTCTGGGTCGACGAGAGCGGAGCCCAGAACACCGCCAACGACTGCTTCGTGATCGCCGCGATCAAGACCCGGCACCCTGACGACCTCCAGCGGGCCATCAAGCACGTACGCGAGGCCCACCACAACCGAGACGAGATGAAGTTCGGGCGGATCAAGACCAGCAACGTCAAGGTCTTCCGCGACGTCGTCGATGTCCTCGAGGAATCAGATGCGCGCCTAGTGGCCACCGTCGTCGACGGCAGCGTCTACAACCCATTCCGGAGCGGCGACCCCGTGTGGGCGGTTCACGCCGACATCATCACCCAGATGGTGGTGGGCAGCATCAACCGCAACGAGATCGCCACCGTGCTGATGGACGTCGTCAGCACCCCGCCGGATAAGTCGATGGGCACGATCGTGAAGCGCCAGGTCAACAGCAAACTGCACTCCACAGGCGTCGTCACCGCGGTGTCCCTGGACTCAAAGACGAACGACTGCCTCCAGGCGGCAGATCTCGTCGCCGGCGCCATCTTCCACCAGCGGCTGCGGCGTCGCTCCGTGACCACGTCGCCAGAGAAGGAGCGGGTGAGCAGTCAGCTCGCCACGGCGTTCGGGGTCTCGTCGCTCGCGGAAGACGTCCGAAGTGAGCGCTTCAACATCGTGACGCTGAGAGCACCACGGGTCCGACGTCGTGGAGACGAACGAACGCCCCGTCCGTAGACGAGGCGCTCGTTGGTGAAGTTCTGGGTCCACCATCCCGCATACCGATTGGGTGGGGGAGACTTGCTCCCTTGTCCGGGTGTGAGCCTGATGCTCTGGCCGGAAGTGGAGGTGTGAGCCCTACGCTCTGGCTCCACTGGATGTAACTCTACCCGGTACGCCTGCGTGGGTGGCAATACCTGGGAAGCCTCCAGTTCCAGATGATGCTTGTCACCCAAACCCTAAACCATTGGATGAGACTTCCGCTTGGACGCACGAAACGCGCCGCCCACCGAAGTGGACGGGGCGCTCGAAGCGGGGGTGGGTCAGCTGGCGGTCCCGTATGCCTCGCCCCACAACTCGTACGGCGACAGACCGAACAACCGCACCGCGAGACGATCGGCCGCATCGACCGTCAGCCAGCCGTCGCGCTTGGCCCGCTCGAGCGCCTTCTGCTCAGCGGATTTGTGCCCGACGCCTACGCGAGCGGCACCGCCATGCAACTCGAGCTGCCGCAGGAGCGGCTCTGCCGGCAGATGCCAGGGCCTCATCGGGGCAGGCTGTGCCGGTGGGCGTTCGCGGCGCGCGGCTCGCTCGCTGGCGTACTGCTCGACCGACGCGCGATCGAGCAGCCAACCATCGTGTAGTCCGACCTTCTCTCCCGCGAGGCGACCAGCCTGCGCAAGACGGTCGATGTGTGCCCGGCACACACCGGCGAGATGGGCTGCCTCTCGGGCAGTGAACGGCGGCTGTTCGCAGCTCATCGACCGACCTCCTCGAGCAGCTCGGTGATCGCGGCCGCGATCTGGCGTGCGGTGTCGAGGTCGACGCTCGCGTCCTCGAAGTCGTTGAGGCCGTACAGGGTCATCGGCTCGTCCGGCGCCATCGCGATGTCCAGGTGAGTCTCGCCGACCAGGATCGACCGGGACCAGCACACGTTCTCGTCGTGACGCCTGCACCACGGGGTGGCGTCCGGACATACCTGAGCGGAGGCCAGGAGTTCGTCGATGTGTGCGACGGTGGCCGCGGTGATCTGCCGCCACCGCTGGACGGGCATCCAGTGGGGCCGGGTAGCGACGATCGAATCGTCGTCGCTCTGGGGGGCAGGGGGGATACGGTCATTCATGGGTTCGCTCTCCTTCTTTGCAAGGGGTTCGGATCAAGGCCCTGGGCTGGTGTTGACGCACCACCCGGGGCCGCTCGTTCTACTTGCCGTCGCCGTCGACGGACTTCGCCCGCGCACCTCCCGTCAGCTCTGTCACGCGCAGCTCATGGCGTCGGAGCAGATCGGCCATCTCCGCCGGGTCGTGATGGACCGGGGCGAGTCCGCGGTCGGACCGGATGAGGTCCTCGAGCTCGTCGACCGTGCGACGCGACGTCGGGGTCCAGGCCGCTTCGGCCTGCTCGCGCGGTGTCATCTGTGCGCACGCCTCGTCAGAGGCCGCGACGACGGCACCAGCCGCAGCAAGGCACTCGTCACGGGTCGGACGTTGGGTGGTGTCCATGTGGTGGTTCCTCTCGTTGTGCTCATGGGAACGGGATGTGCGGGACGCTCGTGTGTGCAGATGTGTGTGCACACGGCGAGGGAGAGGCCGTGAAAGGGAGTGACACCGGAGGCGGACCAGCGGCGGTGCGACGCCTAGGGGTGACCACCCGTGATCAGTGGTGACGTAGGGCGCGTTCCTGGGGGTCAAGGGGTCGCAGGTTCAAATCCTGTCAGCCCGACCGAAGAAACCGGCTCTGACCTGCGGAAACGCTGGGTCAGAGCCGGTTCTGGTCTGGGCGTGGACCCGCAGGATGGTCCGGGCTCCAGCTGCGTGCCGGCTTTCCGGTCTCGGTCCTGATGGGGCAGGAGACCGCGAGGATGGGCAGGTTGTCTCATCGGTCGGGCGCAAGATGCCCGACCCCGGGGTCCGACCTGGTCACTGGACACCCCCGGATTGGCGATTGACATCTGAGCCGTCCGTGTCATATGTCGCGGATGACAGCCCCAAAATCAGCGATTGTCGGACGCCGGGCTCCGAGATGGTGAGTATCACTTCGGGGAGGGAAACAGGAAGAACATTCGGGAATTCTGTTTCTTGGAGGTAATACAAATGAACATTGGAACTTTTGTCGGAAGCCTTTCGCTCGCGATGGCTGCGGGTCTCGTGCTTCTCACCCCCGCCACAGCCGACACCGTGTCGAACTCCACCCAGCTCTGTGCGGGCCGCACCCCGACGATCGTCGTGGACGCGCACTCTGCCCACGTCGTCCGGGGCACCGGCGGCGATGACGTCGTCCGGATCGAGGAAGCCGGCCACGTCGTGCTCGCCGGCCGCGGCGACGATGTCGTCTGCGGCTCCGCGGGCGTGGATGCTGTCTCGGGCCAACGCGGCGCCGACTTCATCGTCGCCGGAGCAGGCGCTGACCTCATCGCTGCCGGTTCCGGCGATGATCGGGTCTACGGTCAGCTCGGCTCCGACCGCGTCACCGGATCCGCCGGCGCCGACCTGATCTCCGGTGGCGACGGCCGTGACCTGCTGGTAGGAGGCTCCGGGGCCGACCAGATCGTCGGCGGCGCCCGGGTCGACGTGCAGATCGGTCAGGCGGGCGCTGACCTCCTGATCGGGACCTCCCTGGCAGACCGTCTCAACGGAGAGGCCGGGAACGACGACTGCGTGACCGACGACGACGGTGTCGTGGACTGCGACGACGCCAGCTCCGAGGACGGCGGCATCAGCGTCGAGACCGAAATCTACATCGGGGCCCACCTGCCCTGACCCGTCGACTGGTCGGCCCTCACCACGGAGTGTGGTCGGGGCCGACCGGTCGATTTCGGGGCCCCCCGAGTCAGGCCGGGCCAGTCCCTGCGATGCGCTTGACCAGTGCCGGCGGGATGACCGTGTCGACGTCGCGCATCCGATCCACGGCGTCACGTGCGTCCACCAGGGCGGCGAGGAGAGGGGGACAGGTGGGGCAGCGCGCGAGGTGCTCCTCGAGCAGTCGGCGGCCGCGTTCGGCGGGCAGGTCGTCGAGGTGGTCGGAGACGCCTGAGCGAGCCTCCCAGCTCCGCGACGCGCCCGCGCCGTTGACCACGAGTTCCGCGCGCGGCAATGTGAGTTCGCCGTGGCGAGGTGCTCTGTCGCGGAGGAGGAAGTCATGGTGTCTCCGCTCGGGTCGGACCCGCTGACGAGCTCAACCTGGTCGTCTCGCGCGCCACTAGGCTGCGCAGATGAGCGATACCGATCACGAACGCCGGGCCGTCGAGCTGGTCATGGGCACGACGCAGTACGCCGAGGTGCTGGCTGCGCTCGTGGACCGGACCCGACGCACCGAGGCCGACCTGCGGGACGACTCGCAGGCCGCGCTGAGCGAGATGTCGGCGTACGTCGACGAGTCGGCCTCACGGATCTGGGACCGGATGGGGCGGTGGTTGACGCGCTCCTACGAGGTCGACGTCGACGCCAGCAGGTTGGCCGAGCTGGCCGAGCTGGGGCGTCAGCACTCCCTGGTGTTCCTGCCCAACCACCGCTCCTACCTCGATCCGTTGGTGCTGCGGGCGGCGACGACCGGGCACGGCTTCCCCAGCAACTACACCCTCGGCGGGATCAACCTGGCGATGTGGCCGCTCTCGGAGCTCGGGAGGCGCAGCGGGCTGATCTTCATCCGCCGCTCGAGCCGCGACGACCCGGTCTACCCGGCCATGCTGCGCCTCTACCTGGGTTTCCTGCTGCGCCAGCACGCCAACCTCGAGTGGTACTTCGAGGGGGGACGCACCCGCACCGGCAAGCTCCGCCCACCACGGATGGGGGTGCTGCGCTACCTCGTCGACGCATTCCGAACCAACGGGGACGACTCCGATGACGCCTACCTGGTGCCGGTCTCCATCGTCTACGACCAGCAGCACGAGGTGTCGGCTCTCTCCCGCGAGGAGGGCGGCGGGGCCAAGACCCCCGAGAGCCTGACCTGGCTCTACCGGTTCGCCCGCGCCCAGGGGCGGCGGCGTGGACGCGTCCACGTGCGGTTCGGCCCGCCGCTTTCCCTGCGCGAGGCCCTGGCCGACGCCGCCTCGCGCGCCGAGACCGACGACCTCACCGCAGTGGTGCCGCGCGTCGCGTTCGAGGTGGCGCACCGCATCAACGCAGCCACTCCGATCACGCCGTCGGCCCTGGTGGCCTTCGGGCTGCTGGACAACGACGGTCGGGCGATGACCTTGGCCGAGACCCTGGGCGTGCTCGAGCCGCTTGTCGCCTATGTACGCCGCCGCCAGCTGCCGCTCACCGCCGACGTGGACCTCGGACGTCCGGAGGGTCTGCGCAAGGCGCTGGCGACGCTGATCCGCGAGGGCGTCGTCGTCGAGTACGCCGGTGGGCTCGAGCCGGTCTACGCGATCGCGCCCGATCGCCAGCACGAGGCGGCGTTCTATCGCAACACGGTCACCCACTACTTCATCGACCGCGCCATCCTCGAGGTGGCGCTCGTCCAGGCCTCTGCCGAGGATCCCCCCGCCGGTGACGACGTCATCGCTGCCACCTGGGCGCGCGCCCTGGCTCTGCGCGACCTGCTGAAGTACGAGTTCTTCTTCGCGACCAA
>JBKJUE010000063.1:0-18832 GCA_046590395.1 Nocardioides sp.
ACAGGATTTGAACCTGCGGCCTCCTCGTCCCGAACGAGGCGCGCTACCAAGCTGCGCCACAGCCCGATCGTGGGCGACCGAAGCCGGTCGGCCCACGATCGGCGAGCATACCCGAGCCTCGACAGGCGCTCGAAATCGGGCCGGACGCCGATCCTCAGGCCCGCGGGACGAAGGTCATCAGGGTGGCTTCAGGGCGGCACGCGACCCTGATCCGGGCATAGGGACTGGTGCCCAGACCGGCGGAGACGTGCAACCACGAGGACCCGGGATCGCCGTCCCGGGAGCCCGCCGGATGCCGGTGCAGACCCTTGGCTCGGGCGGGCTCCAGGTCGCAGTTGGTGGTCAGCGCGCCGAGGCCCGGGACGCACACCTGCCCGCCGTGCGTGTGCCCGGCGATGATCGCGTCGTACCCGTCGCGCGCGAACTGGTCGAGCACGCGGAGGTACGGCGCATGCCCGACCGCGAGCCGCACGTCGAGGTCCGGGTCGGCGGCGCCGCTGACCAGGTCGAGGCGGTCGTAGCCGAGGTGGGGGTCGTCGACACCGGCGAGCGCGAAGGTCGTCTCACCGACGGTCAGGCTGTCGCGGCGGTTGGTGAGGTCGACCCAGCCGGCGTCGAGGAAGTCGTCGCGCAGGTCCCGCCAAGGAAGGATCGGGGTGTCGGTGTGCCGTTTCCCGTCATCGGGGAGCAGGTAGCGGAACGGGTTGCGCAACGTGGGCGAGTAGTAGTCGTTGGAGCCGAAGACGAACACGCCGGGCACGTCGAGCAGGTCGCCGAGCGACTCGCGGACGACCGGCACCGAGTCCATGTGGGACAGGTTGTCGCCGGTGTTCACCACGAAGTCGGGCTTCGTCGCCGCCAGCCCGGCGACCCACTCCTGCTTGCGGGACTGGCCGGGGGTCATGTGGATGTCGCTCACGTGGAGCACACGAAGCGGCCGCTGCCCCGC
Source organism: Nocardioides sp. (assembly GCA_046590395.1). Classification (GTDB taxonomy): domain Bacteria; phylum Actinomycetota; class Actinomycetes; order Propionibacteriales; family Nocardioidaceae; genus Nocardioides. The sequence goes on from JBKJUE010000063.1 coordinate 950, forward strand.
GGGGAGCAGGGGGACGGTCACCTCCCGCAGCGTGTAGGCGCGGGCCTCCCAGGCGGCGTACGCCGTGAGGCCGGCGCCGGCGGCCACCCCGGCGCCCAGGAGCGGGCGCACGAACGCGGGGAGGGCCATGCGGGCAAGGCTGCCACAATGACCCCATGAGTGCCCTCAAGGACCGTCTCCGTGCCGACCTCACGACCGCCATCAAGGCCCGCGACGAGGTCCGCTCGTCGACCCTGCGGATGGTGCTGACCGCGATCACCAACGCGGAGGTCGCCGGCAAGGAGGCCCGCGAGCTCACCGACGAGGACGTCGTCGGTGTGCTCTCCTCCGAGGCGAAGAAGCGGCGCGAGGCCGCGACCGCCTTCGAGGACGGTGACCGACCGGAGATGGCGGCCAAGGAGAAGGCCGAGGCAGCCGTGCTCGCGGACTACCTGCCCGAGCAGCTCTCCGCCGATGACATCGCCGACATCGTCACCGCTGCCGTCGCGCAGCTGGGCGCTTCCGGCGAGGGCATGAAGGCCATGGGCAAGGTGATGGGCGTCGTGCAGCCGCAGGTCAAGGGCCGCGCCGACGGTGGCGCCGTCGCGGCGGAGGTCCGCCGCCAGCTCGGGGCGTAGCCCGAGGACCTGGCTGAAGGTCAGCCCCGCCCGTTGCCGTTGCCGTTCCCGTTGCCGTTGCCCGGCCCGGGACCGTTGCCACCCCCGTTGCCGCCGCCGCCACCGCCGCCGCCGCCGCCGCCGCTGCTCGGAGGCGGAGCCGGGGAGATCCCCGTCGAGGGGTAGATGGTGATCGGCGCACCCTCGGGGTAGGACTCGCCGCTGCCGGGCGTCGAGTAGGCGACCGTGCCGATGGCGTAGCCGGAGTCCCGTGAGGGGCCGACCAGGACCGTGAAGCCGGAGCTCTCGAGCGTGGCCGTCGCCGAGTCCACCGACATGCCGGACACGCTGGGCACGGTCGTCAGCTCCCCGAGGAGCTCGGTGAGGTCGGGCGGGGTGAAGGTCAGGTCCTCGAGGTACTGCTCGACCGCGCGCATCGCGTCGCCCCACATCGGGCCGGCGACGCCGGAACCCGAGGCGGCATAGATCGGGACGCCACCGACGGTCTGACCCTCCAGGGGGATCGGTTGGCCGTCGGCGTTCGCGCCCGCGATCATTGCGGCGGTGGCCAGGTTGGCGGTGTAGCCGACGAACCACACGGCCTTGCCGTCCTGGGTCGTGCCGGTCTTCCCGGCGTCCTCCTGCACGGTGGAGATGTACTGGCCGAACCCGCCGGGCGACGTGACGCCCTTGAGGATGTCGTTGACCGTGTCGGCGACCGCGTTGGGGAGCACCTGGGTGCAGCGCTCGGGGTACTCCTTGAGCAGGTTGCCGGAGGCGTCCTCGATCGCGGTCACCGGCCGGGCCGAGCAGTGGAGCCCACGGGCGGCGAAGGTCGCGTAGGCCTCCGCCATCTCCAGCGGGCTGGTGTCGACGACGCCCAGCGTGAACGAGGGGACCCGCTCGAGGGCGGGATTGGTCAGGTCGATGCCCATGCTCTTGGCGAGCTTGTAGGGCTCGCACAGCCCGGTGATCAGCTCGAGCTGGGCGAAGAACGTGTTCACGGACTTCTGAGTACCGGTGTAGAGGTCGTAGGTGCCGCCGGCGTCGTCGAAGTTGCTGGGCTCCCAGATCTCGGTGCTGGTGTAGGGGCCCCCGCAGGTCTGGTACTCGTTCATGTCGATGGACTCCTGCGCGGGCACCGTGAGCGTGGTGTCCGGGGGGATGCGGTTCTTCAGTGCCGTCGCCAGGATGAACGCCTTGAACGTCGAGCCGGCCTGGAAGCCGTTGGAGTCGCCGTACTTCGGGGGGACGAGGTAGTTGAGGTAGGTCTCGCCGAGGGCCTTGTTGCGGCCCATCGGGCGGGACTGGGCCAGCGCCTTGAGGTTGCCGGTGCCGGGTTCGACCATGGCCAGGCCTCCGATGGCCTGGTCCTGAGGGAAGACGTGGGCCCGGACGGACTCGTCGGCGGCGTCCTGCATCCGCAGGTCGATCGTGGTGCGGATGGTGAGGCCGCCGGACCGCAGCAGCTGCTTGCGGTCCTCGGTCGTCTTGCCCAGGGACTTGTCCTTCATGAGCACGTTGATGACGTAGTCGCAGAAGAACGGGGCACGCGAGAAGACGCAGCCGTTGCGCGACTTCGTCACGTCGAGGCCCAGGCCCGAGTCCTTGGTCTGGGAGCCCTTCTTCTGGCTGATCACGTTGAGCGCGGCCATCCGGTCGAGCACCACGTTGCGGCGCTGGAGGGCGCTGTCGGCGTTGTTGGTGGGGTCGTAGCCGGTGGGGTTCCGGACCAGGCCGGCGAGCATCGCCGACTCGCGCAGGTCGAGGTCCTTGGCGTTCTTGTTGAAGTAGTGCCGGGCGGCGGCCTGGACGCCGTACGCGCCGTCACCGAAGTAGGCGATGTTGAGGTAGCGCTCGAGGATCCAGTCCTTCGAGTAGTTCTCCTCGAACGCGATGGCGTAGCGCAGCTCGCGGATCTTGCGCGCGTAGGTGTCGTCGGTGGCCGCCTTGCGCTCGGCGCGGGTGTCGGCCTGGCTGAGCAGCGTCAGCTTCACCATCTGCTGGGTGATCGACGAGCCACCCTGGACGACGCCGTCGTTGGCCTGGTTGGTGATCAGCGCGCGGAGCGTGCCCTTCAGGTCGAGGGCGCCGTGCTGGTAGTAGCGGTAGTCCTCGATGGCGACGATGGCCTTGACCATCGTCCGCGAGATCTGGCGCAGCGGGACGTTGATCCGGTTCTCGTCGTAGAGCGTCGCGATCACGTTGCCGTCGACGTCGAGGATCTTCGTCTTCTGGGCCAGCGGCTCGGCCTTGAGCTCGGTCGGGAGGTTGTCCATGCCCCTGGCCACGTCGCGGGCGCCGATGCCGAGAACCCCCGCGAACGGGATGGCCAGACCGGCGACGACCACGCCCATGACGGCGGCGACGGCGGCCATCACCCCGAGGTGGGACAGCACACGCCCCGCGGACAGGCGCTCGTCAGGAGGAACGGACATGCGGCCCAATGTACGTGAGCGCGTGAATTCCCCTGTACTCGTGGCCCACACGGACTAGTCACATCGGGCTATACGAATTGGGCAGATCGTGTCTGTTTCAACAACCGCCGTGCACCTAGGTTCAAAAGCCGGGGAGACCCGAATGTGCGTCATGGGGACGCCATTCCTCTCGGATGGATGTGGGGACGTCATCATGTGGGTAGAAGATTGGGCGCCATCGGCAGCCTGCCGTCAGGCACAGCCTGACCAGCTTTTCGTTCGGGGGGCCGAGCAGAACAAGGCCAAGCAGCTGTGCTCCGGCTGCCCCGTGCGCACCGAGTGCCTCGCCGAGGCGCTGGACAACCAGATCGAGTGGGGCGTCTGGGGGGGCATGACCGAGCGCGAGCGCCGGGCGTTGCTCCGCCGCCGGCCGGCCGCCTCCTGGCGTGCCGTGCTCGAGGCCGCGCGCGAGCAGGGCTCGAAGGTCAACGCAAGCGTCTGAGTCGCGTGGGGGCTCAGGCCCCGGCGAGCAGGTCACCGATCCGGCGTAGCCCGGTGAGGTCGTGGACATCTCCAGCGAGCGCTGGGACGACCGCTGTGGGCACCGTGGGGTGCGCCGTCGCGAACCGGTCCCGCAGGCTCGCCTCACGCTCCACCAGCCGGGTGCGGTCGGCGTGGAGCCGCAGGAGCCCACTGGCGAGCCCATCCGTCTTCTGACGCCGGAGCCGGGTCGCCGCCGCCATCGCCTCGTCGGCGGACAGGTCACCGGCCGGTGCCGGGCTGGCCCGGTTGACGACGAGACCGGCCAGGGGCATCCGGTCCTCGCTGAGCCGCTCGACGAAGTACGCCGCCTCGCGCAACGCGTCCGGTTCGGGGGCGGCGATCACGAGGAATGCGGTCCCGTCGGCCTGGAGCAGCTCGAAGGTCTTCTGCGCCCGCTGGCGGAACCCGCCGAACAGGGTGTCGAACGCGGCCACGAACGTCTGCATGTCGCGCAGCACCTGGGCACCGAGGACCTTGGTGAGCGCGTTCGTGATGATGCTGAGCCCGGCCGTCATCATCCGGGCCGGGCCCTTCGCCGGGGCGAGCAGCAGCCGGATGAACCGCCCGTCGAGGAAGCTCGACAGTCGCTCGGGGGCGTCGAGGAAGTCCAGGGCGGACCGCGACGGCGGGGTGTCGACGACGATCAGGTCGTAGTCGCCGGTGCTCTGTGCGTCCCGGTGGATCTGACCCAGCTTCTCCATCGCCATGTACTCCTGGGTGCCCGAGAACGAGCTCGACAGGGCGATGTAGAAGGGGTTCCCCAGGATCGCCTTCGCCTTCTCGGGGGTGGCCTGGCTCTGGACCACCTCGTCGAAGGTGCGCTTCATGTCGAGCATCATCGCGTCCAGACGGGGGGCTCCGCCCCCCGTCGACCCCCCGGCTCCCTCGTCCAGACGGGGGGCTCCGCCCCCCGTCGACCCCCCGAAACCCTCGGCCCACTGCAGGCCGGTGACCGGCCGCGGTGTGTTGTCGAGCGCCTCGATCCCCATCGACTGGGCCAGCCGGCGGGCGGGGTCGATGGTGAGCACGACGACCTTGCGGCCACGCTCCGCAGCCCGGAGCGCCAGGGCCGCCGAGGTGGTCGTCTTGCCGACGCCGCCGGAGCCGCAGCACACGATGATCCCGGTGCCCGGGTCGTCGATCAGGGCGTCGACGTCGAGCGCCGGTGCCTTCGAGGCGGTGGCGGCGAGGGGACCGAACCGGGTCCGGGCGCGGCTCTTGGCGGGAGGGTTCACGCCATCCCCTGCTTCTTGAGCTCGGCGGCGAGCTCGTAGAGCCCGCCGAGGTCCACGCCGCCGGTCAGCCGTGGGAGCTCGTACGCCGGCACGTCCAGCTTGCCGACCAGCTTGCGCTGGGAGTCCTCGAGCGCCCGGCGCTCGGCGTGGTCGCGGCTCTCCTGGAGCAGGCCCTCGATCAGGGCGTCGTCGGCCTCGACCCCGGCCGCCTTCAGGTCCGCGGCGAGGGTCGCAGGGTCGATGGTGCCGGCTCGGGCCGCCGTGAGGGCCTTCTTGTCGAGGTCCTGCGGTCGCACCATGTTGACCACGACGCCACCGACGGGCAGGTCGGCCGCGCGCAGCTCCTGGATGCCGTCCGTGGTCTCCTGCACCGGCATCTCCTCCAGCACCGTGACCAGGTGGACGACCGTCTTCCTCGACCGGAACAGGGTCATCACCAGGTCGGCCTGGCTCTTGATCGGGCCCATCTTGGCCAGCCCCGCGAGCTCGCTGTTCACGCCGAGGAACTGGACGATCCGGCCGGTGGGCGGAGCGTCGAGCACGACGGCGTCGTACTGGCGGACGTTCTTGCCGCGGCGGTTCTCCTTGGCGGCCTCGAACACCTTGCCGGTGAGGAGGACGTCGCGGACTCCGGGGGCGATGGTGGTGGCGAACTCGATCACGCCGAAGCGGTCGAGCGCGCGCCCGGCCCGGCCGAGGCGGTAGTACATGGCGAGGTACTCGAGCAGCGCCGACTCGGCGTCGATGTGCAGGGCGTAGACGGTCCCCGACGTACCGTCCGGCTGGGTGAGGCCGGTCGCGATCCGGCGCTCCTCGTAGGGCAGCTGGTCGACGTCGAACATCCGGGCGATGCCCTGCCGGCCCTCGACCTCGCAGAGCAGGACGTTCTTGCCGTGGGAGGCCAGGGCCAGGGCCAGGGCCGCGGCGACGGTGGACTTGCCGGTGCCCCCCTTGCCCGTGACGACGTGCAGCGTCGCGCGCGGCCAGTCGGGCTTGGTGTCGGGCACGGTGAAAGCGTAGAGGGGCGCCCCGAACCTCTTGGCTCCCGGCGCCTGGTCGAGACGCTCGATGTGTGGTCCCAGCCCATACGTCAGGGCCGCGACGGGTCGCTAAGGTGGCCCTCGAGTCGCTGGGCGCGAGTCACCGGCCACGAGTCACCTCGTGGCACATCGAAGGCGGGAGAGCACGCGTGGACAAGGTCGTGGGGAGTGCGGCGGAGGCGGTCGCCGACATCGAGAGCGGTGCCACCCTCGCGGTCGGCGGGTTCGGGTTGTGCGGGATCCCGGCGGTGCTGATCGACGCGGTGCTGGAGTCCGGGGTGACCGACCTGCAGGCCGTGTCCAACAACTGCGGTGTCGACGAGTGGGGCCTGGGCCGGCTGCTGATGGAGAAGCGGCTGCGCCGGATGATCTCGTCGTACGTCGGGGAGAACAAGGAGTTCGCCCGGCAGTACCTCTCCGGTGAGCTGGAGGTGGAGCTGACCCCGCAGGGCACGCTGGCCGAGCGGATGCGCGCGGGTGGGTCGGGCATCCCGGCGTTCTTCACCGCCACCGGTGGTGGCACCCAGGTGGCCGAGGGCGGCATCCCGTGGCGCTACGACACCGAGGGCAACGTGACGGTGTCCTCGCCGGCCAAGGAGACCCGCGACTTCGGTGGTCGCGAGTACGTCCTGGAGGAGGCGATCGTGGCCGACTTCGGGCTGGTGCGGGCCTGGAAGGGCGACCGGCACGGCAACCTCGTCTACCGCGACTCCGCGCGCAACTTCAACCCGCTCGCGGCGATGTGCGGCCGGCTGACGATCGCGGAGGTCGAGGAGCTGGTCGAGCCCGGGGACCTGAACCCCAACGACGTGCACACCCCCGGTGTCTTCGTGCAGCGCGTGGTCGCGCTGACCCCGGAGCAGGCCGCGGACAAGCGGATCGAGAAGAGGACCACACGGGGGGCTCCGCCCCCCGTGGACCCCCCGAACCGCCGGGAAGGTGGCAACTGAGATGGCCTGGAGCCGTGAGGAGATGGCTGCGCGAGCGGCCTCGGAGCTGACCGACGGATCGTATGTGAACCTGGGGATCGGGCTGCCGACGATGGTGCCGAACTACGTGGCCGACGACGTGGAGCTGGTGCTGCAGTCGGAGAACGGGATCCTCGGCGTGGGCGCCTACCCGTACGACGGCGAGGAGGACCCGGACCTGATCAACGCAGGCAAGGAGACGGTCACCCTGCGGCGCGGGGCGTCGTTCTTCGACTCCGCGACGTCGTTCGGGATGATCCGGGGCGGCAAGATCGACGCCGCCATCCTGGGCGCCATGCAGGTCTCCGCCGGCGGCGACATCGCGAACTGGATGATCCCCGGCAAGATGGTCAAGGGCATGGGGGGCGCAATGGACCTGGTCCATGGTGCGAGGCGGGTGATCGTGCTGATGGAGCACGTCGCCAAGGACGGGTCCTACAAGATCGTCAACGAGTGCTCGTTGCCCTACACCGGTCGTGCGGTCGTGCAGCGGATCATCACCGACCTCGCCGTGATCGACGTCCTGCCCGAGGGCGGCGGTCTGACGCTGGTCGAGCTCGCCCCTGACGTCACCGAGGACGAGGTCCGCGAGAAGACCGAACCCGAGCTCGTGAGGGACTGAGGGCTCCGATGGCGAAGGCGGAGCTCGAAGAGCTGATGGTGGCCGACGCGGCCGAGTGGCGGGACTGGCTGCTCGCCAACCACGAGTCCTCGCCCGGTGTCTGGCTGGTGCTCACGAAGAAGGGCGGGACCGCCACCACGCTGCGGTACGCCGAGGCGGTCGAGGAAGGACTCTGCGTCGGCTGGATCGACGGGCAGGCTCGCCGCCGCGACCAGGAGACCTCGTTCCAGCGGATGACCCCCCGCACCCCGCGCAGCACCTGGTCGTTCAGCAACGTGCAGCGCGTCGAGCGCCTCGAGCGCGAGGACCGGATGCAGCCGGCGGGACTCGCCGCCGTCGACGCGGCCAAGGAAGACGGCCGCTGGGACGCGGCGTACGAGCGGGAGGCGAACAAGTAGCACTGCGGGCTACGAGCGATCGTGAGAGCGGCTCCTGGAGCACCTGGCGCAGGTCGGCGAGGTGGTGGAGCCGTCACCCGGCTCGGCCGCAGGCCCGGGAAGCTCTGCCTCCCGGGCCTGCGGTGATCACGTGGCTCGGTCAGGCGGCGACCGGAACAGGCTCTGCGATCGACGCCTCGACGGCGGCGGGGCGCAGGCCCTTCAGGAGCACGACCAGACCGGCGGTGAGCGTGGTTCCGACGACGATGGCCAGCAGGTAGCCGGGGATGCCGCTGATCAGCGGGGTCACCCAGATTCCGCCGTGCGGGGCAGCGAGGCCGCTCCCGAACGCAGCCACGATGCCGCCGGTGACCGCGGATCCAGCCATGATCGACGGGATGACCCGCAGCGGGTCCGCTGCGGCGAAGGGGATGGCGCCCTCGGTGATGAACGAGGCGCCCAGCAGCCAGGCGGCCTTGCCATTCTCTCGCTCAGCCTCGCTGAACAGCCGCTTGCGCACCACGGTGGCGAGCGCCAGTCCGAGGGGCGGAGTCATGCCCGCAGCCATGACGATGGCCATGACCGTGAGCGCGGCCCCTCCGTCGCCGATCGCCTGGGCAGTCAGACCGCCGGAGGCGAAGGTGTAGGCAACCTTGTTGACCGGGCCGCCCATGTCGAACGCCATCATCAGACCGAGGAGCATGCCCAGCAGGACCACGGAGCTGCCGTTGAGGCTGTTGAGACCATCGGTGAGGCCCGACTGCAGGCTGGCCAGCGGTCGGCCGAGGATCAACAGCATGATCACCGCGATCGCCAACGTGGACAACAGCGGAGTGACCACGACCGGCATGATGCTGGCCACCGCGCGCGGGACGCGGATCCGGCTGATGCCCAGGGCGATGAAGCCGGCCAGGAATCCGCCGGCCAGGCCGCCCAAGAAGCCTGCGCCGACCGTGCCCGCGAGGGCGCCGGCCACGAAGCCGGGAGCGATGCCGGGTCGATCCGCGATCGCGAACGCGATGAAGCCCGCCAGGACGGGCACCAAGAAGCCGAAGGCAGCGACGCCGGCCTGGAAGAAGAGGGCGGCCCAGTGCATGCCGGAGCTGGGGTCGAAGTCGTTGATCAGGTCGGTCACCGGGATCGAGGTGACAGTGATGGCACCGTCGCCTCCACCGGCGAATCGGGCGAGCATGAAGCCGAGCGCGATCAGGATGCCGCCTGCGGCGACGAACGGGATCATGTAGGACACCCCGGTCATCAGCCACTGGCGGACGCGGGTGCCGACCGAGGCGTTGAGGTCGACCTTCGAGGCCAGCCCTCCGGCCCGGTGGCCAGGGGTGGTCGGGCTCAGGGCGCCGGCTGCGGCGGCGGCGGCAGCCTCGTCGAGGAGTCCCGCGGCGTCGCTGATGGCGCGCTTGACACCGGCCACCACGATGGGCTTGCCAGCGAACCGGGCGCGATCACGCACCTCGACGTCGGCCGCAAAGATCACGGCGTCGGCCGCGGCGATGGCGGCCGGGCTGACTGGGCTGATGCCGCCTGCCCCCTGGGTCTCGACCTGGATCTCGTGACCGGCTTCCCGGGCGGCGATCTCCAGGGCCTCTGCGGCCATATAGGTGTGCGCAATGCCCGTGGGGCAAGACGTCACGGCGATGAACTTCATGGGCTGTCCTTGTGCTTGCCGGCGACGTAGGCACCGGGAGCTGACCGCTCGGCGGACGTCTCGGAGGTCCGTGACGCAAGACACACTGTACCCAGAAAACTAACACAAAACCAGATCAATAAAGCAAAACAAATATCGAAACAGACGCAAACACAGATGCTGCCGTCAGTGCCGCTCCTCCAGGCCGACCGCCTCGCGGAGCTTGCGGACGGCGTCCTCCAGGTTGGGGTCATCCTGCGCGCGGGACGCCATCAGGTCGGAGAGGGCCTCGGCGATGACGTTGAGCTTCTCCTGCGACGCCTCCTCGGTACGACGTCCGGAGTTCTCCAGCAGGACGAGCAGGAGCAGCGACAGGATCGCCGATCCGGTGTGCAGGGCAAGCTCCCACTTGGTGGTGCTGCTCCACAGCGGGTAGCTCGCCGCCCACAGCGCCAGAACGATCAGGATGATCACGAAGAACGGCGCACGGCTGACCTGTTCGTAGACGGCCTCGGTGAATTTCTCGAAGGGGCCGCGCCCGTCGCTCTTGTGCCGGTCGTCTGCCGCGTCTGCTCTGTCCACGCCGCCACCCTAGGACCACGAGGGGTCTCGGTAGAGTCCCCGGCATGACCAAGTGGGAATACCTCACCGCGCCGATCCTCACGCACGCGGCCAAGCAGATACTCGACAACTTCGGCTCCGACGGGTGGGAGCTCGTGCAGATCGCGCCGGGCATGAACCCCGAGAACCTCGTCGGCTACTTCAAGCGTCCCCTGGAGGGCTGACCCGTGACCCACCCGGAGGAGAAGCTCCAGGCGCTCGGCCTGTCCGTGCCCGAGGTGGCGAAGCCGGTGGCGGTCTACGTCCCGGCCGTCCGCTCGGGCCAGCACGTCTTCACCTCCGGCCAGCTGCCGATGCGGTCCGGTGAGCTCATCACCACCGGCAAGGTCGGCGGCGAGGTCACCCTCGAGGAGGCCGTCGAGTGCGCCCAGCAGTGCGGGCTCAACGCGATCGCGGCGGTGAAGGCCGAGATCGGCGACCTGGCCCTGGTGAAGCGGGTCGTCAAGGTCGTCTGCTTCGTCGCGTCCACGCCGGACTTCACGGGCCAGCCGAAGGTCGCCAACGGCGTCTCCGAGCTGCTCGGCGAGGTGTTCGGCGACGCCGGCGTGCACGCCCGGTCCGCGGTCGGCGTCACGGCGCTGCCGCTGGACGCGCCGGTCGAGGTCGAGCTGATCGTGGAGATCTGAGGTGCTCCGGATCCCGCTGCCGGCCCACCTCGTGGAGCAGGCGCGGGAGTACGCCGACGGCACCCGCACGCCCGTCGAGCCGCGCAATGCCGCCACGGTGGTGCTGCTGAGGCCGTCCAGCGACGGCCCGGAGGTCTACCTGCTCCGGCGCCAGGTCTCCATGGAGTTCGCCGCGGGCATGTGCGTCTTCCCCGGCGGTGGCGTCGACAAGCGGGACTTCGACCACACGGTGGCGTGGGCCGGCCCCTCGCCCGCCGACTGGGCCGCTCGGCTCGGCGTCGACGAGTCGTTGGCGAGAGCGCTGGTGTGCGCCGCGGTCCGGGAGACCTTCGAGGAGTCGGGGGTGCTCCTGGCCGGTGACTCCCCGTCCACCGTCGTCGAGGACACCACCGGCGACGACTGGGAGACCGACCGGCTGGCACTGGAGGGCCGCGAGCTCGCGATGACCGAGTTCCTCGACCGACGCGGCCTGGTGCTGCGCAGCGACCTGCTCGGTGTCTGGGCCGGCTGGCTCACGCCGACCTTCGAGCCGCGCCGCTACCGGACCTGGTTCTTCGTCGCCGCACTGCCGGCCGGGCAGCGGACGCGGGACGTGTCGACCGAGTCGTCCTCGGTCACCTGGCTGCCGGCCTCCGGAGCCGTGGAGGCCGTGGAGGGCGGCGACATGTTCATGCTGCCGCCCACCTACCTGACCTGCCTCGAGATCTCCCAGTACGCCGACCCGGCCGCGGTGCTGGAGGCTGCCGCCGAGCGGTCCGTGGACATGTTCACCCCCGAGGTGATCGGGTCCGGGGACGAGGCCACGCTCTCCATCCCTCCGTCGCTGGAGGCGCTGGTCGAGGCCCGGCTGTCGTGATCAGGCTCCCGTGAGCTGGACCGGAGGCGCCTTCGGTGAGCGCGGGCGCTGCGTGCTCGCGCCCAACGCCGACTACATGACCCTCGACGGCACCAACACCTGGATCCTGCGGGAGCCCGGTGCCCGTCGCTCGGTCGTGGTCGACCCCGGTCCTTCGATCGCGTCCCACCTGGATGCCGTGGCCGAGGCCGCCGGCGATGTGGGGGTCGTGCTGCTCACCCACCACCACCACGACCATGCGGAGGCAGCCGTCGAGTTCGCGGAGCGCGTTGGGTGCGGCGTACGCGCACTGGATCCGGCGTACCGGCTCGGGTCCGAGGGGCTCGGCGAAGGTGACGTGGTCGAGGTCGACGGCCTGGAGGTCCGGGTGGTGGCGACGCCGGGGCACACCGCGGACTCGCTGTCGTTCCTGCTGCCCGGCGACGGCGCGGTGCTGACGGGCGACACGGTGCTGGGGCGCGGGACGAGCGTGGTCGCGCACCCGGACGGGCAGCTCGGGGCCTACCTCGACTCGCTCGACCGGTTGCACGCGCTGGCCGAGGCCCACGTGCTCTCCACGGTGTGGCCGGGGCACGGACCGGTCATCGACGACGCGCTCGCGGTGCTCGACTACTACATCGCGCACCGGAAGGAACGCCTCGAGCAGGTGGAGGCGGCGGTGATCCAGCTCCGGGACGCCCCGCACCTCGAGGGGCTGGCGTCCCACGAGCTGCCCCGCCGTGTGGTCGAGATCGTGTACGCCGACGTCGACCCGGTGCTGTGGGGTGCCGCCGAGCTCTCCGTGCGCGCCCAGCTGGCGTACCTCACCCGTTGAATGTTGAGTTGGGCACGCGCGGCAGGTGAGTTGGGCACGCGCGGCCGCCGTGAGCCCGGGGTGAGCCAGTCTCTCTCCACAGGCCGCAGGAGCGGCAGGCCCGTTCACAGGCTGGCGACGCCACGGAGGCAGGGGCATGGATCGTGGGCAGTTCTCGCCCATGCTCACTCCGCGATTGCCCGACCAGCCGTTCACGACCGCGCAGGCGGCCCGCCTGGGCCTGGACCGCAAGGCGCTCTGTCGGGCGGTGGACGAACGCCGCCTGATCCGGCTCTTCACCGGGGTCTACCTGTGCACCGCGGTCGAGGTCACCATGTCTGTGCGCACCCAAGCGGCCAAGCTGGTCATCAACGAGAGCTCGGTGATCTGCGACCGAACGGCGGCCTGGTTGCTCGGAGTGGACGTTCTTAGGTACGCCGAGCTCGACGTGGCGCCTCCCCTCGAGTGCTACGTGCTCCGCGGTCACGACCCGACCGATCGCCGCGACCTGCACGGCGGGACCCGAGACCTCCTGCCTGAGGACTGGCTAGAGATCGACGGCGTGCGGGTGACAACACCACTCCGCACCGCCTTGGACCTCGCGTGCAAGCTTTCCCGGCGGGACGCGATGGCGGCCCTGGATGCGTTCGCCCGTGCCTACGGCCTGACCCGTGAACAGATGCAGCGCCTGCTCAGGCGCTACTTCCGGCGGCGCGGGGTCGTGCAGGCGAGGCAGCTGGTCCCGCTCGTCGACCCGCGCTCCGAGTCGCAGCCCGAGTCGTGGACCCGTCTGGAGATCGCTGATCGAGGGCTCCCGGCACCCGAGTTGCAGTGGTGGGTCAACGTTGACGGCGTCCCGACGTACCGACTGGACCTGGCGTACCCGCACGCGCGCGTCGCGGTCGAGTACGACGGCGAGGAGTTCCACTCGAGCCCCGAAGCCCGTGAGCGGGACCGGATCCGTCGGCAGTGGCTTCGCGACCACGGCTGGACGGTGATCGTGCTGACCAAGGACTCGTTCCGTGGCGATGCGCCGGACGTGTGGATCGGTGAGCTGCGGGAGGCACTCGGGCTCAGGTGAGCGCCGCGCCTGCCCAACTCAGGTGCCGCGCGGGCCCATCTCAACGGCCGCTCGTGCCCAACTGAACGAGAGTCAGCGGGCGCGGCGGGCCAGACGCTCGACGTCCATGATCACGACCGAGCGGGGCTCGAGGCGCAACCAGCCACGGGAGGCGAAGTCGGCCAGCGCCTTGTTGACGGTCTCGCGGGAGGCGCCGACCAGCTGGGCCAGCTCCTCCTGGGTGAGGTCGTGGTGGACGTGCACGCCGTCGTCGGCGGTCCGGCCGAACCGGTCGGCGAGGTCGAGCAGCGCCTTGGCCACGCGGCCGGGGACGTCGGAGAACACCAGGTCGGCGTTGACGTCATTGGCCTTGCGGAGCCGGCTGGCGATCTGGGACAGCAGGCCGCGGGCGACGACCGGGCGGCCCTCGAGCCAGCGCAGCAGGTCGTCGTGGGAGAGGGAGGCGAAGGTGGCGTCGGTGACCGCCGTGACCGTGGCCGAGCGGGGGCCGGGGTCGAAGAGCGACAGCTCGCCGAACATCTGACCGGGCCCGAGGATCGCGAGGAGGTTCTCGCGGCCGTCGCTGGAGGTGCGACCGAGCTTCACCTTCCCGTCGAGGACGATGTAGAGCTTGTCGCCCGAGTCGCCCTCGTGGAACAGGACGTCGCCGCGCTGCAGACGGCTCTCGGTCATCGACCCGCGCAGGGCGGTGGCCGCCTCGTCGTCGAGTGCGCTGAACAGCGGAGCCTGACGGAGTACGTCGTTGTCCACGGTGAGCCTCCTGGATCGCCTCGTCCACCTACCCAGATGGAGCGTCGGCATGATCCTAGCCAGTGGCACAGGTCACATGGCGAATCGCGTCCGGAATCGGCCGGCAAGATGGTCGGGGGGGAGCCGTAGGCTGGGGTCGTGCCCGACACCGCTCTCGTCCGCCGCGCGCGCAAGATCGACCGGATGTTGGCGCAGACCTACCCCGCCGCTCGCTGCGAGCTCGACTTCGACAACCCCTTCGAGCTGCTCGTCGTCACCGTCCTGAGCGCGCAGACGACGGACAAGCGGGTCAATGCCGTCCGGCCCACCCTTTTCGCCGCCTACCCGGACCCGCAGACGATGGCCGGCGCCGCCCGCGAGGACCTCGAGCGGATCATCGGCCCGCTCGGCTTCTTCCGCGCCAAGACCGAGTCGCTGCTCAAGCTGAGCCAGGCGCTCGTCGAGAGGTACGACGGCCAGGTGCCGCCGAAGCTCGACGACCTGGTCACCCTGCCCGGCGTCGGCCGCAAGACCGCCAACGTGGTGCTGGGCAACGCGTTCGGCGTCCCCGGGATCACCGTCGACACCCACTTCGGCCGCCTGTCGCGTCGATTCGGCTGGACCGAGGAGACCGACCCGGTCAAGGCCGAGCATGCGGTCGGGGCACTCTTCCCCAAGCGCGACTGGACGATGCTGAGCCACCACCTGATCTGGCACGGCCGCCGCATCTGCCACGCCCGCAAGCCCGCCTGCGGCGCCTGCCCGGTCGCCACGTGGTGCCCGGCCTACGGCGAGGGCCCGACCGACCCGGTCGCCGCGGCCGCGCTGGTGAAGACCGAAGGACGCGCGTGAGGATCCTCGCCGCGCTGGTCGTGGCCGGCGTACTGCTCACGGGGTGCACCGCGGAGCGCGACGCCGGACCGCTCCCGGGTCCGAGTCGGGTCGACGTCGACACGCCCCAGCTGAAGGAGCTCAAGGAGGAGGCTGGCGTGGAGCCGTGCGTCCCCGGCAGCGGGAAGCCGGTCGACGGCGGACTGCCCGAGCTCACGCTCGCCTGTCTGGGCGGCGGCGAGGACGTCGACCTGTCCACCTTGCGCGGCCCGATGGTGATCAACCTGTGGGCTTCGTGGTGCGGCCCGTGTCGTGCGGAGATGCCGGTCCTGCAAGCCTTCCACGAGCAGTACGCCGACCGGGTGCCCGTGCTCGGGATCAACTGGCAGGACGTGCAGACGACGGCCGCGATGGAGCTGGTCGTCGAGACGGGCGTGACCTACCCCCTCCTCGCCGACCCCGACGCCTCGCTGGGCACCGTCGGCGGCATGCCGGTCCGGGGGCTGCCGGCCATCGTGCTGCTCGACGCCGACGGCGGCATCGCCTATCGCGCACTGGAGGACGTCGAGTCCGAGCAGGAGCTCGTCGACCTGGTCGAGGCCGAGCTGGGCGTGGCCCTGTGACCGGCGACGAGGTCGAGCTGCCCGAGTGGCTGCGCCCGGTCAAGGAGGCCGCCGACGCGATCACGGTCCACGAGCTGACCCGGTTCATGCCCCCGGAGGACTCGGATGCCCGCCGCGGCGCCGTCCTCATGCTCTTCGGCGAGCGCGAGGGAGACGCCGGTGGCGAGCTGCTGCTCACCGAGCGCGCCCACCACATGCGCTCCCACCCCGGCCAGGTGTCCTTCCCCGGCGGCACCATCGACCCGGGAGAGACCCCGGTCGAGGCCGCGCTGCGTGAGGCCCAGGAGGAGACCGGTCTCGACCCGAGCGGTGTCCACGTCTTCGGCGAGCTGCCCGAGCTGTGGCTGCCTCCCAGCAATTTCGCCGTCACCCCGATCCTGGGGTGGTGGGAGGAGCCGAGCCGGGTGTCGATCGTCAGCCCCGACGAGGTCCACGACATCCATCGGGTGGCGATCCGTGACCTCCTCGACCCCCAGCACCGGATCACGGTCCGGCACGCGGCGACCGGCTGGCTGAGCCCGGGCTTCCTGATCGGCCCCGACCACGACGTGATCCTATGGGGCTTCACCGGCGGGATCATCGCCCGGCTCTTCGACTTTCTCGGCTGGTCGACTGCATGGGACGAGTCGCGGGTACGTGACCTTCCCGACCACATGCTGCAGGGTGAGCCCGTGCGTCGCGACGTCCGCCCCAACACCCGATTCGAGGAGCGCCGGTGAACCTGCTCGACTGGCTGCTCGTCGTCGTCGTCCTCGCCTACGCCCTCTCCGGCTACTGGCAGGGCTTCGTCACGGGCGCGTTCGCGACGGCCGGGCTGCTCCTCGGTGGGCTGGTCGGCGTCTGGCTGGCGCCGTTCGCGCTCGGCGACGCCAACCCGTCGCTCCTGGTCTCGCTCGGGGCCCTCTTCATCGTGATCCTCGCGGCGTCGCTGGGCCAGGCGCTCCTCCAGTACGCCGGGGCGCGGCTGCGTGACCGGATCCGCTGGCAGCCGATCCGGGCCATCGACGCGATCGGGGGCGCAGCGCTGAGCGCGGTCGCCGTACTCCTCGTCGCGTGGGCGCTCGGCGTGGCCATCGCGGGCTCGGGGATCGGCGGGATCACGCCGCTGGTGCGCAACTCCGCGGTCCTGGGCCGGGTCGACACGATGCTGCCGCAGTCGGCGAGCAACCTGCTCAACGCGTTCAACGACGTCGTCGGCACCAGTTTCTTCCCGCGCTACCTCGAGCCGTTCGCGCCCGAGCGGATCGTCAAGGTCGGTCCGGGGCCGGAGCGGCTCCTCACGGACCCCGATGTGGAGGACGCGGCGCCCAGCGTGCTCAAGATCCGAGGGACCAACGACTGCGGCCGCGGTATCGAGGGCACCGGCTTCGTCTACGCCGCCGACCGGCTTATGACCAACGCCCACGTGGTCGCCGGCGTCGACGACCCCGACGTGGAGATGGGTGACAACACCGTCCCGGCCGAGGTCGTCTACTACAACCCCGACCTCGACGTCGCGGTGCTCGACCTCGAGACGGCGGACCTGCCGACGCTGGCGTTCGACCGCACCGGCGAGGCCGACGACGGCGTCGCGATCCTGGGATACCCCCAGGACGGCCCGTACGACGTGCAGACGGCGCGGATCCGCTCCGAGCAGCGGCTGCGCTCACCCAACATCTACGGCGAGGGCACGGTGATTCGCGAGGTCTTCTCGCTGCGCGGGCTGGTCCGACCGGGCAACTCCGGCGGGCCGATCGTCTCCTCGGGCGGCGACGTGGTCGGCGTGGTGTTCGCGGCCTCGGTCACCGACAAGGAGACCGGCTACGCGCTCACTGCCGAGCAGGTCGCCCGCAGCGCAGCGCTCGGCATCAGCAACACCGACGAGGTGTCGACCGGCGACTGCGCCGGCTGACGCCTTCGTCCGCGGGGAACAGAGCTCAGTGACCCTTGAGCGCTGAGGGGATCTGCTTGCCCTGGCGGATCGCCTTCTCCGGGCCGCGCACCTGCTTGACCTTCTTTACGCCCACGAAGACCATCAGGCCCGCGAGCAGCAGGTAGAAGCCGAAGACGATCAGGAACGCCCAGTGCAGGCCGAGCCCGGCCCAGTGGATGAAGTAGGCGATGGCGACCGACAACATGATGATCGCGAGGACCGCGAGGAAGCCGGCGGCGGCGAAGAGCCCGGCGCCGATGCCACCGGCCTTGATGCTGACCTTCAGTTCGGACTTGGCGAGCTGGATCTCCTGGGAGATCAGGCTGGAGATGTCGCGGCTGGCGTCGGTGACGAGCTTGCCGATCGTGGGG
>JBKJUE010000091.1:0-12268 GCA_046590395.1 Nocardioides sp.
TGCCAGGTCTGGGGGAGGCGGTACCTGAGCTCGAGGGCTTCCCCGACGTACGCCTTGCCGACCTCGGTCGGCAGGCCCAGTGCGGTGGCGAGCTCGGCGATGGAGAACTCCGCGACCAGGGGTGCTCCGGGGCCGGCGACGGGGATGGGTTGGTCGCCGTACCAGTCACAGGAGGCGTCGTCGATGGAGTCGGTCGAGTGCATGGCCGCCCAGTCCACGGCGAGGGTCAGGATCCGGGCTTCAGCCAGGTCGGCGGCACGCCTTTCTGACCGCACGGCGTCGAGCACCGCGGCGGCGGTGTCGAGCTCGGGTGCGGTCTTGGTCATGTACTAAGCCAAGCAGGGGCCACCGACATTCAGACGCCGAAATCCCCTTGTTTTGCAGGGGTGTGGAGAACTTTCTGAGAAATTTCTGGACCGCAACCACAGCGGTCGACCCGAACAGACGGTGAGCGGGGAGTCGGCCGCGACCATGGAGCTGAACCGGAGCGGTGGGTGACCGGGTTGGTCGTTGAGGCCCTGCGCACCTTCCGGGGTTTCGAGGCTCAGGCGCCCAGGGCGCCTTCGCACCTCAACCAACGGTGCACCTCAACCAACGGTGCACCTCGGGCGACGGCTACCAGGACTGCTCCACGAGGCGAGTTGCCTCGGGGAGGCTGAGGCCGAGGCGGCGAGCGGTCGCTACGTACGCGGCAGCGGCGCTGGTCGCCACGGTCGAGCCGGAGGCGGACGTGGCGGCCACGAACGTGCCGCGCCGGCCCTCGGTGACGACGACGCCGTCCGCCTCGAGCTCCTTGTAGGTGCGGGCGACCGTGTTGACCGCGAGATGGAGCTCGGCGGCCAGGTTCCGGACTGTCGGCAGCCGGGTTCCAGGAGGCAGCGCGCCGGAGGCGACGCGCCCGGCGATCTGCCGACGGAGCTGCTCGAACGGGGGTGTGGCGTCGAGGGGATCGACCGTCAGTTGGTCCATGTGCGGACAGTAGTGGTAGGTGTGTCCTGTGGAACCTGACGTCTTGGTGGTGGGTGAGTCCCTGGTGGACATCGTGCGTGGCGACGACGGGACCGAGACCGACTTCCCCGGGGGAAGTGCCGCCAACGTCGCCGTAGCGTTGGCACGCCTCGGCAGGCAGGTGCGGTTCGCCACCAGCTTCGCCGACGACGACCACGGTCGCCTGGTGCGCAACCACCTCGAGAAGGCCGGCGTCACCTTCGCCGTCGATCCCGTCTCGGTGGCGCGTACGTCGACCGCCCGGGCCACGATCGCCCACGACGGCAGCGCGGCGTACGAGTTCGACCTCGACTGGCAGTTGGCCGGGACGGCCGAGCTGGGCGCCGGACCGCGGGCCGTGCACACGTGCTCGCTCGGTGCTGTGCTCCCTCCTGGAGCCGACGATGTCCTGGAGCTCGTGACCCGGCTCCGGCAGACGGCCACGGTGACGTACGACGTCAACGCGCGGCCGGCGATCACGGGCACCGGCTCAGACACGCTTGCCGCCGTCGAGCGGATGGTGGCGGTGAGCGACATCGTGAAGGCGTCCGACGAGGACCTGGCCGCCTTCTACCCGGGACGAGAGATCTCCGACGTCGCGGCCGAGCTCCGCTCACGCGGGCCCAAGGCGGTCGTCGTCACGAAGGGCCCGGACGGCGCGATCTGGTACGGCCAGCGTGGCGCGGTCGAGGTCGCGTCCATCAGGGTCCCCGTCGCGGACACCATCGGCGCGGGCGACACCTTCGGCGCCGCCCTGATCGACGCCCTCTGGACGCACGACCTGCTGGGCGTGGGCCGCCGGGGCGCCCTCGGCCAGATCGGGCCGGACGTCGTGCGTGCCGTCCTGGGCCACGCCGCGCGGGCCGCTGCCGTGACGGTGTCGCGGCCCGGCGCCGACCCGCCGTACCGATCCGAGCTCGAGTAGCGACTGCTGGCAGGATTGCTCCCCGTGCGGATCCGGATCGACCTCGCCTACGACGGCGGTGACTTCCACGGCTGGGCCGCGCAACCGGGACTGCGCACCGTCCAGGACGAGGTCGAGACCGCGATGGCGACGGTGCTGCGGCTCCCTCACGTCTCGGTGGTCTGCGCGGGTCGCACCGACTCCGGCGTGCACGCGCGCGGTCAGGTGCTGCACACAGACCTTCCCGACGAGACGCTGACGGCAGCCGTCGGCCGCTCGTCGGACTCACCACCCGAGGCCCTGCTGCGACGCCTCAACGGCATCCTCCCCCGCGACGTCCGGGTGCGGCGCGTGGTGCAGGCGCCGCACGGCTTCGACGCACGATTCGCCGCCCTGTGGCGTCGCTATGCCTACCGGGTCGCCGACACCACCGAGGCGGTGGATCCGCTCCGCCGCTCCCACGTCCTGGCGTGGCCACGCGCGCTGGACGTCGCGGCGCTGAACGAGGCGTCGGCGGCGCTCGTGGGCCAGAACGACTTCGCGTCGTTCTGCCGGCGGCGCGAAGGTGCCACGACCATCCGGACCCTCCTCGAGCTCGGGTGGGAGCGCGACCCCGACGGTCTGGTGGTCGCGCGGGTGCGGGCCGATGCGTTCTGCCACAGCATGGTCCGCTCGATGGTCGGCTGCCTGCTGGAGGTCGGCGACGGACGCCGCCCAGTGGCGTGGGCAGGCGAGGTCCTGGGCGCCCACGTCCGTGCTCCGTCGGTCAGGGTCGCTCACGCGCACGGGCTCACCCTCGAGGAGGTCGCCTACCCGGACGATGCCGAGCTCGCGGCACGCGCCGAGGAGACCCGGGCCCGGAGGGTCGCCCATGGATGACCACTACTTCACCGCGGACCCGTCGGTCGCGTTCAAGCGAGCGCCGGTGCACGCCTCGGTGTGGGGGCACGAGCTCGACCTGGTGAGCGGGAGCGGGGTGTTCGCCCAGGGCCGCGTCGACATCGGGACGGCGGTGCTCTTCCGCGAGACCCAGCCCCCGACGGCAGGCCGGGTGCTCGACCTGGGCTGCGGCTACGGCGTGATCGGTCTGGCCATCGCGCGGGCCGGGACGGCCACGGTCACCGCTGTCGACGTCAACGAGCGGGCCGTCCTGCTCGCCAACGAGAACGCGGCGAGCCTCGACCTGGCCGACCGGTACACGGCCACGACGCCGGACGGCATACCTGCCGGTGCGACGTACGACGAGATCTGGTCGAACCCACCGATCCGGATCGGGAAGGCCGCGCTCCACGAGCTCCTCCTCGCCTGGCTGCCACGGTTGGTGCCCGGTGGCCGGGCGGTGATGGTCGTGGGCAAGAACCTCGGCGCCGACTCGCTGCAGCGGTGGCTGGGGGAGCAGGGCTACCCGACCGGGCGGCTCGCGAGCGCGAAGGGTTTCCGCGTCCTGGAGACGCGCCGGCCGGGAGACTGACTCAGCAGCAGGCGGTGGCGCTGGGCTGCAGCTCCCGCTCCCCGGAGGTCTCGGCGCCGCAGCAGCCGCCGTCGACGCGGGACGTGTCGCCGACGCCGAAGGTCTCGCTGTCCTCGAGGACGGTGTAGATCTCCCAGCGCTCGCCGTTCGGGGCTCCGTCGACCCAGAACTTGTCCTGCTTCGCGTAGCAACAGGTCGTGTCGCGCTCGTCGATGGAGGCGAAGCCCGCAGCGGCGAGCCGGGTCTGCTCGGCGTCCACCGTCTCGGTGTCGGCCACCTCGACGCCGAGGTGGTTGATCGAGCCGCCCTCGCCGGGATTCTCGATGAGGATCAGCTTCAGCGGCGGCTCCGCCACCGCGAAGTTGGCGTACCCGGGCTTGGTCTTGGCCGGCTCGACGCCGAAGAGCTTGCGGTAGAAGGCGATCGAGGTGTCGAGGTGGTCGACATTGAGGGCCAGCTGGATGCGAGACATGGGGCTTCTCCTTGGATATTGATGGATGTCTATGTTCGAGGACAGTTGCACACGATATCGATATATGTCAATATTCACGCATGTCGAAGTCGCTGCTGGAGCTGACGCCCGTCCAGACCGTGGCCTGCTGCTCGCCCCTCACCCAGGAGCCGCTGAGCGCCGCCACGGCCGAGCGGATCGCCCCGCTGGTCAAGGCACTGGCCGACCCCGTCCGACTCCGCCTGCTGTCGCTGGTTGCGTCCCACGAGGGCGGCGAGGCGTGCGTGTGCGACCTCAACGACGCCTTCGACCTGTCCCAGCCAACGATCAGCCACCACCTCAAGGTGCTGCACGAGGCGGGTCTCCTCGACCGCGACAAGCGCGGCGTCTGGGTCTACTACCGCGTCAACGCGGCCGCCCTCTCTGACCTCGGGTCCCTGCTCGGCGGCGTCGTCCGTTGACCCTCGCCCGCCGCGCGGTCGCCGAGCTCGTCGGGACCGCCTTCCTCGTCATGGCCGTGGTCGGGTCGGGTATCGCCGCGAGCCGGCTCTCGCCCGATGACGTCGGGTTGCAGCTGCTCGAGAACAGCCTGGTCACCGGAGCAGCGCTGGTCGCCCTGATCCTGGCGCTGCAACCGGTCTCGGCAGCGTTCAACCCCGTCGTCACGCTGGTGGAGCGGGCCCTCGGCCTGGTGACCACGCGGGACGTGCTGGCGCTCGTGCCCGCGCAGATGGCCGGCGGGGTGCTCGGTGCGGTCGTCGCCAACCTGATGTTCGGGCTCGACGCCGTGACCCTCTCGACCCGCGAACGGACCGGAGGGGACCTGTGGCTCGCCGAGGTCGTGGCCACGATCGGATTGGTGGTCGTGATCTTCGGCTGCCTCCGGTCAGGTCGGGCCGACACGGTCGCGTACGCCGTCGGTGGCTACATCACGGCGGCGTACTGGTTCACCAGCTCGACCAGCTTCGCCAACCCGGCGGTGACCGTCGCCCGGACCCTCTCCGACACGTTCGCGGGCATCGCGCCGTCGTCCGCCCCCGTGTTCGTGGCGATGCAGGTGGTCGGGGGAGCCTGCGCGCTGGTGCTGGTCCGGGTGCTCTACCCGACCCTCACGAAGGAGACCGCATGACCCGGCCCACCGTCCTCTTCGTCTGCGTCCACAACGCCGGGCGCTCCCAGATGGCGTCCGGCTTCCTCCAGCACCTCGCCGGCGACCGGGTCCAGGTGCTGTCCGCCGGGTCGCAGCCAGCCGAGTCGATCAACCCCGTGGCCGTCGCGGCGATGGCCGAGGAGGGCATCGACATCACGGCCGAGACCCCGAAGGTGCTGACCACCGAGGCAGTGCAGGAGTCCGACGTGGTGATCACCATGGGCTGCGGCGACGAGTGCCCCTACTTCCCGGGCAAGCGGTACGAGGACTGGGTGCTGGACGACCCGGCGGGCCAGGGCCTCGACGCCGTACGCCCCATCCGCGAGGAGATCCGGCGCCGGGTCGAGGCGCTGGTCGCGGAGCTGCTGCCCGCCTGAGGCGCCGAGGGGGTGGATGGCAGGCTGGGGCCATGACCTACGACGCCGCTGACAACCGCTACGACGACGCCACCGGGATGCAGTACCGCTTCACCGGCCGCAGCGGGCTGAAGCTGCCCGTGCTCTCCCTAGGGCTCTGGCAGAACTTCGGCGACGACCGGCCCGAGGACAACCAGCGGGCGATCCTCCGCCGGGCCTTCGACCGCGGGGTCACCCACTTCGACCTGGCCAACAACTACGGCCCGCCCTACGGCCGCGCCGAGGAGCACTTCGGGCGCTACCTGGCCGACGACTTCAAGCCGTACCGCGACGAGCTGGTCATCTCCACGAAGGCCGGCTGGGACATGTGGCCCGGACCCTACGGCCAGGGCGGCGGCTCGCGGAAGTACGTCCTCGCGTCGCTCGACCAGTCCCTCACCCGGATGGGGCTCGACTACGTCGACATCTTCTACAGCCACCGCTTCGACCCCGAGACGCCGGTCGAGGAGACGATGATGGCGCTCGACCACGCCGTCCGCCAGGGCAAGGCGCTGTACGCCGGCATCTCGTCCTACTCCGCGGCCAAGACCCGGGAGGCGGCCGCCATCGCCCGCGATCTCGGCACGCCGCTGCTGATCCACCAGCCGTCGTACTCGATGCTGAACCGATGGATCGAGGAAGACCTCCTCGAGGAGCTCGAGCAGCAGGGCATGGGGTGCATCGTCTTCACGGCTCTCGCCCAGGGGCTGCTCACCGACCGCTACCTCGACGGGGTCCCCGAGGACTCACGGGCCGCTCGCGACAACTCGACGATCCCGGGGGACCACCTCGACGACAAGACGCTGCACCACGTCCGGAGGCTCAACGAGATCGCCGCCGAGCGCGGTCAGAAGCTCGCCCAGATGGCGCTCCAGTGGGCCCTGCGCGACCCCCGCGTCACCTCGGCGGTGATCGGGGCGTCGTCGGTCGAGCAGCTGGACACCAACCTCGACGCGCTCAGCGGGCCGGCGTTCACGCAGGCCGAGCTCCAGGCGATCGACGACGACGCGGTCGACGCCGGGATCAACCTCTGGGCCAAGCAGACAGAGGAGTAGCCGGCCGGTCAGGCGTGCTCGCCGGTCCAGTCGTACTTCTCGCTGCAAAAGCCGACGCTGCTGCAGGTCTTGAACCAGCCCTTGAACGACACCTGGTCGCTCTGGAGGACCACCCGGAACTTGCCCTTGCTCGCCCCGTCGTTGTCCTTGAAGCGGCCGGTCCACACCTGGGCGCCGCCGTCTCGTTCGACCTCGCCCCAGATCTTTCCCTTGGTCCCGCTGTCGTTCTTGTAGGTGCCCTCGAGGGTGTCGGGCCCCTTGTCCTTGTCGAGGTCGATGTTCAGCTTCGGCGTACCGAACTTGTGGGAGGTGTTCCAGACCCCCGACCAGCTGTCGGCGGCCTGGGCCGGTGGGGCGAACAGGACGCTCACGACCAGGATGGTCGCGAACGCCGTGGCCATGATGCGGAGCCTCCGAGCCCGCCCCGCGGAGGTGATGGACTTGATCACTCCTCGCTGTGGGGTGCCTGACGTGTGGTTTCGACGGTAGACCTGCGATCGCGGCCGTGCAGGAGGTCGTCAGGGAGGTCTAGCGTAGGGGCTCAGGTGGCGTGCTTGACTGGCCCGCATGAAGCGGTGGGGGGCAGTGCTCGGGCTGGTGGCGGCGTGCTTCGTGACCGCGTGCGGCGGCGGCGGCGGCGACACAGAGGACCTACCAGCCCCCGTGCAGACCGTGACGGCCCTCGACGAGTCGTTCACGATCGAGGTGCCGGAGGGGTGGATGACCAAGAAGAAGTTCCTCGGTTCCCCCGTCGTGGTCGCCATGCAGGACGGCGGCGGGCTCGACCAGGTCCTGATCAGCCACTACCTCGACGAGGTGCAGGCCGAGGAGGAGGCGATCTCCGCCGGCGGCATGCTGAGCGGGTCCAACGTCTTCTGCGAGCGCCTCGACGAGAGCACCGTCTTCGGGGACGAGCGCCTCGTCTTCGACTGCCCCGTCGAGGAGACCGGTGCGCGGACGACTCGCAAGCTCTTCTTCCCCATCGTCCGGGACGGCGAGGACGAGAGTGCGCTGGTGCTGATCCAGACAACGGGCGGGTCGCTCGCGGAGACCGCGGACCTGGTCGAGCCGATCCTCGAGAGCTTCAGCTGGCAGTAGCCGCAACAGATCCGGCCCCCCGGGCGTCTGTTACCCATGGAGTCGGTACTGCCACGAGCCGAAGGGCACCGAGTGGGCGAGACGCACGACTTCGACGAGTGGGTCGCGTCGCGAGGGCCCGCGCTGCTCCGGCTCGCCTTCGTCCTGACCGGCAACAAGGCCGACGCCGAGGATGTCGTGCAGGACGCGTTGTCGCGGGCCTTGCCGCGCTGGTCGCGGATCGCGGCGGTGGACAACCCCGATGCGTACGTACGCCGGATGGTCGTCAACGCGCACACCTCCTGGTGGCGCAAGTTCCGCCGGCGGGAGACGCCCGTGGCCGAGGCGGTCGCCCCGGGAGCAGTCGACGCCCACGACCACGGCGATCACGACCGGCTCTGGCTGGCCTGCCTGCGGCTGCCGGAGGCACAACGCACGGCGGTGGTGCTGCGGTTCTACGAGGACCTCGAGTACGCCGAGATCGCCGACCTCACGGGCGTTCGCGAGGGCAGCGTGCGCTCCCGGGTCTCCCGGGGGCTGGCCGCGATGAGGGAGGAGCTGGGCGATGAGTGACTTCGAGGGCCGCGTCCGGGACGCGCTGCACGGTGTGGCAGGTGAGGCTCCGTCACCCCGCGGGCTGGCCGATGGTGCCCGTGACCGTGCGCGTTCCCGGCGCCGGACGGTGCTGGCCTTGGGCACAGCGGCGGTGGCCGCGGCGATCGCCGTCCCTGCTGCGCTGTCGTTCGGCGGGCCCGAGGCCGGTGGTCCGGTCACCCGCGACCCGTCGCCGCCGGTCCCGTCCTCGTCGATGTCCCCGAGCGAGGCGCCACCGGTCCCGCAGGACGGACGGGTCGAGACCTGGCGCAACCTGGAGGTGCGGGTGCCCGGCGACTGGGGCTACGGCGAGCTGTCGACCTGGTGCGCGGCCGGCGGGAGCCTGGACGACCGGGTCGTGGAGAGGCCTGGCGGCGTCGTGGAGGCGATCGCCTGCAAGGCACCGCAGTCCGGGTTCGGCGTGCAGTTCTTCGACCCGGCGGCCTACGACCCGGCGTACGCGGCCGGCCACGTCCGGCGGATCGCGGAGCACGGACCCTTCCCCGAGGGTTCCTGGGTCGGCTTCCAGTACGCCGGGGAACCCGCGACCGCCGACGCTGCCGTGCTGGTCGTCGCCCCGAGCGAGAGGGTCGCAAGCGACGTCCTCGAGTCCGCGCGACTGGTCGACGGAGCGGACGGCAACAGCTGTCCGACCCGGTACGACGCCGATGCGCCCGCCGACCTCGGCGGCCGGATGTCGGTCTGCCGGTACACCGCCGACCGCTGGCTGGCGCAGAGCGAGCTGCTGTCTCCCGCGGAGACGGACCTGGCGCTGGAGGCGGTCGAGCAGGCTCCAGGGACGGCGTACGCACCCCCGTGCGCGGCGCCCGCCCCGCCCGAGCAGGTGGAGGAGGTCTCCGAGTTCGCCGTGCTGCTCTCGGGGAAGGGCCGGATGACGGTGGTGTGGCAGGGATCGGTCTGTGCCGACCAGGGCATCGTCATCGACGCCCGCGAACGGCGGTTGCTCACCGAGGACGTCGTGTACTGGGCGTTGTCACCGGGCTGGTCGGGCGGCGTGGACGGCGGCGTCCCGCTGCCGGGTGAGCTGCGGAGGTAATCGACGTGCTTCGGGCCGACCGATGACGGACAATCGTCGTTCGTGGGCCATGTCGATGTTGCCGGTGTCCGGTACGAGCTGCCCGACGGGCGGGTTCTGCTCGACGACGTGTCCTTCCGGGTCGGCGAGGGGGCCAAGGTCGCGCTCGTGGGCGCCAACGGCGCCGGCAAGACGACGCTCGTCCGGATCATCACCGGCGAGCTGGTGCCGCACGCCGGAGCCGTGACCCGCTCCGGCGGTCTGGGCGTCATGCGGCAGATGGTGGGCGCCGGTCTCGGCGAGACGCCGACGGTCGGCGACCTGCTGCTCTCGGTCTCGCCGCCGCGGATCCGCAAGGCCTCCGCCGAGGTCGACCGGTGCGAGCGCGCGCTGATGGACACCGACGACGAGAAGACCCAGATGAAGTACGCCGAGGCGCTGTCGGAGTACGCCGACGCCGGCGGTTACGACCTCGAGGTCACCTGGGACGTCTGCACGATCTCCGGTCTCTCCGTCCCGTACGACCGGGCGAAGTACCGCGAGCTGCGCACCCTCTCCGGGGGTGAGCAGAAGCGGTTGGTGCTGGAGTTCCTGCTCCGCGGCCCCGACGAGGTGCTCCTGCTCGACGAACCGGACAACTTCCTCGACGTGCCGGGCAAGATCTGGCTCGAGCAGCGGATCCGCGAGTCCGACAAGACGATCCTCTTCATCAGCCACGACCGCGAGCTGCTCAACAACACGGCCACCCGCGTGGTGACCGTCGAGCTCGGGGGCGCCGGCAACAAGGTCTGGACGCACCCCGGCGGGTTCGCGGCGTACCACGAGGCCCGGCGCGAGCGGTTCGCCCGCTTCGAGGAGCTGCGCAAGCGCTGGGACGAGGAGTTCGCCAAGCTCCGGGCCCAGATGCTGATGTACAAGCAGAAGGCGGCGTACAACTCCGACATGGCCAGCCGCTACCAGGCGGCGCAGACCCGGCTCCGGAAGTTCGAGGAGGCCGGCCCTCCGACCGAGCAGCCGCGCGAGCAGCAGGTGAAGATGCGGCTCAAGGGCGGCCGGACCGGCAAGCGCGCCGTCGTCTGCGAGGACCTCGAGCTGTCCGGGCTGATGCGGTCGTTCGACCTCGAGGTCTGGTACGGCGAGCGGGTCGCCGTGCTCGGCAGCAACGGGTCGGGCAAGTCCCACTTCCTGCGCCTGCTGGCTGCCGGCGGCAGCGACCCCGACATCGAGCACCAGCCCGTGGGGGAGGTGCCGGTCGCGCCGGTCCTGCACACCGGCAAGGCCAAGCTCGGCGCCCGGGTGCGCCCCGGCTGGTTCGTGCAGACCCACGAGCACCCCGAGCTGATCGGCCGCACCCTGCTCGAGATCCTCCACCGGGGTGACGACCACCGCGACGGCATGGGCCGGGAGCAGGCCAGCCGGGTGCTCGACCGCTACGAGCTCGCGCACGCCGCGGACCAGAAGTTCGAGTCCCTCTCCGGCGGGCAACAGGCCCGCTACCAGATCCTGCTCCTCGAGCTCTCCGGAGCCACGCTGCTGCTGCTCGACGAGCCCACCGACAACCTCGACGTGCAGTCGGCCGAGGCACTCGAGGAGGGTCTCGAGGCGTTCGAGGGGACCGTGCTCGCGGTGACCCACGATCGCTGGTTCGCCCGCGGCTTCGACCGGTTCCTCGTGTACGGCGCAGACGGCGAGGTCTACGAGTCCGACGGCCCGGTCTGGGACGAAGGACGGGTGCAGCGGGTCCGCTGACCTGGAACGGAGCCCCGCGCTACCCGTCGGTCTCGTCGGAGTCGAGCTCGAGCGTGGTCGAGCTCGACTCCCCATCCCTGGTGTAGGTCACCGTGACCTCGTCCCCGGGGCGGTAGGACCGGACCGTCGCCACCAGCGAGTCCGCGCTCGTGATGGCGGTGTCGTCGATCTGGGTGATGACGTCGCCGACCTCGAGGCCGGAGGAGTCGGCGATCGACCCGTCCGTGACGTCCTGGACCTGGGCGCCCTCGGCGGGCTGATCACCGGACCCGGCGCGGACGTCGGAGACGGAGATGCCCAGGCGTGCGTGCGTGGGGGTCTCCCCGTTGCGGATCTGGTCGATGATCGGCAGCACCTCGTCGATCGGGATCGCGAAGCCCAGCCCGATCGACCCG
This sequence comes from Nocardioides sp., assembly GCA_046590395.1. Classification (GTDB taxonomy): domain Bacteria; phylum Actinomycetota; class Actinomycetes; order Propionibacteriales; family Nocardioidaceae; genus Nocardioides. The sequence goes on from JBKJUE010000091.1 coordinate 11,265, forward strand.
CCTTCCTCGGCCGCCGACGACGTGGAGGTCCGGATCGAGGAGTTGATGCCGACGACGTCGCCGAACATGTCGACGAGCGGTCCACCGCTGTTGCCGGGGTTGATGGCGGCGTCGGTCTGGATGGCGGGGTACGTCGTGCTGTTGCCGGCACCGTCCGACCCCACGCTGACGGGCCGGTCGAGGGCGCTCACGATGCCACTGGTGACCGTGGAGTCGAGCCCGAACGGTGATCCGATCGCCACCACGCCCTGCCCGACGTCGAGGTTGCCCGAGACCCCGATCGTGGCCGGCGTCAGGTCGCTGACGTCCTCGGCCTGGATCACGGCGGTGTCGGTGAGCGGGTCGCTGCCGACGATGGTGGCGGCAGCCCGGGTGCCGTCGGTGAAGGAGACCGAGATGCTGCCGCCCTCGGCGGCCACCGCGACGACGTGCTGGTTGGTGAGGATCTCGCCGTCGGGGCTCAGGACGATGCCGGACCCGGAGCCGTTGCCCTGGGGGCCGGTCACGTTGATCTTCACCACGGACGGCAGCACCTGGGCGGCCACCTCCTCGACGGAGCCGTCGGAGGCGGGGGTGTCGCCGCGGTCGACGACCTGCGACGCGGTCGGCGTACCGGTCGTGGTGTCCGCACCACCGGGGTTCCACTGCTGCCAGGCCGCGGCGCCGCCGACGCCGGCCGCGCCGCCGAGGAGCACCGAGGCGGTGATCACCGAGGCGGCGAAGACGCCGCGTCGCGGTGTCCGCCCAGCGGCAGCCGGGGGTGCGGGCGGGGGGAGGATGGTGGTCGTCTCGTCCATGACCACGACGATGTCCGACGAGTCTGTGACCTACCTGAGATCGCGCTGGGGGTCCTCCAAGAACCTGGGCGTCAGGCCCAACGCTCCGACGCGGGCACGAAGTCGAGGGTCCGGTCGCCGGTGTAGATCTGCTTCGGCCGGGCGATCTTCTGCTCCTTGTCCTGGACGAGCTCGAGCCACTGCGCGAGCCAGCCGGGGGTGCGGCCG
>JBKJUE010000100.1:0-8518 GCA_046590395.1 Nocardioides sp.
GCGCGGCTGGCCCGAGAGGCGGACCTGGCAACCGGATGAGCGGCACCCGATGACCGACAGCACGGACACCGACTTCGAGATCGCCGACGGTCTGAGCGAGAGCGTCGCACGCGAGGGTCTGCTCCAGCCGCACGGCGCGGACCAGGCGACGCACGACGGCACCGGCCGGGTCGACCTGGCGTTCACCATCCACAGCCTGGCCGAGGGCGGCGCCGAGGTTCCGCCCACGCAGCGCGGCGTCCGCGTCCCACCCGGGGTGACCGTCTTCGATGCCGCGTCGTGGAACGGCATCGCCATCGACTCGACGTGCGGCGGACACGGCACCTGCCACAAGTGCAAGATCCGCGTCGAGGGCGGTCAGGTGCCGATCACGCGGCACGACGTCCGCACCTTCTCCTCCGAGCAGATCGCCGCGGGCTGGCGTCTCGGCTGCCTCGTGCAGGCCACCCGCAACCTCGCGGTCGAGGTGCCGCCGCTGACCACGCGGCCCAAGGCGGCGACGGTCGGCATCGGGCGCCAGGTGATCCTGCGACCAGCGCTGCAGAAGCGCTACGTCGAGCTCGAGGAGGCCACGCTCGCCGACCAGCGCACCGACCTGGTCCGGCTGACCGACGCGATCGAGGACCTCGAGCTGACCGCCGACCTGCACGTGCTGCGGCGGCTCTCCTCGGTGCTCCGCGAGGCCGACTTCAAGGTCACCGCGGTGATCGTCGACGAGGACCTGATCGACGTGGAGCCTGGCGACACCACTGCCGCCCGCTACGCCATCGCCTTCGACCTCGGCACCACCACCGTGGTCGGGACGCTGCTCGACGTCGGCACCGGCACCCCGCTGGCGGTGACCTCGATGCTCAACAAGCAGCAGCCCTTCGGCGGGGACGTGATCACCCGGATCAGCGCGACGATGATGGACAAGGACACCCTGGGCCGGCTCCAGGAGGCGGCCGGGGCGACCCTGGCCGAGCTCGCCGGCCAGGTCTGCCGCGAGGGCGGTGTCGAGCCCGCCCAGGTCTACGAGGTCGCCATCGCCGGCAACGCCACCATGACCGCGCTGGTGCTGGGGATCGACCCCGAGCCCCTCGGTGTCGCGCCGTTCGTGATGTCCACCGCGCAGCCGCCGTCCGTGCTCGCGGCCGAGATCGGCCTGGCCCTGCACCCGCGGGCGCGCGCCTTCTTCTTCCCGGCCCTCGGGGCGTACGTCGGCGGCGACATCGTCGCCGGCATGCTCGCGACCGGCATGGACCGCGACAAGCGGACCCGGCTCTTCATCGACGTCGGCACCAACTGCGAGATCGTGCTCAGCGACGGCGACACCATCCTGTCCACCGCCGCCCCGGCAGGGCCCGCCTTCGAGGGTGGTGCGATCCGGTGCGGGATGCGGGCCGCCGACGGCGCCATCGAGGTGATCAGGCTCGACGCCCACGCGCTCGGCGACGACCCGGCCGTCACCCTCGGCGTCATCGGCGACGTCGAGGCCCGCGGGCTGTGCGGCTCTGGGCTCGTCGACGCCGTCGCCGAGCTCGTGCGGGTCGGCCTGCTCGACAACACGGGCCGGCTGGTGCCCGACGAGACGGCCAAGGAGATCGCCCCCGCCCTCGCGGACCGGATGGCGAAGATCGGCGAGGAGCGGGTCTTCCTGCTCCACCGGCCCACCCCCGAGACCGAGCCCGCCGAGTGCGTCTACCTCTCGCAGCGCGACGTCCGCGAGCTCCAGTTCGCCAAGGCAGCGATCTCGACCGGCTGGACCCTCCTGCTCGAGCAGCTCGGGCTCGAGCACCGCGACGTCCAGCAGGTGCTGCTCGCCGGTTCCTTCGGCAGCTACCTCTCGCCCGCCTCCGCGGTCCGCATCGGGCTGGTCCCGAAGCTGCCCGTGCTCCGGATCGTCGCCGCCGGCAACGTCGCGGGCGAGGGCGCGAAGATGGCCCTCCTGTCGGTGCGCGAGCGCGCCGGCGCCGCCGCCCTGCTGGAGGAGGTGGCCTATGTCGAGCTCTCCGACCGCCCCGACTTCAACGACAAGTTCGTCGAGCAGCTCGCCTTCGGCGGCTGAGGTCCCGAACGGCGGACGCGTCGCGCTGATCGCGTGCGGCGCGCTGGCCCAGCCCGCCGCCGCGATCGCCACCCGTCACGGCTGGCCGATGGACGTCCACCCGCTCCCTCCCCTGCTGCACAACCAGCCGCAGAAGATCGCCGGCGAGGTGAGGGCGCTCGCGGACGAGCTGCTACCGGCGTACGACCGCGTCGTGATCGGGTACGCCGACTGCGGAACCTACGGCGCCCTCGACGAGGTGTGCCGCGATCTCGGCCTGGAGCGGCTGCCGGGGCTGCACTGCTACGACCTGTACGCCGGCCCGTCGCGGCTGGAGGCGTTCTTCGACGAGCAGCCGGGGACCTACGTGCTCACCGACTTCTTGGTCCGGTCGTTCGCGCGCACCGTGCTCCAGGAGCTCGGGCTCGACCGCTACCCCGACCTGCGCGACACCTACTTCGCGCACTACACCCGCGTGGTGTGGCTGGCGCAGGAGCCGGACGGCGACCTCCGGCGGGACGCCCAGCAGGCGGCGGACCGGATCGGCCTCCCACTCACCGTCGTCGAGACCGGCGACCAGGGCCTCGAGCGCGCCCTCGCTGCCCTCGTCGGCTGACGGACGTTCGTCCGCTGGCCCAGGCGCCGATGCCGATGCCGATGCCGATGCCGACAGAGCGTTGAACGCGCCGTCAGCGTCGCAACCGCGCCAACAGGTCGGTCCGCCAGGCCTCCGTCTCCGCGATCTGGTTGAACGTGAAGACGTGCAGGCCCTCGACGAGGGCGTCCGGCATCGTCACCGCCGGGGCGCACTGCTCGAGGAACCGCTCGCCGGTGAAGCCGCCCGGTGCCGCGAGCCGCGCGAGCGTGCCCTTGTGCTTGACCAGGAACCGGGTCGACTCCCCCACGCCGATCCGGGTCGCCATCGCCAGCAGCTTGGTCCGCTCGACCGGGCCGGGGATCCCCAGCAGGACCGGCATCGTGATCCCGCGGTCACGCATCCGGCGGAGCCAGCCCTTGATCACGGCCGCGTCGAAGGTCAGGTTGCTGACGACGTGGGTGGCGTGCCGCCGCTTGTCCCACATCGACTGGATGGTCAGGTCGTCGCTGATGGTGGGGTGCGACTCCGGGTAGCCCGTGATGCCCACGTGCTCGAACGGCCGGCCCAGCGCCGTCAGGTCCTCGAGCACCGCGAGGGCGTCCTGGTAGTCGCCGGCCGGGTCGGCGTCACCGCCGGGCACGAACACCCGGCTGATCCCCTTGCCCGTGAGCCGGTCGCAGATCTCGGCCAGCTCGCTGCGGCCGCTGACCATCCGGGCAGCCAGGTGCGGGACCACGGGGTAGCCGTGTCCCGCGAGTCGCTCGGCGAGGGCCAGCGTGGCGTCGAGGCCCTTGCCCGGCGAGGCGGTCACGGTGATCTGCCGCTCGCGGGGAAGATGCTCGAGGACCTTGTCCTCCGTCGACGGGGTCGGCAGCACCTCGTAGCGGGCGTGCTCGACCAGCCGGGACAGGGTGGTGGCGTGGGCTTTGTTGCGCATTGAGCAACTCATTTCGTGATGCGCATCAGACCGGTTCAGCCTAGCCGTCCAGACGCTCGCGGTACAGGGCCCAGCGGTGCCACCCTTCTCCCGTGAACACCGCCGGGGCACCGCGACGCCGTGTCGCACGCCGCACCGTCATCGGCGTCGCGCTCGCCCTCACCGGCACGGGCCTGGCGGTCAGTGGCCCGGCCACACCCAGCCCTTCGCCGGCCGATGACGGTCGTGCGGTGCCCGGTGTCAGCGGGTGCCGGACCGACGGCGGTCTCGAGGTCTGCTTCAGCTCGCCCCCGACGCAGGGACGGCGGGACGGCGCCGTCATCAACCGGATGCGCTCGCTGTTCCACGGCGCGGGCGACGGCGACGCCCTCCGGATCGCGATGTTCCGCTGGGACATCGCGATTGCTGCCGACGACCTGCTGGCCGCCCAGCGCCGCGGAGCCCGGGTCGAGATCGTCGCCGACAAGGACGTGACCGGCAACAAGGTCGGTCGCACCCTGCTGCGCAAGATCGAGAACCGCGACGCCGTCCGCAACAACGTCATCGTCTGCCGCGGTGCCTGCCTGCCCTGGACCGGCAAGGGGCCGGCGCCGTCCGCGCAGGACGTCAACCACCTCAAGCTCGTGATCGCCGACATCGCGGGCGAGCGCTCGGTGCTGACCACGTCCAGCAACCTGGCGAAGCGGCAGTACCACCAGTACAACAGCCTCCTCAGGGTCACCGACGCGAAGCTGTACGCCTTCCACCTCGACTACTGGAAGCGGCTGCGCAAGCAGAGCCTGCGCGCCGACGGCAAGCAGTGGGGCGAGCGCGACAAGACCCATGCCGGACCGCCGCGCACCTTCGTCTACCCGCGGCGGTCCGACCTCGTGCTGCAGACCCTTCGGCAGGTCCGGTGCGCCCGCGGGATGCGCCAGGTGGACGTGATGGTCGCGGTGATCCAGCGGTACGACGTCCGCCGCGAGCTCGGCCTGCTCCACCGCCGGGGCTGCCGGGTCCGGGTCGTCGTCGACCGGGAGCTGGTCGAGAACTGGATCCAGACCCGGGTGAAGCTCGCAGACGGCTCCCACGTCGACCTGCCGAACGCGCTGGTGAAGACAGTGAGCAACCACGACAAGGCGATCAGCATCCACGCGCGCCTCGGCGACCGGGAGCGCTGGGTGGTGGTGACCGGCACCAGCAACACCACGTGCGGCGGTCTCCTCTACAACGACGAGGTCATGCTCCGGCTCAACGGACGCTGGCTCTACCGCCAGTACGCCGCCCACTTCGCCGACGCGTTCGCCCGGGCGCACCAGAGCCCGGACCCGCGCCAGGTGCCGACCCAGAAGCACTGCCGCTGACTCAGACGTCCGGGACCGGGCTCGGCTCCGGGTCCGTGGCCGCGTCCAGCACCGTGTTGCGGATGGTGAACCACGAGATCAGGCCACCGACCACGAGCAGCACGGCGCAGGCCAGCATCGCCGAACCGTACGCCGTGTCGAACGCGACGGGGTCGGCGTACTCCGCACCCCCGAGGCCGACCGCGAGCGGGAGAGCCGCGACCGCGAGCAGCGACCCGGCCCGGGCGACCGCGTTGTTGACGCCGCTGGCGATGCCGGCGTTCTCGTCGGGGGCGGCCGCCAGCACCGTCGCCGTCAGCGGCGCCACCACCAGCGCCAGCCCGAGCCCGAAGACGGTGAGGCCCGGCAGGACGTCCATCCAGTAGCTGACGTCGGGCCCGACACCCAGCAGGAGCAGCGTGCCGGCACCCATGACGACCGGCCCGAACGTCATCGGGACCCGCGGACCGATGCGGGCGGCCAGTGCGCCGCCCCTGGCTGCGAGGAACAGCATGCAGACCGTGATCGGGAGGGTGGCGACGCCGGCCGCGAGGGCGCCGTACCCACCGACCGTCTGGAGCTGGAGGACCAGGAAGAACAGCATCGCACCGAGCGCGGCGTACACGAGCAGCGTCATCAGGTTGGCGGCGCTGAAGGTCCGGCTGCGGAAGAGCCTGCAGGGCACCATCGGGTTCGCGCTGCGCAGCTCGACCAGGAGGAAGGCCGCGCCGGTGACCACGCCCGCCACGCCCAGCCACAGCGCCAGCGGGTCGCCCCACTGGATGAGCGCGTACGTCACCCCGCCGAGCGCCGCGGACGCGAGCACCGCGCCCGGCACGTCGAACCGGCCCGGCGGGCGCGGATCACGGGTCTCGGGGACGGTGCGGATCGCGATCACCACGGTCACGACGGCCAGCGGCAGGTTGATCAGGAAGATCCAGCGCCAGGAGACGTACTGCACCAGCGCCCCACCGACGAACGGACCGATCGCCGCGGCGATGCCACCGAAGCCGGACCACGCCCCGATCGCGCGCGCCCGGTCGTCGACGTGGAAGACGCCCTGGATGATCGACAGGCTGCCGGGGGTGAGCAGGGCGGCTCCCACGCCCTGCAGGATCCGGGCCAGGATCAGGACGAGGGGGGTCGGCGCGAGGCCGCACAGCAGCGACGCGAGGGCGAACCACACCGTGCCGATGACGAAGACCCGTCGCCGTCCGAACCGGTCCCCGAGCGACCCGCCCAGCAGGATCAGTGACGCCAGGGAGAGCAGGTACCCGTTGGTGATCCACTGCAGCTCCGCGAGGCTGGCGTCGAGGTCCTCACCGATCGTCCGCAGGGCGACGTTGACCACCGTGCCGTCGAGGAGGGTCATCCCCGAACCCAGCGTCGCGGCGACCACGACCGCGACACCGGCTGGCGTACCCATCCGGATCGCGCCCGGCAGCGAATCCTTCATGTGTCCCAACGTATTCTGTCCGCCGTGACCAGCCCTCGTTCGACGGAGCTCCGGCTCGTCGAGCATGTCGAACGTCTCGGGGAGGAGCACCCCCCGATCGATCTCGCGACGGTCGACTTCAGCGTTCGCAACCCCACGATGCTGAACGCGCGCTACGGCCACGTCCTGGACTACATGGCGCGGGTCGAGCTCGAGGTCGACCGCAACGTCCTGGAGCTGACCGCGATGCTCCCTGACCCGCCCGAGATCGACCGCGTCTTCTACGCCGACGTCTGGCAGCCGCAGGAGATCCGGCACGGCCAGATCCTCGACGAGCTGCAGACCCGGATCGGCCGGCCCCACGCAGAGCCCGACCTCACCCACGTCTCCGCCAAGATCAAGATCCTCGGGGCACTGTCCCACGTGAGCCCGATCCAGGACGTCGTCCGGATGCTCTACTACCTGACCGGCATGTCCACCGAGCGGTCGGCGGTGCTCGCCTACAACCTGTTGTACGACGGGGTCACCGAGCTCGGTGAGACGGCGGTGGCCGAGACGGTGGTGGCCCAGATCAGGCGCCAGGAGCCGGGGCACTACGCGTTCTACAAGATGTCCGCGCGCGGGCTCTCCGAGCAGCTCTCCACGTGGCAGCGGTTCCTGGTGCGGCACCTGCGGCGGCTCTCGTTCGCCCCCGTCGGGGCCAACAACGACATGCAGAGGGCCGACTTCGGCGACCTGATGGCCACGCTCGGCATCGACCGCGACATCGACACCTTCACGATCCAGATCTCCCGGGTCGAGCGGGACCTGCTCTGGGCGCGGTCCCGCGGCATGCAGGTGCCCGACTACGTCGCCGCCGCGTTCCGCGAGGCCGTGGAGCTGGCCGAAGCCCGCCGCTCCGTGGTCTGACCTACCGCAGCACCCGGGCCGCGATCCACGCGATGTCGGCGGCGGTCTCGTGCGGGCTGTCGGAGGGCTGCATGACGTGGCTGAGCACCACCCGGACCACCATGTCGATGGCGGCCTCGAGGTGGTCGGCGTCCAGCCCGATCTCGTACGGAGCAACACGCTCGCCCACGACCAGCTTGGCGGCCGCGAGCAACGACTCGGCGTGGGTGGTCAGCAGCGGCAGCAGCTCGGTGTCCGCGCCGTGGGTTGCCGAGACCACCGCGTGGAGCAACTGGTTGCCGCGGGCCAGCTCGAGCACGGCTCCCGAGGCGTCGCCGATCGCCTTCACCAGGTCGGCGGGGTTGCGGTCGAAGGCGTCACTCACGACGTGGAGGAACCGGTCCAGCTCGCCGAGGATCATCGCCTCCGCGAGTGCGGACTTGGTGCCGATCTCGTTGTAGACCGTCTGCCGGCTGACGCCGACCCGGTCCGCGAGCTTGGCCATCGTCACCTGGGACCAACCGACGTCCGCGGTGAGCTCCACCGCGGCATCGACGATCCGCTGGCGCAGGGAGAGCCCCACCGATCCCGTCGCCGTCATGGGGCCCAGTCTAGGAACCATCGGACGGCCGTCAGCCCTGGAGGGTCAGGGCCATCACCGGACAGGAGGCCACGGCCGCCCTCACCTGGCCGCGGTGCTCCTCCGCGGGTGTCTCGTCGCGCAGGTGCATGACGTCGTCGTCGTCGAGCTCGAAGAACTCGTGCGCCATCGACTCGCACATGCCGACGCCCTCGCAGACCTCGCGGTCGACCACGATCCGCATCAGGCGCCGACCTTGTCGACGGGCACGAAGTCGACCTTCTCGCGGACACCGCAGTCCGGGCAGCACCAATCATCCGGTACGTCGGCCCAGGCGGTGCCGGCGGCGAAGCCCTCGTGCTCGTCGCCGGACTCCACCTCGTAGGTGTAGCTGCAGCCGGGGCAACGTGCGGCCATCACCTCGGCCGGGACGTCGCCCGTCCCCGGGACCACGTCGGTCGAGCCCGTCGAGACCCCGTCATGTCCGGCGGCGCCCGGCGGCGGGTACTTCGCGAGGAGCTTGTCCCGCTTGCGAGGGCTGAGGTTGGCCCTGGTGAGGTCACCGTCGAAGTGCGCCAGCACCCGGGGGTCCATCACCCGGCGCCAGACGGCGGGCACGATCGAGAGCACGATCATCCCGGCGTACCCGGTCGGGAGCACGGGCGACTCCTCGAAGTCGCGCAGGGCCTGGTAGCGACGGGTCGGGTTGGCGTGGTGGTCGCTGTGCCGCTG
>JBKJUE010000052.1:0-7049 GCA_046590395.1 Nocardioides sp.
TCCTCGGTGCCGAGGACGCGTTCGGCACCGAGGATGTCGGTGAGGGCGACGTACTGAGTCTTGCCGTCGACCTCGCCGGAGATGAGACCCATGGCGATGCCGGCGACGGAGGCCCGCAGCGGGACACCCGCCTGGAGCAGCGACATGGTCGAGGCGCAGACCGAGCCCATCGAGGTGGAGCCGTTGGAGCCCATGGCCTCGGAGAGCTGACGGATCGCGTAGGTCAACTCCTCGCGCGTCGGCAGTACCGGCAGGAGGGCGCGGCGCGCGAGCGCACCGTGGCCGACCTCGCGACGCTTCGGCGAGCCGACGCGGCCGGTCTCACCGGTGGAGAACGGCGGGAAGACGTACTTGTGCATGTAGCGGCGCTTCTTCTCCGGGGAGAGGGAGTCGAGCTTCTGCTCCAGGGTCAGCATGTTCAGCGTGGTGACACCCAGGATCTGGGTCTCGCCGCGCTCGAACAGGGCCGAGCCGTGGACGCGCGGGATCACGCCGACCTCGGCGTGCAGCGGACGGATGTCCGCGAGACCGCGGCCGTCGATGCGCACCTGGTCGCGGAGCACGCGCTCGCGGACGAGCTGCTTGTTCAGCGCGCGGAACGCCGCGCCGATCTCCTTCTCGCGGCCCTCGAACTCGCCGGCGAGCTTCTCGAGCAGCGCACCCTTGATCTCGTCGACCTTGAGCTCGCGCTCCTGCTTGTCGGCGATGGTCATCGCGGCAGCGGTGTCGCTCTTCGCGGCGGCCTCGACGGCGTCGTGGACGTCGTCCTCGTAGTCGAGGAAGACGGGGAAGTCCTGGATCGGCTTCGAGGCTTCCTTGGCCAGCTCGGCCTGGGCCTCGCACAGCTGCTTGATGAACGGCTTGGCCGCGTCCAGGCCGCCAGCGACGACGGCCTCGGTCGGGGCCTGCACGCCGGACTCGACGAGAGTCCAGGTCTGCTCGGTGGCCTCGGCCTCGACCATCATGATGGCGACGTCACCGGTGTCGGTGACCCGACCGGCGACGACCATGTCGAAGACGGCGTTCTCGAGCTGGCTGTGGGTCGGGAACGCCACCCACTGGCCCTCGATCAGGGCGACGCGGACGCCACCCACGGGGCCGGAGAACGGCAGGCCAGAGATCTGGGTCGACAGCGACGCCGCGTTGATCGCGAGCACGTCGTACGGGTGGTCGGGGTCGAGCGCCATGACCGTGATGACGACCTGGACCTCGTTGCGCAGACCCTTCTTGAAGGTCGGGCGCAGCGGGCGGTCGATCAGGCGGCAGGTGAGGATCGCGTCCTCGCCGGGACGACCCTCGCTGCGGAAGAACGAGCCGGGGATCTGGCCCGCGGCGTACATCCGCTCCTCGACGTCGATCGTCAGGGGGAAGAAGTCGAAATGGTCCTTGGGGTGCTTGCCGGCCGTGGTGGCCGACAGCAGCATGGTCTCGTCATCGAGGTAGGCGGTGACGGCGCCGGCTGCCTGCCGGGCGAGCAGGCCGTGCTCGAACTTGACGGTCCGCTGACCGAACTTGCCGTTGTCGAGAACTGTCTCGACGGCTGAAATGATGGGTTCTGCCACATTCGACATGTGTCGTGGCCTCAATCTCTCTCTTCGCGGAGCGATCACGCGAACGTCCCCGCTGGGAAGAGGCCGGTCTTCGATCGAGGCCCGCAGAACAAGATCGAGGCCCGAATGACCTACGAGGCTTTCTGAGAGCCACTACCGAGGACCGGGCCGGACGTGCGGGTCGCTCCTGATGTGGGTCGTTCAGTTGTGAAATCTAGCGGAGGGCCCACCGAAGTGAGCCCTCCCCATGGTCATCGGCGCAGGCCGAGCCGTTCGACGATCGAGCGGTAACGCGCGATCTCGGTCTTCTGCAGGTAGTTGAGAAGACGGCGGCGCTGGCCGACGAGCAGCAACAGACCACGACGGCTGTGGTGGTCGTGCTTGTGAGTCTTCAGGTGCTCGGTCAGGTGGCTGATCCGGTGGCTCAGCAGGGCAACCTGCACCTCGGGCGAGCCGGTGTCGCCCTCGGCCGTGGCGTACTCGGCGATGATCTTCTTCTTGGTCTCCGCGTCGGTACCGATCGACATGCGGGGCTCCTTCCGGTTCTCCGTTGCGCGGCGCGCCGGGGCCTGTTCACCCGGGCACTATGGAATCCGCGGCCGTTAGACGGCAACCGGACGAGATTAGCAGCGAGCGGCCGCACCCCCCAAAACGCGGGTGCGACCGCTCGACGACGCTCAGCGTGCTCAGACCGCCGGGGGCGCCGGCGGGTCCTGCTCGGTACGACGCTCGGTCGTGGCCTGACGCCCCTGGGCGTCGGTCGTGGTGGCGACCGTCGTGTGCTGGCGGGTCCGGTTGGCCTGGACCGCAGTCAGCGCGATCACCAGGAGTCCGGCGCCGGCCAGGATCCAGCCGATCATCGTCAGGTCGATGGCATCCAGCGCGTCCTGCACCGCGAAGGCGAGGATCAAGCCGAGGGCCAGGAGAAATACACCCAGTCCGTATCCCATGGGAACTCCTTAGTCATCCGGGCGTCCCGTCTGGACGATCCCGCTCTCGGAGGCTATCCCTCCCGGCGGTCGCCCAAACCGAACCGCGCCTACGAGTGGCACGATGATGGGATGGCGGCTACCACCACTCTCGGCGTCTGCAACCTGTGCGAGGCGATCTGCGGGCTCGAGCTGACGATCGACGACGGGCGAGTGACCTCGATCCGTGGCAGCGAGGCCGACCCGCTCTCCCGTGGCTACATCTGCCCCAAGGGCGTGTCGCTCGCCGACGTCCTGGAGGACCCCGACCGGCTCCGACGTCCCGTCCGCAGGGTCGGCGAGGGCAGCGACGCGGAGTGGGTCGAGATCGGTTGGGACGAGGCACTGGACCGGGTGGCCGACGGTCTCGCCGACGCCATCAACCGGCACGGCACCAACGCGGTCGGCGTCTACCTCGGCAACCCCAACGCCCACTCCCTCGGGTCGGCCACGCACGGCGTGCCGTTCATCAAGAGCCTGCGCACCCGCAACCGGTTCAGCGCCTCCTCCGTCGACCAGATCCCGCACCAGTTCGTCGGCTGGCAGATGTACGGCCACCAGCTCCTCCTCCCCGTGGCCGACATCGACCACACCTCCTACTTCCTGGTGTTCGGCGCGAACCCGATGGCCTCCAACGGCTCGCTGATGACCGTCCCCGACTTCCCGAACCGGCTGCGCGACCTGAAGAAGCGGGGCGGCCGGATGGTCGTCCTCGACCCGCGTCGCACCGAGACCGCCAGGGTCGCCACCGAGCACCACTTCGTGCGACCGGGCAGCGACGCGGTCGTGCTGCTGGCGATGCTCCACGTGCTGTTCGCCGAGGGGCTCACCGAGGCTCCGTCGTACGTCGACAACGTCGGGGTGGTCGAGGCGGCCGTCGCCGAGTTCACGCCGGAGCGCGCGGAGGCCGTGAGCGGGGTGTCGGCCGACGACATCCGCCGGATCACCCGCGAGTTCGCGGCGGCCGACGGGGCGGCGGCGTACGGGAGACTGGGCGTCTCGACCCACGGGTTCGGCTCCATCTGCCAGTGGGCCATCCAGTGCCTCAACCTGCTCTCGGGCAACTTCGACCGGGTCGGTGGGGTGCTCTTCCCCGAGCCGGCGGTCGACGCGGTGGGCCGAGGCTTCATCGGGCCGGGCCACTACGACATCTGGAAGAGCCGGGTCCGGCGTCTGCCGGAGTTCGCCGGCGAGCTGCCGGTCTCCGCCTTCCGTGAGGAGATCGAGACGCCGGGCGACGGCCAGATCCGCACCGTGCTCACCATCGCGGGCAACCCGGTGCTGTCGACACCGGACGGCAAGCGGTTGGCCGAGGCGTTCGACTCGCTGGACTTCATGGCCGCGATCGACATCTACCTCAACGAGACGACCCGGCACGCGGACGTCATCCTGCCGACGACGACCGCGCTGGAGCGCGACCACTACGACCTGGTGTTCCACGGGCTGGCCGTGCGCAACTCGGCCCGCTTCACCCCGGCGGTCTTCGTGAAGGACCCGCACACCAGGCACGAGTGGGAGATCTTCCGCGACCTGACCGCCCGGGTCACGGCACGGCTCGACCGGAAGCCGAAGCTCGTGGCGCGGTTGCGCCAGCGGGCCCGGATGGCGGTCAGCCCGACCCGGCAGCTCGCCGGGCTGCTCTCGACCGGACGCCGGCTCACGCTCCGCACCCTGCGCGCACACCCCGAGGGCGTGGACCTCGGGCCGCTGCGGCCGACCATGCCCGAGCGGCTGCAGACCGCGGACAAGCGGATCGACCTCGCCCCCGCCCTGGTCGTCGGCGACCTCGACCGGCTGCGGACGTCCCTCGCCGAACCTGCCGAGGAGGGCCTGCTGCTCATCGGCCGCCGCCACAGGCAGGACAACAACTCGTGGATGCACAACACCGCCCGCCTGAACCGCGGCAGGCCCCGCCACCAGCTGCTCATGCACCCCGGCGACCTCGCTGACCGCGGTATCACCGACGGCGACCAGGTCACCGTCACCTCACGCGTCGGGGCAGTCGTCGTGGAGGTCCAGGCGGCCGAGGACATGATGCCCGGCGTGGTCTCGCTCCCCCATGGCTACGGCCACCAGGTCGACGGCACCCGCCTCGCCCACGCGACGAAGGTCGTCGGCGTCTCGATCAACGACCTGACCGACCCCGAGCGCCTCGACGTCTCCGGCAACGCCGCCCTGAACGGCGTTCCCGTCACCGTCACCCCCGCCTGACCCACGAGGTGGCAACTTCTCCGCCTCGAGGTGGCAACTTCTCCGCCTCGAAGTGGCAACTTCTCCGCCTCGAAGTGGCGACTTCTCCCCTCCCGCTACCGGAGAACTGCCACCTCGGACCGGAGTTTCTGCCACCTCGGACCGGAGTTTCTGCCACTTCGTGGGGGAGTTTCTGCCACTTCGTGGGGGTCAGAGGGAGAGGACACGGCGGACCGCCTCGCGGGCCGACATCGGGTCGTTCGCGCCGAGGGCGGCCTCGGCGGCCTCCTCGCAGAGGCCGGAGTCGACCGACGCCAGGCGGGCCCCGACGGGGCGGACGGCCGCGGCGGCCATCGACAATGACGTGATGCCCATCCCGACCAGCGCGCAGGCGAGGAGCGGGTCGGCGGCGGCCTCGCCGCACACCCCCACCGACTTGCCGGCCTGCCGTCCGGCCTCGGCGGTGATCGCGATCAGCTGGAGCACCGCGGGCTGCCAGGCGTCGGTGAGGTGGGCGAGGTCGGTCGCCATCCGGTCGGCGGCCATCGTGTACTGGGTCAGGTCGTTGGTACCGATCGAGAGGAAGTCGACCTCCTCCAGCATCCGGTGGGCGAGCAGCGCTGCGCTCGGCACCTCGACCATGACCCCGGCCTTGAGACCACGGTGCCGGACCCGGGCACTGAACTCGGCCGCTTCGGCGACCGTGGCCACCATCGGCGCCATCACCCAGGTCTCGGTGCCGGTCCGCTCGGCCGCGATCGCTATCGCGTCGAGCTGTCGCTCGAGGAGCCCGGGGTTGCCGAACGAGAGCCGGAGCCCCCGGACACCCAGGGCCGGGTTCTCCTCACCGGTGATGGTCGCGAACGCGAGTGGCTTGTCGGACCCGGCGTCGAGGGTGCGGACGACGACGTACCTGTCGGTCCCGCCGGGGCCCTGACCCGCGAACGCGTCCAGGACCTCGCCGTAGATCGCCGCCTGCTCCTCGATCGTCGGCTCTTCCCTGCGGTTCAGGAACGACAGCTCGGTTCGGAAGAGGCCCACTCCTTCCACCGGTGCCTGGACGGCGGAGCGTGCGGACTCGCCGTCGGCCACGTTGGCGAGGATCCGGACCGGTTTGCCGTCGACGGTGGCGCCGGGACCGGACCAGGCGGCGAGGGCGGCACGCTGCTCGAGGTCGGCGGCGACCCGGCGGTCGGCCTCCGCCTCGTCGGGTTCGAGCTCGACGGTCCCGGTGGTCCCGTCGACGAGCAGGCGGGTCCCGGCCGGTATCTCGAGGACCCCGGCCGTGCCCACCACGCAGGGGATGCCGAGCTGGCGGGCGATGATCGCGGTGTGGCTCGTCGGGCCACCGCGCTCGGTCACCAGGCCGACCACGACGGTCGCGTCGAGGCCCGCCGTGTCGGCGGGAGCGAGGTCCTCCGCGACCAGCACGGACGGCTCGCTCGGGGTGGGCACGCCGGGCTCGGGCTCCCCCACGAGCCGGGCGACGACGCGGCGTTCGATGTCACGGAGGTCGGTGACCCGCTCGGCCATGAGTCCCCCCATGCCGGTGAAGACGGTCGCGAACTGGTCGACGGCCCCGCGCACCGAGGTCAGCAGGTCGTCGCCTCCCCGGAGGTGCTTGCGCACCGCCGACCGCAGACCCCTGTCACGCGCCAGTCCGGCGCTCGCGGTCAGCACCTCGGCCGCCGCGCCCGATGCCTTGCCGGCCTTGTGGACGAAGCCGGCGGCGACCGCGGCCACCGTCTCGTCGTACGCCGCGAGTGCGGCCTCCTCGTCGGCGTACGCACTGGCGTCGAAGGCGGCGATCGCGGCGGCCGCCACCTCGGCCCGCGCCACCAGGGCGGGGGCATGGACGACGCCGGGAACGACGGGGGTGCCCTGCAGCAGGGCCGGGCGGGCGGAGTCGGATGCAGGAGCCATGTCCACAAGTTACGCGCGTCGCTCTTGACAGTCAACAGATTCGGGCGTAAAACAACAGATACACAGAGTGCTGGGAGAGGACCCGATGAGCATGTACGCCGAGGAGCGCCAGCAGGCGATGGCCCAACTCGTCTCCGAGCGCGGACGGTTGTCGGTGAACCTACTGGCAGCCGAGTACGACGTCACCACCGAAACGGTGCGCCGCGACCTCTCCGCACTCGAGCGGATGGGTCTGGTCCGACGCGTCCACGGTGGCGCGGTGCCGGCGGGCTCCCTGTCGGCGATCGAGTCCGGCTTGGTCGAGCGCGACTCGTCCAACACGGTCGAGAAGGAACGGATCGCCCGGGCAGCCCTCGCCCTGCTTCCCCCGGCCGGTTCGACGATCCTGATCGATGCAGGTTCCACGACCAACCGCTTC
>JBKJUE010000126.1:0-49333 GCA_046590395.1 Nocardioides sp.
TGCTCGCCGATCGTGGGCCGACCGGCTTCGGTCGCCCACGATCGGGCTGTGGCGCAGCTTGGTAGCGCGCCTCGTTCGGGACGAGGAGGCCGCAGGTTCAAATCCTGTCAGCCCGACCACGTGTCACGCGAGTCGAACCCCTGGGGTTCGGCTCGCGTGCCGCATTTCCGGAGGGTCCGGCCTCAGGCGTCGCCGCACACCAGGCCACGGGCCAGGGCCACGATCTCCTCGGGCTGGCGGATCCCGATCAGCGTCCACGAACACGGCCCCTCCCCCCACTGCAGGTGATGGGGGCGCGAGCCGTCGGCGTCGGGGTCCGCCCACCTGAGCACGCCGTCGTGCCCGCCGATCCTGACCGGAGTGACCCGGGAGGCGATCTCGTCGATCTCCGCACGGAAGGGGGCCTCGTCGAGCACTTCCGGTTCCACAGACGGCGCCGTGATGTCGCTCGCCGGGTACCCGTGCCGGAGCTCGAAGGGTATGAAATCGGTCGACTCGGCGATGGGCGACGCTGCCACACCCGGCCACCGGGTGGTCGCCGGCCGCCTCCCCGGCGACCCGCTTTGGACGCTGGAGGCCCCGCGGAGCGGTCGCGTCTGGCAAACTGCCCGCCATGGCTGAAAAGGATGGCGACGGCCCCTCACTCGAGCTTCCGTCTCTGGGGTTCGGCCGCAAGCGTGGCAAGAAGGCGCGCGGCGCCCAGGACGACGCTCCCGTCGCGCCGGAACCCGCTGCCCCCGCCCCCGAGCCGGCACCGCTGGCTCCGGAGCTCGCCGCCGATCCCGCGCCGCCGGAGACGCCCCCCGAGCCGGCCGCCGCACCCGAGGCTGACGCCGGGACGGAGACGCAGCCCACGGCGGCGCAGGGCCAGGCCGGGCGACCCACCGCGTACCAGCCGCCGGTCCCCCCGCCCGAGCCCACGGCACCGCCGCTGTTCGCCGACGAGCTCCAGGACAGCCCCACCCGCACCGACGCGCCGCCCGTCGCCGACGAGCCGGAGCCCGCTGCGGAGCCGAAGCCCAAGCGTCAGTTCAAGCTGCCCGCCATCAGCCCGATGGCCGCGGCCCTCCTCACCGGTGCCGTCGTGGGCCTTCTCATGGTCGGCCTGACCGGTGCCGGCTTCCGGTTCTGCGAGCTCGTCCAGGGCGCACCCTCGTGCGGCGACCCGGGCTTCCTGCTGCTGCTCGCGATCGTGATCATCGTCATCCTCGTCGGAAAGGCCCTGCTGGACGCGTGGGACCTGCCGGACCCCGGCAGCACCAGCTTCCTGGCCGTCGGCCTGCTCTCGGTCGTGGCGCTGCTGTTCCTCGTGGACGTGCTCTTCAACTGGTGGATGATCATCGTCATCCCGGTGCTGGCGATGCTCTGCTTCGCGCTCTCCCACTGGGTGACCACGGCGTTCGTGGACGACGAGTAGGTCAGCGCGAGGCAGCGACCAGCTCCGCGATCTGCACGGTGTTGAGGGCAGCGCCCTTGCGCAGGTTGTCGTTGCTCACGAAGAAGGCGAGGCCACGGTTGCCTGCGACGCCCTCGTCCTGGCGGATCCGGCCGACGTACGACGGATCCTGGCCGGCCGCCTGGAGCGGGGTCGGGATGTCGGACAGCTCGACCCCGGGGGCCGCGGCGAGCAGCTCGGTGGCCCGCTCGACGGTCATCGCGGACGCGAACTCCGCGTTGATCGCCAGTGAGTGCCCGGTGAACACCGGCACCCGCACGCAGATGCCGGACACCAGCAGGTCGGGGAGGCCGAGGATCTTGCGGGACTCGTGGCGGAGCTTCTGCTCCTCGTCGGTCTCGAACAGCCCGTCGTCGACGATCGAGCCGGCCATCGGCAGCACGTTGTAGGCGATGGTGCGGTCGTACTTGACCGGGTCCGGGAAGGCCACGGCCGCGCCGTCGTAGGCGAGCTCGCGGGCCTTGTCACCCGCGGCGGTCACCTGCGTGGCGAGCTCCTCGACACCGGCGACGCCGCTGCCCGAGACCGCCTGGTAGGTGGAGGCGACCAGCCGGACCAGCCCGGCCTCGTCGTGGAGCGGCTTGAGCACCGGCATCGCGGCCATCGTCGTGCAGTTGGGGTTGGCGATGATCCCGCGGCCGGCGTCGATCACGCTGCGGGCGGCCTCGGGGTTGACCTCCGAGACCACCAGCGGGATCGCCGGGTCCCGGCGGAAGGCGCTGGAGTTGTCGACCACGATCACGCCCGCGTCGACGAAAGCCGGGACCAGGGCGCGGGACGTGGTGGCCCCGGCGGAGAAGAGCGCGACGTCGAGGCCGCTCGGGTCCGCGGTGGAGGCGTCCTCGACGAGGATCTCGCGACCGGCGTACGGGAGGACCGTGCCGGCGGAGCGTGCGGAGGCGAAGAAGCGGATCTCGTCGGCGGGGAAGTCCCGTTCGGCGAGGATCTGGCGCATGGCGACGCCCACCTGACCGGTGGCGCCGACGATGCCGATGCGGAGACCCATGTCAGCGTCCCGTCCCGCCGTAGACGACCGCCTCGACCTCGGTCGCGTCGAGGTCGAACGCCGTGTGGGTGGCCTGGACGGCCGCGTCGACCTGGCCCTCGTCGACGATCACCGAGATCCGGATCTCCGAGGTGGAGATCATCTCGATGTTGACGCCCGACGAGGCGAGGGCGGCGAAGAACTTCGCCGTGATGCCGGGGTGCGAGCGCATGCCGGCACCGATCAGCGACACCTTGCCGATCTGGTCGTCGAAGAGCAGCTTGTCGTAGCCGACCTCGTCCTGGATCCGCGCGAGCGCACCCATCGCGGTCTGGCCGTCCTCGCGGGGAAGGGTGAACGAGATGTCGGTGCGGCCGGTGGCGGCGGCGGAGACGTTCTGCACGACCATGTCGATGTTGACCTCGGCCGCGGCCAGCGCCTCGAAGATCCGGGCCGCCTCGCCGACCTTGTCGGGCACGCCGACGACGGTGATCTTGGCCTCGCTCCGGTCGTGCGCGACTCCGGCGATGATCGCCTGTTCCATCTCTTCTCCCTCGGTGTCGGGGATGACCCAGGTGCCTTCCTTCTGACTGAAGGACGAGCGCACGTGGACGGGCATGGCATAGCGGCGGGCGTACTCGACGCACCGCAGGTGGAGGATCTTGGCGCCCGAGGCGGCCATCTCGAGCATCACCTCGGTGGAGACCCGGTCGAGCTTGCGCGCGGTCGGGACGATCCGCGGGTCGGCGGTGAAGACGCCGTCGACGTCGGAGTAGATCTCGCAGACCTCGGCGCCGAGCGCGGCAGCCAGGGCCACGGCCGTGGTGTCGGAGGCCCCGCGGCCCAGGGTGGTGATGTCCTTGGTGTCCTGCGAGACGCCCTGGAAGCCGGCGACGATCGCGATCGCACCGGCCTGGATCGCGGCCTCGATCCGACCCGGGGTGATGTCGATGATCTTGGCCCTGCCGTGGGCCGAGTCGGTGATCACGCCAGCCTGGGAGCCGGTGAAGGACTGCGCCTTGTGGCCGAGCTGGGCGATGGCCATGGCCAGCAGCGCCATCGAGATCCGCTCCCCCGCGGTGAGCAGCATGTCGAGCTCGCGCGGCGGCGGCAGCGGCGTCACCTGCTCGGCGAGGTCCCGCAGCTCGTCGGTGGTGTCGCCCATGGCAGAGACCACGACGACGACGTCGTGCCCGGCCTTGCGGGTCGCGACGATGCGCTGTGCGACTCGCTTGATGCCGGTCGCGTCCGCGACCGACGAGCCGCCGTACTTCTGCACGACAATGCCCACTGGTAGTCCTCGAAGATCGATCGTCCAGGGCCGCTGCCCGTGGCTCCGGGCACGCCTCGTGGCGCTGCGACCGCCCCACCGAGTTTACCGGGCGAGGGGGTCGTCCTCGCCGAGCATCTCATTGGCCGCGGCGACGGCCTCCTCCTCGCCGGTGATCTCGGCGTCGAGGCGGTCGTGGGACACCACCGAGAGCAGCGCGTTCAGCGATGCGCCGGCGAGGTTGCCCCAGGAGGAGACGTACGAGAACTGCCACCACCACAGCGCCTCCTCGATGAAGCCGAGGCGGTAGTGCCGCAGGCCGTTCTCGAGATCGGTCGCGATGCTGGTGAGGTCGTCGGAGAGCTGGCTCTCGACCAGCTCCGGCACGTAGGGGTCGAAGACCAGGCCGTAGGTGTCGACGCTGTCGAGCATCACCGCGAGGCGCAGCCGCATCTCATCGAGGTCGGGCTCGGGCCCCACGTCGGGTTGGTACTCGGCGCGCGGCGTGAAGTCGCGCTGCGCCCCCAGCCGGGCGCCGGCGAACAGCACCTGGCTGATCTCGAGGAGCAGCAGCGAGACCGCCCGGCCCCCGTCACCTTCGCGTGCGATCGCCTTGAGCGCGATCAGGAAGGTTTCCACCTGGTCGGCGATCTGTTGCGCGAACTCCTCGGTGGCACTGTCGATCAGTTGCTTCTCAGTCATCTGCGGATCGCCTCCCTGCGAACGCTCGGCCCAGCGTGACCTCATCGGCGTACTCGAGGTCACCTCCCACGGGCAGTCCACTCGCCAAGCGGGTCACGCGCAAGCCGAGTGGCTTGAGCATGCGCGTGAGATAGGTCGCCGTGGCTTCGCCCTCGAGGTTGGGGTCGGTCGCCAGGATCACCTCGGTGACCACTCCGTCGGCGAGACGGATCATCAGCTCACGCACCCGGAGCTGGTCGGGGCCGATGCCGTCGATCGGTGAGATCGCGCCGCCCAGGACGTGGTAGCGACCGCGGAACTCGCGGGTGCGCTCGATGGCGACGACGTCCTTGTACTCCTCGACGACGCAGAGGATGGCCGGCTCGCGCCGCGGGTCGCGGCAGATCCGGCACTGGTCGTCCTCGGAGACGTTGAAGCACACCGTGCAGAACTTCACCTTGGCCTTGACCTCGATCAGGACGTCGGCGAGTCGGCGTACGTCGACCGCCTCGGCCTGCAGCAGGTGGAACGCGATCCGCTGCGCACTCTTGGGGCCCACGCCGGGGAGCCGGCCGAGCTCATCGATGAGGTCCTGGACGATGCCTTCGTACAAGGAGACCCGCGCCTAGCCGAGTCCGGGAATGCCGGCGCCGCCGAGCGGGCCGAGGGCCTCGCTGGCCAGCGCGTCGGCCTGGGCCTTGGCATCGCGGTAGGCCGCGACGATCATGTCGCCCAGATCGCTGAGGTCGTCGGCGTCGCCGCCGTCGAACCCACCGCTCTTGATCGCGACCCCGACGAGGTCGCCGACACCGTTGATGGTCACGGTGACCGCACCGCCGGCGACGGTGCCGTCGACGGTGGTCTCGCTGAGCCTGGTCTGGGCGTCCTGCAGCTGCTCCTGCATCTGCTGGGCCTGCTGCAGCAGGGCATTCATGTCGAAGCCGCCGCCTCCGCCGAGCGCGTCGAACGGGTTCTGGGTCATGGGGTCACTCCTGATCGCTGGGCGGTCACTGGTGGCGGATCTCTTCGATCATCTGGGCGCCGAGCTCGCGCTGGAGCAGCTCGGCGCTGTCGAGACCACTCGTCTCGGCATCGGGGTCGTCGGGGTGGGCGTCGGCGTCGGCCTCGGCGCGCGACGTGTCGGTGACCTGCCCCGAGGGACGGGTCTGGGCGATGGCCTCGCGCGCGGCGGCGATCGCCTCCGGGTCGGCGGGCTTGCTCTCGCGCACCGGCGGCTCGGGCTCCGCCGGGGCCGCGGTCGCGGAGGACTCATCAGCGTCGTCGGCCGCCCACGCGGGCGGCGAGGAGGGAGCGTCTGCGGCCGGGGCCGGGCTGTCGAACGCCGGGGCTGCGGGCGCTGACGCCGCGGGGCGGGCCGGGGGCGGCGGGGCCTGGTCGGGGCGGGCACCGGGGTCCACGATGGCGTCGATCCGCCAGTCGGCACCGACCACGTCGATCGCGGCCTGGCGGACGACCTCGTGGCAGCCACCGTTGACGAAGGAGTCGCGGGCGCCTTGGTTGGTGAACCCGAGCACGAGCGTCTTGCCCTCGAGCCCGACCACCTGGGAGTTCTGGGTGAGGTGCATCCACGCCACCCGGCGGCGCAGCTTGGTGGCCTCGACGATGTCGGGCCAGAGGCGGCGTACGTCGACGAGCGTCAGCCCGCCCTCCGGTGGGGCGGGCGTCGGCTCGGGCTCCGCGGGCGCCGGCGGGGACTCCACCGCGTCGGGAAGCGGCGCTGCCGCGACCTCGGGTTCGGGCTCGCTGTCCGGCTCGGGCTCGTCGACCGACGGCGTCCGGAGCGGCTCGATCACGGCGATCGGCCCGCCGATCGTGGGCGCCGGCGGCGGGTCGGCCGGCGCGCTGGCCTCGACCACGGGCTCGACGGGGTGCGCCGGGGGCGCGGCCGGCGGGCTGGCGGCGACCGGTGCCGCACTGGGGGCGCCACCGGTGATGGCTGCCCGCTTCTCGAGCCGGTCGAGCCGGGCCATCACACCGTCGGCGGGGTGGTCGGAGCCGGGCAGCAGCACCCGGGCGCAGACGAGCTCGAGCAGGAGGCGGGGCGCCGTGGCGCCGCGCATCTCGGTGAGCCCGCTCGCGACCAGGTCGGCAGCGCGGCTGAGCTCGGCGGCCCCGAACCGGGCTGCCTGGGCGACCAGGCGCTCACCTTGGTCCTGGGACACGTCGATCAGCCCCGTGGCCGGGGCGTCCGGGACCGCCGAGACGATCACCAGGTCACGCAGCCGGCGGAGCAGGTCCTCGGTGAAGCGGCGCGGGTCCTGGCCGGTCTCGATCACGCGATCGACCACGCCGAAGACGGCGGCACCGTCACCCGCGGCGAACGCGTCGACGACGTCGTCGAGCAGGGAGTCGGGGGTGTAGCCGAGCAGGCCGGTCGCCAGCGCGTGCGTCACGCCCTCGGGACCGGCGCCGCCGAGCAGCTGGTCGAGGACCGACAGGGAGTCGCGAGCGGACCCGGCGCCGGCCCGGACGATCAGCGGCAGCGCGGCCGGCTCGATCGAGACGCCCTCGAGCTCGCACAGCTCCGAGAGGTGCGAGGAGAGCAACCGCGGCGGGATCAGCCGGAAGGGGTAGTGGTGGGTGCGCGACCGGATCGTCGGCAGCACCTTGTCGGGCTCGGTGGTGGCGAAGATGAAGCGGAGGTGGGGTGGCGGCTCCTCGACCAGCTTCAGCAGGGCGTTGAAGCCCTGCGTCGTCACCATGTGGGCCTCGTCGATGATGTAGACCTTGTACTTGCTGCGGACGGGCGCGAAGAACGCCTTCTCGCGCAGGTCACGCGCGTCGTCGACGCCGCCGTGGGAGGCCGCGTCGATCTCGATCACGTCGATCGACCCCGACCCGCCACGGGCGAGGTCCTGGCAGGAGTCGCACTCGCCGCACGGATCGGCGACGGGGGCCTGCTCGCAATTGAGGGTGCGGGCCAGGATCCGGGCGGAGGTGGTCTTGCCGCAGCCGCGCGGACCGGAGAAGAGATAGGCGTGGTTGACCCGGTTGTTGGCCAGTGCGGCCCGCAGCGGCGCCGTCACGTGGTCCTGCCCGATGACGTCGGCGAACGACTCGGGCCGGTAGCGGCGGTACAACGCGAGGGGTGACTCCACGTGTAGACCCTAACCACCCGTCCCGACAGCCGGTAGCCGCCGCCACCGGGACGTGAAAAGGCCCCCCGCGTACCCGACAGGGCTCGCCTACCCTTGCTGCCTTCCGGCCCTGGGGGAGTTCGGTGAGATGCCGCCACGCGGGGGGTTGGCATGGAGTCTAGGTGAGCCCTCCGGCGTGGCCAAGACGGGCCCCGGCGACCGGATTTCACGCCCGCGAGGACGGCAGGTACGCTCCTCGGCGGAGGATTCGCCTAGTGGCCTATGGCGCTCGCTTGGAAAGCGGGTTGGGTGTGAAAGCCCTCAGGGGTTCGAATCCCCTATCCTCCGCCAGATTGTTGAGTTGGGCCTGCGCGGCAGTTGAGTTGGGGCCGCGTGGGCCCAACTCAACTGCCGCGCAGGCCCAACTCAACGAAGGACGCCTTGCTCGCGCAGCGCGTCCCGCAGCCCGATCCCGTCCGGTGCCGCAACCGACACGACCGACCCTTCGGCCCACGGGGCGGCCTCGCCGTCGGGCGGGGTGGTCGTGCCGTGTGCCACCAGGTGCTGGGTGGGCGTGAGCTGGCGGATGGCGATGACCTCTACCCGGTCGGGGTGCTCGCCGGCCGCCTCGGCGTACACCTGCGGATCGTGCTGGCCGTCGTCACCGACCAGGATCCAGGTGAGGTCGGGCAGCTCGGCGAACAGCCGCTTCAGCTGCTCGCGCTTGTGGTCGCTCCCGGACCGGAACCAGCCGGCCTCGGTGGGCCCCCAGTCGGTGAGCAGCAGCGGGCCCGTCGGGAAGCCGTGCCGCGCGAGGAAGGCCTGCAGGGGCGGCGCGACGTTCCAGGCGCCGGTCGAGAGGTAGACCAGGAACAGGTCCGGGTGCGACGCGACGATGTCGGCGTACAGCTCGCTCATGCCGGGCACCGTCTGCCGGGCGCTCTCTCGGCTCAGGAAGGCGTTGCGGAACGCGACCAGCGGGCGCGGCACGTTGGTCTCCATCACCGTGTCGTCGATGTCGCTGACCATGCCGATCGTCGTGCCCGGGCCGACGACGCGGACGGGGGCCTCGACCGGCTCCTCGTCACCCACCCGGATCCGTGCGGTGCTCCAGCCGGGTTCGAGGTCGCACTCGACGCGTACGTCGACGTACCCGTCGGGCCCGCTCGGGACCACCCGGGTCTCGCCGCCGATCTCGACGGTGACCGGGGTGCCGGGCACCGAGACGGTCAGGAAGCGGCGCCACCCACGGTGGTCACGCGGCCCGCTGCTGGGGACGTGCGGCGGGACGAGCAGGACGCGCGCGCCGACCCGGACCCAGCCGGTGGTGCCGTAGCCGACGAACGGGATGACCCGCGGTCGCCAGCCCTTGTCCTGGAGGCGCGGGTTGACCCGCACCCGCAGCTCGCGTTCGAGGCGCCCGGCCCAGTGCACGGAACCGGCCGTCCCTGCGTCGCTCATGCTCCCATCATCGGACATGCCGCTCAGGGGCGACGGCGGGCCAGGATCGGCCGGAGCAGCAGGGCGAGCACGACCGCACCCCCGCCGAGCAGCCCCCACCAGACGGCGTCGTCGCGGACGCTGGCCAGGAGGTCCGCGCGGGGCCGCGGGGCTGCGGCCGGCGGGATGGCGCTCTCCTCCGGTTCGTCACGGTCGAGGTCTCCCTCGTCGTCGGGCGTGAGCGGGCGGGTGAGGGCCTCGAGCGGCTGCACCACGCCGGCCCCGGTGAGCACGTTCTCGTCGTCGGGCGAACCGCTCGCCGTCTGCTCGAGCCGGGCCACGATCTGGGCGGCGGAGTCGTCGGGGAACCGGTCCCGCAGCAGCGCCACGACGCCACTCACCTCGGCCGCCGCCCACGAGGTGGCGATGTCCCAGAGCAGGCAGGTGCTGCCGTTGACCCCCAGCGAGACCCCGCCGTACGTCGGAGCGGCGACGTCCGTGGCGGAGCTCTGGAGGACCTCCGAGCTCACCTCGTAGCCGTTCAGCTCATCCGGGTGCCCGCCGGCGGAGGCGTTGACGGCCACCACGTTGTCGTAGCCGGCCGGGAAGATCTCCTTCACCGCGTCCTCGCCCGGCTGCAGCTCGCCGTACTCGGCGAAGAGGGGGTCGGTCTCGTCGGGGCGGTTCCCGCTCGCGGCGACCACCACCACGTCCGCACGGCGGGCGGCGGCCACGGCCTTGCGCAGGCCGGCCGACTTCGGCACCCGGAGCGCGATGGTCGCGACCTGGATCCCCTGCGCCTCGGCGTGGCGCGCGACCCAGTCGAGGCCGGCAGCGACGCGGTCCACCTCGAGGTTGACCGCCGGCGCCTCGGGCTGGTCCGAGTCGTCGTAGACCCGGACGTCGACGATCTGCGCGCCGGGGGCGACCCCGGTGAGCTGGTCACCCCGGGGCTTCCCGGCGATCAGGCCGGCGACCGCGGTCCCGTGGTAGTCGAACAGGGTGGCCTCACTGGTGAAGGACTCCCCCGGCACCACGTCGAGCAGGTCCGGGTTGCCGGCGTAGACCCCGGAGTCGATGACCGCGACCTTCACCCCGGTCCCGGGGAGCTCGCCGTCCTCGGTCAGCAGGAGGTCGTGCGCACCCTGGATGCCCAGCACCGCCATCGGAACACTCTCGGCCCTGGTCTCGTAGACGACGTCGGTGGTGTCGTCGATGCCGGCGCACTCGGCGTCGTCCTCCACGGCAGCTGCCGCGGGAGGGGTCTGTGCGCCGAGCACCAGGCCGGGCAGGACGACCAGCGCGGTGAGGGCAGAACGCCTCAGGCGCACGACTTGCCCTGCTTGAGCGTCGGTGGGCACAGCGCGGCGCTCTGCGACAGGGGGACGCCGCGGTCGAACAGCTCGACCCAGGAATCGGGCACGGTCGCGACGGCGTAGTCGGCGTACCCCAGCTGGCCCGCGGTGCCGGCACCGACCAGGGGGAAGCGCTGGCCGCGCGCGTCCATGAGGTGGGGGTCGCCGCCGGTCGTCTGGTCCCAGCCTCCGGAGAGCACGAAGGCGCCCGCTCCGGCGTCGACGCGCACGGAGCGGTCGCCGAGGTCGACCTCCTCCGCGGACGCGTCACCGGTCGGGGTCGTCACGATCTCCACACCGGGCCGCTGGCCGGCCGCGGCGGAGAGGCGGGCGCACTGCTGGCCGAGGACCGGGGTGACCAGGTCCTGGGGCCAGTGGGCGTCGAGGTAGGGCTGGTCCCCGCGGACGAGCGCGGGCGGGTCGTCCAGCGTGATGTCAGCCTCGTCGCCGGCGAGATAGACCCCGGCCGGGAACGGGTCCAGGTCGACCGGACCGTCCTGGGTGAGCAGCAGCTGCTGGGACGGTGTGGTGACGACGTCGCCGACCCTGGCGTCCTCCAGACCGGTCAGGTCCGTGGCGTACGACGCGGGGTCGCCCACGCCTTCGAGGTGGAAGGCGTCCCGGGTGAGGTCGCCGCCCCGCGGGAACAGGGCGAGCCACTCCTCGGGGACGACGCCGGCACTTCCCGCCTGGGGCAGACCGATCGCGTCGAGCAGGTTGTCACGGCCACGGCTCTTGGGGACGCGGTAGCTGTAGGCGCGGGGGACCTCGGCGCCCTCGAGCCGGCCGGTGGCGATCACGAAGACGGAGGGGTCCTGGTCGTCCTCGACCTCCACGAGCACCGCACCACCGGGGGCCGGGACGACCTCGGGCTCCCGCGAGACGGCGAGCCGGATGCCGTACCCCTCGGAGATGTCCGTGCAGGCGGTCCAGCCGGTGTCGATGAGCCGGTCCGGGTCGGGCACGTTGGCGGGTGCGCCGAGGATGCCGATGTCGTCGCCGCGCTGCTCCTCGTTGATGTACTCGTCGGGGATGATCGTCGGCTCGACGTCCGGCCCCAGGATCAGCTTGGCCGAGGTGATGTTGATGACCGGTCGCAGGACGGGCTCGGCGCCCTCCTCGATCTCGGTGATGACGTAGGCGGCGCCCGACTCCTTGGAGATGATCAGGCCGGGCTGCTCGGCCCAGCCCTCGTCGACGCGCGGCGAGAAGACCCCGGCGACCGCGGCCCCGGCGACCAGGAGCACGGCCAGCGCAAGGCCGCCGACGATGGTCCGGCCCGGTCGCGCCGGCTCGACCTCGCGGCCGCCCGGAGCGCCCGAGACGAACGCGGTGACCAGCCGGCGTCGGCTGAACGCGTAGGCCTCGGTGAGGTCCTTCTTGGTCGCCATGTCAGCCGCGGATCGCCGAGAAGACGCCGGTCGCGAGGACGAGCAGCGGCAGCAGCGAGAGCAGCGCGATCGACTCGGCGATGTCGCCGAAGCGGCCGCGTCGCACCGACGGCGTGGACGGCAGGAGCGTGACCGCGAGCAACGCCGCCCCGGACGCCGCGAGCACGACGGCGGCGGTGGGCCGCCACGACGGCTGGAGCCAGAGCATGGAGACGGCGATGGAGACGAGGCCGAGCACCCCGGAGGTGAGCCCGACCAGCACCTCGGACCCGGTGCGGTACTGCCGGGTGCGGAGCATGACGACCAGGCTGCACATCAGCGCGAGGAGCGCGCCGGCGACGCCGAGGGACACGGCCAGGGGCGCGATCAGCACCAGCAGCAGGCCGACGGTGGCGGAGACGGCCACGAGGATCTCGTGCGCGACCCGGGCGTCCGCCCCCACCTGTGCGGGGTCGATCTCGTCGGGGTCGGCGGTGATGTCCTGGTTGGAGTAGAGCTGGTCGACCGTCGTGCCGGTGGCACCCAGCGCCAGCCACGGGAAGATGCTGCCGAGCATGACCACCAGGGTGAGCGCGATGGTGAGGACCACGGCGGGGTCGAAGCTCTCCGCCCGCATGACGAGCCCCGTCGCCAAGAAGATCGCCCCCACGACGACCGGCGGGATGACCAGGGTGCGGCCCTCCCCGAGGCCGACGAGTGCGACCAGGCCGGCCAGCAGCGCGCCCGCGCCGGCACAGGCCGTCGGCAGCCCGAACACCATGCCGTCCTGGGCCAGCATGAAGCCGCAGACGGAGGCGTACCCGGCGCCCATCCAGGCCACGGCGACGGCGGCCTCGGGCTCGTGCTGCACCCGGGACAGGACGATCGCGCCGGTGACGAGCGCCAGCGCGACGACGCCGGCCGCGACCGCGGCCAGCGTGGAGTCCTGGATGAAGAGGGCGGCCGCGCCGAGCGCCATCAGCAGCGCGGCGGCCACCAGGGCGGTCCGTCGCCCGGAGGCCGGCTCCCACGGCTTGAGGTCGCGTTCGACCACGTCGGTCATGGCCTCGACGACGTCGTCGTAGACGCGCGGGGGCTCGTCGTCGACACCCGCGGCAACGGTGAGCAGGCCACCGTCCTCGATGCCCTGCATGGTCAGCCCGGCGTCACCGGCCAGCTCGCGGCCCTCCTGGGTGACGAGGCGGTAACCGCCGTACACCGTCACGGCGTCGAGCAGGCCGACGCTGCGCGCCAGCTCAGGGACGAGCTCGGCGACAGGGACGGCGCCGGGAAGGACCAGGTCCACGCGGCGCGTGCCGGACGCGACGGTGACCCGCACCAGTCCCGATGCGCTGGTGGGCGCCTGACTCATCGCACTCTCCCCCGGACTCGAACTCGACGGTCCCGCTGCCGGGCCGCTCGCATGCTACCGCCCGATCCGGGGCGGGAGCCGTCGCGCGCCGTCGTCAGTCGATGACGCCGGGGGCGCCGCTCTCGTCGTCGATCCAGTCCCGGACCTCGTCGAAGAACGCCTGCTCCTTCGGCTCGTCCTTGTCGCGGTTGCGGGCCGCTCCCGCACCCGCGGTGCCGGCGCCACGGCCTGCGCCGCGCGTGCCGGACTTGCCGCCGCGGCCACCGGGCGATCCGGGGCCCGCACCTGCGCGGGCTCCGGTGCCGGCGCCCGGCTGCTGGGCGCCCCGGGCGTGGTCGTGCTGCGACCGAGGGAGCCGCTCGCACCGGTCCGGCTGGAGCTGCCGATCGGGCGCGCGTTCGAGTTGGCCGAGGTGGCCGGAACCGCGGCGCCACCGCCACGGACGGCTCCGCTGACCCCGGCCATGCCGCCCATCATGCCGCCACCGAGGGCGCCGGCGAGGCCGCCCAGGGTGCCGCCGCTGGGGCCACCCGACGTCGGAACACTGGTCACCGGGGTGGGGCCGGTCGGGCTGGGCGGGACGGTCTCGCCGGGTCCCTGCGGCACGCCGGGGACGACGCCCGGCGGGATACCGCCGGGGTCGGGGGTGCCGGGGTCCGGGTCGCCGACGGGGTCAGGGTCGCCGCCGGGGTCGGGGACGAAGCCCGGCCCGCCGGTGTGGCCGCCGCCCCCACCGCCACCGGCGTACGTCGGGGTCGTGCCGCCGCCGCCGGAGCCGCCGGAGCCGCCGGAGCCGCCGGTGCCGCCGCCACCGCCTCCGGTGGGTCGGTCGGGCTCACCGTGGACCTTCTTCATGGTCTCGGTGGAGTCCTGGTAGACGCGGTCCATGTTGTCGGCGGCCTGACGCGCCTGCTCCTCGCGCTCCGCGAAGGCGGCGGTGTAGGCGGCCTTCTGTGCGGTGTGGGCGCGGTGGGCGCGGATCTGGTCGATCTCGTCGGCACCGGGGTCGGCACGGAAGTCGCCGGGGTCGTCGAGGTCGGAGGCGAAGCTGCGCTGCACCGTGCGGGCATCGGCCAGGGCCTGCTTGGCACTCGTGAGGGCCCGGCTCGCTTGGTACATCTGCTCGCGGCGCTCCGAGACCTTGTCGGCCATCGTCTGGAACGCGTTCGCCGCGGCGTCACCGGTGTCGGGACCGAACTGCCCGGCGATGATGGGCTTGGAGCGCAGCAAGGCGCCCTGCACGATCCCGAGCATGAGGGCTCCGTCGAACCACTCGTCGGCAGCCGTCTGCACCTGTTCCTCGGTGGCCCCGGCGAGCGCTCGCTCGAGCCGCATGACCTGTTCGCCCTTGGTCATCCCTGGTCGCCCCCGTGCGCGTTGCGGGCCTGGTTGTACGTGTGGTCGCCGGAGAACCAGCGGTTGGCTTCCTCGAGCGCGGCGACCGCCTGCTCCTTGCGGGAGAGGTCGGACTGGGCGCCGACGTCGGCGTCCTCCAGCATGACCTCGGCCTTGACGACGCCCTCACGGAAGTCGCGCATGTCCGCGGTGACACCGGCGAGGGTGTCGGCGATGACCTGCTGGGCGCGCCCGTGGTGGAAGCCGAGCTCCGACCCGGTCTCCGCTCCGCCGAACGCGGACGGAGCGACGTGGAGGCTCTTGAAGTCGCCACGGTCGAGCTCGTTGGCTCCGGTGAGGAGCTCCTTCTTGACGATCTCGAGCTGGGTGGGCTCGAGAACGGTCTCGAGACTCCGGATGAAGCCGTCGATGAAAACCATGGTTCCCCCTCACGGATCCTGGTCCAGCCCTCCGACAGGGTCGGTGGCCGTGGCCCCCGACCCCCCAGCGGTGGTGCTTGTCAGATCTCGAACGCAGCCGCGCCGCGCTGGTCGGCGGCCTTGTACTCGGCGTTGGACTGGTAGACGGTCTGGCTCGTCTGGTCGAGCAGGTCCCGCATCTCCTGGAGCGCACCGTCCCACTTGGCCTTGGCCGAGTGGTAGGAGGTCTGGGCGTTACCGGACCAGTCGCTCTTGAGCGGGGCGAGCTCGCCCTCGAGGCGGTTCATGCGGTCGTCGATCTCCTTGACCGCGGTGTAGAGGTCCTGCGCCGCGTTGTCGAGACCGGCGTGGTTGACGCGAAGTCCGTCGAGGTTCATGGGTCTGTCTCCTTCAGTCCTGGGAGGATCAGCCGCCGAGGCGGCCGGCGGTCCGGGTGTAGTTGGCCGACTGGGCCTCGTCGGTGCTGATGTTGTCCTTCTCGGTCGAGGTCAAGGACGCCTCGAACTCGTTGAGGGCACTGACGATGACCTTCTGCTTCTCGGTCCAGGCCTGGTGGAGCGTGAAGAACGCCTGCCCACCGGCACCGGCCCACTTGCCCTGGAGCCCCTGGATCTGACCGTCGAGCTTCCCGCTGAGTCGGTCGAAGTCCTGCTTCGCGTCGGCCACCAGGCCGGCCGCCTTTGTCAGGGTGCCTTCGCCCTGACCCATTTCGTTAGCGCCGTGCGACATGTCGCCTCTCCTTGTCCCCGTGGCGGCAGTCGCCGCTTGAGTCTCTGTGTCGTGTGCCTGAGCGGTCTCATCCGGTTGCAAGTTCCTGCAGACCGGACACCCACGACCTACCCGCTGCCCCCTGCGCTAAACATCACACTCCACATGCCTCCGGTAGGTGTGGCGGTCCCCCGGAGACCGCCCCTAATCCCAGGTGGCGGTGGCCAGGATCGAGTCGATCAGCGCCTGCCGGTCGGCCGCCGAGCCCTCCGTCGAGACGACCAGGGTCATGTCGTAGCCGCCGAACTCGGCGCCGAACTGCTCGATCGTGGCGCCGGCTCCTCCGGGTCCGCTCAGGTGGTACATCGGCACCCCGTCGACGTCGAGGTCGTCGAGCCGGTCGGGCTTGCTGGTCCACAGCCCGGTCGTGATCGCCAGGTCGACGGCCTTCGCCAGGCTCTCGTGGCTGAAGTCCTCGTAGGCGGTCAGGCCGAGCCGCTCGCCGTCGGGACCGGTGGCCGTGACGACCTCGGCACCCATGGCCTCGGACTCGCGGGGGTCGTAGCCCTCCGGGTAGCTCAGGGTCAGACTGCCGAGCTTGATCTCCGGGCCGGCGGCCGGCTCGCTCGTCTCCGACGGGGCCTCGCCCGTGGGCGATTCCGAGGGGCCACCCTCCGGGGACTTCTCGTCGTCGCCGCAGCCGGAGAGCAGGACGGAACACACCAGCAGGGACAGGGCCAGGCCCGTCGTCGTACGCATCGCATCCTCCCGAGACCGCGAGCCCAGAGGCTAGCAAGTGGTGCCCGGAGACGGTCAGGTGGAGATCCGCGAGCCGAGCTGCCACACGACCCGGAACAGCCCGGTCGCCACGAAGACCGAGGCCAGGGCCGCCGCTCCGGCCAGCCCCTCGGCCACCTCGGCCCGGCGCGCCCACCAGACCGAGCGCCAGCCCCGGCCGGTGGCGACCGCGACCACGACCATCAGGGAGGCCAACGCGATCGACGCGGCGCCCAGCACGGCAGGGAAGGTCGACGACGAGCCACGCAGCAGCTCGACCGCGAGCAGAGCCCAGCAACCGAGGCCGGCGGTCCGGAGCAGAGCCCGGGCACCGACGTGCCGGTAGCTCCGGCCGGCCAGCAACAGGGCGGCGCCGGCGAAGAAGACCAGGCAGCGAGCGCCGATCCGGTCGAGGTCGAGCGTCACCGTGAAGAGGAGGAGGGCCGCCGACAGCACGGAGACGACGGCGATGGCGGCGCCCGCCGCCGTCACCAGCCGGGCACCGCTGCGGGCCACCGCGGCCACCGCGCGCGGTGACGCGACGGCACGGCCGCGGCGCCCGCGCGGACGGTCGCGCGCGGACCAGGCCGTCACCGCCAGCCGTTCCAGGTCGATTAGGAGCTGGTCGGGTACGTCGACCGCGTACGACGGGACGAACCGGGACGCGAACATCGCACCGACGAGGAGGAACGACCAGGTCGCCGAGGGCGGCAGCCCGAACAGGCCGCCCAGCCCGCTGACGACGAAGACCAGGCCGCCGGCGACCATCCACACGCGCAGGCCCTCCTCCACGTGCTCCGTGAAGGAGCGCGCGACGGCGGCGGTGACCGCCCCGCCGAGCGCGGCGATGCCCAGCACCATCGGGAGCCGCTCGGGGTGGCCGTCCCACACCACGACCAGCGCCGCGACGGTGCCGAAGGCCGGGGCCGCGAGAGCCCGGTGCGGCGCGTACCGGCCGAACGGGACGACACCGAGGACGGCCGCGGCGACCAGCAGCGCGACGGTGACGGTGCGCAGGTCGTCGGACGCGGAGCGGGTGGCGAACCAGCCCGCCAGGACCGCCATCATCGAGGCGATCGCGAACCACAGGACCGAGATCCGGCCGGGCGGCGCGGAGGACCGGGCGAGCATCCGCTCCCGCTGTGGCGGGGTGGGGCGGTGCACGGACGTCGCCGCGACGAGGACGTCGCCGGAGTCGATGCCGGCGTCACCCAGGGCCACGTCGGCGAGCAGCGGGTCGCCCAACCGCGTGTAGAGCAGCGGCACGGTGGCGAGGCCGGACTGGGTGGCGTACTCGCGGGCCAGGTCGGCGGCCGAGGCACCGGGCGGGACCGTGAGGTCGAGGACGCCCGCGGGGCCGTGCACGCTGACGGCGATGCTGTCGCCCGCCGACGGAACGCGCCCTGTCGCCACGCCCTGCCCCCTTGTCGCCACGGGCGGTCGGCCCGTCGTCCGCCGAGAGTAGTCGCTCGCGCGACGAGGGTGGTCGGGCTCGCGCCGCACACCTATCATCGGCCCGAACACCAAGGGGGAGACGAGTGAGTACGACGCTGCGAGGGACCCGCCTCGACGAGCCGCAGATGCCCTCGGGCCAGATCGTCCTCCAGGCACCGCCCGAGATCGATCAGAGCGAGGGCGCCGCGGGCGTCCTGATGAACGCCATCCCGATGCTCGGCAGCCTCGGGTCGATCGTGCTGGTCGCGACGATGGGGTCGTCCACGGGTGGTCGCAGCTACATCGCGGCGGGCATGTTCCTCTTCGCCACCCTCGGCTTCATCATCGTCCAGCTCGACCGGCAGCGGAAGCAGCGCAACCAGCAGGTGACGGGCTCGCGCACCGACTACCTCCGCTACCTCGGCAACGTCCGCAAGATCGCCCGCGAGGCGGCCGACCAGCAGCGCCGGGCCCTCAACTGGCACCACCCCGACCCGCACGCCCTCCCCTCGCTGGCCGAGGAGCGGTCGCGGGTCTGGGAGCACGCCAGCTCGGACGCCAACTTCCTGCACGTCCGGTACGGCGTCTGCTCGCAGCCGCTCGCCCTGGAGCTGGTGCCGCCGGAGAGCGCCCCGATCGACCAGGTCGACCCGGCCGCCGCGTCCGCCCTGCACCGGCTGCTGGTCGTGCACCGGCTGCAGCCCAAGCTGCCCGCCTCCATCGACCTGCGAGCGTTCGACCGGATCGAGCTGTGCGGCCAGGAGGACCCGGTCCGCGCGCTCGCCCGCTCGATGGTGTGCTCGGCGGCCGCGTTCCACGCACCCGACCACCTCGCCATCGCGGTGCTGACGACCGAGCGCAACCTCATGCACTGGGACTGGGTCAAGTGGCTCCCGCACGCCCACAGCGCGCAGCAGTCCGACGCCGTCGGGCCGATGCGGATGGTCACGACCTCGCTGGCCGAGATCGCGGCCCTGCTGCCGCCGGACCTCAGTGACCGGCCCCGGTTCGGTGCCGACGAGCGTCCCCCGACGCCCCACATCCTGCTCGTGACCGACGGCGCCCAGCTCCCCCCGGGCAACCACGTGATCCCGCCCGACGGCCTCCACGGCGTGACCGTGCTCGACCTGCCGACCCGGTGGGACGAGCTCGACGACCCGACCCGGCTGCGGCTCCAGTTCGAGGCTGCACCCCTCGAGGACGGCAAGCACCCGGTGCACGCCGTACGCGTCCGGGAGGAGCCCGTGCGCGCACTGGCCGACCAGTGCGACCTGGCCACGGCCGAGGCGTTCGCCCGGCGACTGGCACCGCTGCACACCGTCACCGGGCCGACCGAGACCGCCTCCGGCGAGATCACCGGTCCGTCCGACTTCATGGACCTGCTCGGCCTGGGCGCCGTCCAGACGTTCGACCCCGGCGCGGCCTGGCGCCAGCGCCCTGCCCGCGACCGGCTGCGGGTGCCGATCGGGCTCGGCGAGGGCGGCAGCATGGTCCACCTCGACATCAAGGAGTCGGCCCAGCAGGGCATGGGCCCGCACGGCCTGGTGATCGGTGCGACCGGCTCCGGCAAGTCGGAGTTCCTCCGCACCCTCGTGCTCGGCCTGGCGATGACCCACTCCCCCGAGCAGCTGAACATGGTGCTCGTCGACTTCAAGGGTGGCGCGACCTTCGCCGGCATGTCCGAGATGCCGCACGTCTCGGCCGTCATCACCAACCTGGCCCAGGAGCTCACCCTCGTCGACCGCATGCAGGACGCCCTGTCCGGCGAGATGGTGCGCCGCCAGGAGCTGCTGCGGGCAGCCGGCAACTTCGCCTCTATCCGCGACTACGAGAAGGCCCGAGCCGCCGGCGAGGACCTGGCCCCGATGCCGTCGCTGTTCATCGTGGTCGACGAGTTCTCCGAGATGCTCTCGGCCAAGCCCGAGTTCATCGACCTGTTCGTCGCCATCGGCCGCCTCGGCCGGTCCCTGGGGCTTCACCTGCTGCTCGCCTCGCAGCGTCTCGAGGAGGGTCGCCTGCGCGGCCTCGAGTCCCACCTCTCCTACCGGGTCGGCCTGCGCACCTTCAGTGCCGGCGAGTCCCGGTCCGTGCTCGGTGTCCCCGACGCCTACGAGCTGCCGCCGGTCCCCGGCCTGGGCTACCTCAGGCCCGACCAGTCGACGCTGCTGCGGTTCAAGGCGGCCTACGTCTCCGGACCGCCGAGCGGCAAGGTGCGGGTGCGCCGCGACGCGGGCGGCCACGTCCAGGGGATCCTGCCGTTCACGATCTCCGAGGTGCAGGCGCTGACCACCAACGAGCCGGAGCCCGAGGAGGTCGCGCCGCCGCCGACGCAGGGCGAGCAGGACTCCCTGCTCGACATCGCAGTGGGCCAGATGGCGGGTCACGGTCCTGCCGCCCACCAGGTGTGGCTCCCGCCGCTCGACGTCCCCGACACCCTCGACGAGCTCATGGGCGACCTCGCCGAGCGCCCCGAGCTGGGCCTCGTGTCCCAGCAGTGGCGTGGCCTCGGCGGCCTGCTGGTGCCGCTCGGCACCGTCGACCGGCCGCGCGAGCAGCGCCGCGACACCCTGACCGTCAACCTCAGCGGATCCAGCGGGCACGTCGCCGTCGTCGGGGGACCGCGCAGCGGCAAGAGCACGCTGCTGCGCACCATCGTCACCAGCATGTCGCTGACGACGACGCCGCTCGAGTCCCAGTTCTTCGTGCTCGACTTCGGCGGCGGCACCTTCACGACGCTCGCCGACCTGCCCCACGTCGCTGGTGTCGGCACCCGCTCCGAGCCGGACGTCGTACGCCGGATCCTGGCCGAGGCGAACGGGATCGTCGACCGACGGGAGGCCTACTTCCGGGCCAACGGGATCGACTCGATCGAGACCTACCGGAGCCGCCGGGCGGCCGGGCGGGCGGACGACGGGTACGGCGACGTGTTCCTCGTGATCGACGGCTGGGCCACCCTCCGTGCCGACTTCGACGACCTCGAGATGGAGGTGCAGCAGCTCTCGTCCCGCGGCCTCACGTTCGGTCTCCACATCGTCGCGGGCGCGGCCCGCTGGGCCGACTTCCGCGCGGCGATGCGGGACGTCTTCGGCACCCGGCTCGAGCTGCGGCTCGGCGACGCGATGGACTCCGAGATCGACCGCAAGGTGGCCACCCTCGTGCCGACCGGGCGGCCGGGACGCGGCCTGACCCAGGCCAAGCTCCACTACCTCGCCGCTCTGCCGCGCATCGACGGCAAACCTGACGCGGAGACCCTGGGCGACGGCGTCGACGACCTCATCGCCCGGGTGAAGGCGGCGTGGAAGGGCCGGCCCGGCCCGAAGCTCCGGCTGCTGCCGGACCGGATCGACCTCGACGCGGTCCGCGCCCAGGCCGCCGAGGCCCAGCTCGACCCGCGCCTGCTGCTGGTCGGCGTCAACGAGAAGGAGCTGGCGCCGGTCGGCCTCGACCCCGACTCCGAGCCGCACCTGCTGATCTTCGGCGACGGGCAGTCCGGCAAGAGCGCCGTGCTGCGGTCCTACGTCCGCGAGGTGATGCGCACGCACACCGCACAGGAGGCGCAGATCGTGATCGTCGACTACCGGCGGTCGCTGCTCGGCGAGGTGCCCGAGGAGTACCTGCTCAACTACCTCACCTCGGCCACCCAGGCGCAACCGGTGCTGAAGGATCTCGCGGCCTACCTCGAGAACCGGATCCCCGGCCCCGACGTGACCCCCGACCAGCTGCGCAGCCGGTCGTGGTGGAAGGGCGCCGAGGTGTTCGTGGTCGTCGACGACTACGACCTCGTCGCCACCCAGCAGAGCTCCCCGGTGCAGGCTCTCCAGCCCCTGCTGGCCCAGGCCCGCGACGTCGGGCTGCACGTGGTCGTCGCCCGTCGCTCCGGCGGCGCGTCGCGGTCGCTCTACGAGCCGATCATCCAGTCCCTGCGGGACCTCGCGATGCCCGGCCTGCTGCTCTCCGGCAGCCCCGACGAGGGTCCGCTGCTCGGCAACCTCAAGCCCGTCCCGGCCCCTCCGGGTCGCGGCCGGCTGGTGTCGCGCGACCACGGCACCGAGGTCGTGCAGATGGCGTGGACCGAGACGTCGCTCTGAGACACCGCTCCGGCGTGCCGCGTGGGCGCGG
Organism: Nocardioides sp.; assembly: GCA_046590395.1. Lineage (GTDB taxonomy): Bacteria > Actinomycetota > Actinomycetes > Propionibacteriales > Nocardioidaceae > Nocardioides. The sequence continues at coordinate 21,841 of JBKJUE010000126.1, forward strand.
GCCGACGGACTGGCAGGATCGGGCGGGTGAGCGACATGGACTGCGACAACTGCGGCGCCCGGATGCGTTGGGAGACCTCACACTCGCGGTGCGACCGGTGCGGGCACATCCGCCCCTGCTGCGAGGGCGCCCCCGTCACCGCGAGCTGCGTGGTGCCGCGCGGCGAGCAGCCGGCCGGCGTCAGCCCGTCGTACCCGGCGACGACAGCTTGAAGCCGGGCGGGTCGTCGAGGGCGTACGTCGCCTCGAACGTCCGCTCGTAGCCCGTGTGCGACACCCGCCAGCCGTCGGGCGTTCGTGCGTACCGGTCCTCGTAGAAGGCCGCACCCTCGAGCTTGAACCGGTACTCCGCCGAGATCACCTGGTCGTGCAGGTACCAGCGGCCGGTCGCGGTGTCGCCGTCGACGTCGATCTCGGGGTGGTGGACGTGGTGCATGGTGACGATGGCCGGGCCCAGGTTCTGGCGCATGTAGTCGACGAGGGCCGCGCGGTCGGGGAAGACGAGGCCGGCGTAGTCCGCGGTCGCCCCGGGGAGGAAGCAGGCCTCGAAGTCGTCCCACTGCTTGGTGTCGAGGGTGCGGAGGTAGCGGTACTTCAGCTGTCGGATCTGCTCGAGGTCATCCATGGAAACGCACAGTAGGGCGCCGTTGACGATCCCGTAACCCCGAGTCAACCTCCGCGCGACGTCGGTGCCACAGGCTGGGCGCACCCCACCGATCGCACGAGGAGGCACGTCATGGAGAACACCCACTCCCCGCAGCCACAGCCCACGTCCCGCAGCCACCGCGAGACGCAGCGCGAGCAGTTCCGCCTCCGCCGGGTCCAGGCGCTCACCGCACTGCTCGAGACTCGCCGGGAGCTCCGCGGGGTCAGCGCCGTCGCCGACCACCTCGACGACGCCGTCCGGTGGTCCGCCTGAGGGTCGGTCGTCCATCGGCGCCCCCAGACGCGCTCTCGTTATAGTCGGCGCGTGATCTTCAAGCGCGTCGGCGAGGGACGGCCCTACCCCGACCACGGGATGACCTCTCGCGGGTGGGCATCGGTGCCGCCGCGCCAGGTGCGTCTCGACGAGCTGGTCACGACCAAGGACACGCTCCAGCTGGCCGCGCTGCTCGACGAGGACTCCACGTTCTACGGCGACCTGTTCGCCCACGTCGTGGAGTGGCGGGGTGAGTACTACCTCGAGGACGGCCTGCACCGCGCCCTGCGCGCGGCTCTCCAGCAGCGCAACGTCCTGCACGCGCGGGTGCACCCGGTGGCGGGCTGATGCAGCAGGCGGCGAAGTCCACCGTCGTCCTCGCAGGCCTCGGGGTCCTGCTGCTGATCGCCGCCGCATGGGGCTGGCGCGCCGCGACCGAGCCCTTCCCCGGCAAGTCCGAGGCACCCCGGTGCGTGGCCACCCCGGTCGCGGCCGGCGACAAGGTCTTCCCCGCCCAGGTCCTGGTCAGCGTCTACAACGCCAGCGAGCGCAACGGCCTGGCCGGCCGGACCATGGACTTCTTCGTGGAGGCCGGGTTCGGCGAGGGCGACACCGGCAACGCGACCAAGGACTCCGAGGTGGCGACCGCCGCGATCTGGACCGACACCCCGACCAGCCCCGACGTGCTGCTGGTCGCCAGCCGGCTCGGCCCCGAGGTCGAGATCGTCCGGCGCGACGGTCGCGGCATCGGCGTGACCGTCCTGGTCGGCGACGAGTTCGAGGCGCTGGTCAAGGGTGATCGCCGTGTCGTGGCCGAGGACGACGCCCGCATCTGCAGCCCGCCCGTCGACTGAGACCGCCCTCGAACGGCGTCAGCGCGGGGACTCGCCGAACCAGCGCCCGAGCCGGCCGCCCGACGACACCTGGCGCAGTCGCTTCTCGGTCGCCTCTCGGATCTTGCGCGGGGTCACGACCAGCAGGTCGTCGCCGTGGCGCAGCGTCGTCCGGCGCTCGGGCACGATGATCTCGCCGTCCCGGATCACCAACGACACCGAGGCTCCGACGGGGAGCCGGAGCTCACCGACCTCGACCCCGTGCATCCGCGACACGGGGCTGATCGACACCTGGAGCAGGTCGGCCGCGATCCGTTCGAGCGGTGCCGCCTCGACCTCGAGGCCGCGGGGCTCGGAACGGCGGGCGACCCGCAGCACGCGGGCCACGAGCGGCAGGGTCGGTCCGGTGAGCAGGGTGTAGATCACGACCATCACGAAGACGATGTCGAAGAGCCGCTCGGAGTCGGTGACGCCCTCGGCGAGCGGGATCGTGGCCAGGACGATGGGAACCGCACCGCGAAGTCCGGCCCACGACAGGAAGCTCAGCTCGCGCCAGGGCATCGGTGAGACCGCGGAGCTGATCACCACCGACAGCGGGCGCGCCACCAACGTGAGGATCAGCCCGGCGGCCACGGCCAGGCCCACGATCTCGAGGGAGATCCGGCCCGGCGAGAGCAGCAGGCCGAGCATCACGAACAGGCCGATCTGGGCGAGCCATGCCACGCCCTCCGCGAACGACCGGGTGGCGGCCCGGTGCGGGAGCTCGCTGTTGCCGAGCACCAGCGCTGCGACGTACACCGCGGCGAAGCCGGACCCGTGCAGGGCGTTGGCCCCGCCGTACGCGAGGAAGGCGAGGGTGAGGACGGCGAGCGGGTAGAGGCCGGACGACGGCAGGGCCGCTCGGCGCATCACCCAGGCGCCGCCGAAGCCGCAGAGCAGGCCGATGGCGACGCCGACCACGAGCTCGAAGACGACGATGCCGGCGGTCTCGAAGGCGCCCTGCTCGGCCACCGCGCCGGTCGAGATCAGGGTGACCAGGACGACCGTCGGGGCGTCGTTGAGCCCGGACTCGGCCTCGAGCGCGCCGGTGAGCCGACGGGGCAGAGGGACGACGCGCAGCACCGAGAACACCGCGGCCGCGTCCGTGGGTGAGCAGACCGCGCCGAGCAGGACGGCGAGCTCCCACGGGAGCCCGAGCAGGTAGTGGCCGCCGAGCGCCACCACGACCACGGAGACCGCGACGCCGATCGTCGCCAGCGCCGCGCCGAGGCGCATCGAGCTCTTGACCTCGTTCCAGCTGGTCGTGAGTCCACCCTCGGCCAGAATCATCGCGAGCGCCAGGAAGCCCAGCGCGTGCGCGAGCTCGTAGTCCTCGAAGGGGATCCCGACCCCCTTCTCGCCGAGCGCGACGCCCATGAGGAGGTAGATCAGCAGGCTCGGGAGCCCGGCGCGGGAGGACACCCTGACCGCGAGAATCGCGAGGAGGGTGACAGCTGCGCCCACCAGCACGAAGCTGTCGAGCTGGTGGACGTTGAAGGTCAAGGTCACCTCGAGCTGGGAGGGGCCGGCCGGTGAGGCGATCCTATCGGTCACCCCTCCCGCGAAACTGCAACATGTTCTAGTCTTGGCGCCATGGCCGAGCTGACCGGCACCGCTGCCCCCGACGTCCTCCCCGCGGGCGACCTCTCCCCCGACACCGAACGGTGGGACGTGGTCGTCGTCGGCTTCGGCATCGCCGGTGGCTGCGCCGCCCTCGAGGCCGCGCGGGCCGGCGCCCGGGTGCTCCTCCTCGAGCGGGCCGCCGTCCACGGCGGGACGTCGAGCATGTCCGGCGGCCACTTCTACCTCGGTGGCGGCACCGCCGTGCAGCAGGTCACCGGCCACGACGACAGCGCCGACGCCATGTACGACTACCTCGTCGCCGTCTCCCTCGAGCCCGAGCACGACAAGATCCGCGCCTACTGCGACGGCTCCGTCGAGCACTTCGACTGGCTCGAGGCCCTGGGCTTCGAGTTCGAGCGCTCCTTCTTCCCGGGCAAGGCCGTGATCCAGCCCGGCACCGAGGGTCTGATGTTCACGGGCAACGAGAAGGTGTGGCCGTTCCTCGAGCAGGCGACGCCTGCCCCCCGCGGCCACAAGGTCCCGGTCCCCGGCGACACCGAGGGCACCAAGCTCGTCATGGACCTGCTCCGCGACCGGGTCGAGGAAGCCGGCGTCGAGGTCCGCTACGAGACCGGCGCCACGCAGCTCGTCACCGACGAGTCCGGTGCCGTGGTCGGGCTCGCCTGGCGCCGCTTCCAGGAGACCGGGCTGGTCAGGGCCGACGCCGTCGTGCTCGCCGCCGGTGGCTTCGTGATGAACGCCGACATGGTCACGGCCCACACCCCGTCCCTCGGGTCGAAGCTGTTCACGCTGGGATCGACGTACGACGACGGGCTGGGCATCCGGCTCGGCGAGTCCGTCGGCGCCGAGCTCAAGCACATGGAGCAGCCGTTCATCACCGCGCCGTTCTACCCGCCGTCGGTGCTGGTCACGGGGCTGATCGTGAACAAGCGCGGCGAACGCTTCGTGGCCGAGGACTCCTACCACTCGCGGACGTCCGGCTTCGTGATGGAGCAGCCCGACTCCGCGGCGTACCTCATCGTCGACAGCGAGCACATCGAGCACCCGACGATGCCGCTGGTGCCGTTCGTCGACGGCTGGGAGACGGTCGAGGAGATGGAGACCGGGCTCGGTCTCCCGGCCGGGTCGCTGGTGGCCACGCTCGCGCGCTACAACGAGCACGCCGCCCGCGGCGAAGACCCCGACTTCCACAAGTCGCCGGACTGGTTGGCCCCGCAGGCGACCGGCCCGTGGGGGGCCTTCGACCTCACGCTGGGCAACGCGCTGTACGCCGGCTTCACCCTCGGCGGCATCCGGACCACGGTCGACGGCCAGGCCCAGCGGCCCGACGGCTCAGTGGTCCCCGGGCTGTACGCCGCCGGCGCCTGCGCGTCCAACCTCGCCCAGGACGGCAAGGGCTACGCGTCCGGCACCCAGCTCGGCGAGGGGTCGTTCTTCGGGCGGCGCGCAGGTCGGCACGCGGCGTCCCGGTAACTTGCTCGCATGACCGACCGCTTCACCGTGGCTGCGCGGGCCAACGTGCCGCCCTTCCACGTGATGGACCTGCTCGCGGCCGCCCAACTGCGGAACCGGACCCACGGCGACATGGTCAACCTGGTCGCCGGCCAGCCCAGCACCGGAGCTCCTGCGCCGGTGACGGCCGAGGCGATCCGGCTGCTCCAGTCCGACGACCCGCTCGGCTACACCGTCGCGTCCGGCGTGCCCGAGCTGCGGGAACGGATCGCCGAGCACCACCGCAAGACGCACGGGATCGACGTGGCTGCCGACGACGTCGCGGTCACGACCGGGTCGAGCGGCGGCTTCCTGCTCGCGTTCCTCAGCGCGTTCGAGCCGGGCGACCGGGTGGCGATGGCCCGGCCCGGCTACCCCTGCTACCGCAACGTGCTGGTGGCGCTGGGCTGCGAGGTCGTCGAGATCGACTGCGGGCCCGACACCAGGTTCCAGCCGACGGTGGCGCAGCTCGACGAGATCGAGGACCTCAAGGGCCTCGTCATCGCGAGCCCGGCCAACCCGACCGGCACCATGCTGCTGCCCGACGAGCTCGGGGCGATCGCGCGCTGGTGCGAGGAGAGCGGCGTCCAGCTGATCTCCGACGAGATCTACCACGGCATCGAGTACGCCCCGCTCGACGGACAGGAGCCGCTGTCCCGTTCTGCCTGGGAGACCTCACGCGAGGCCGTGGTGTTCTGCTCGTTCTCGAAGTACTTCTCGATGACCGGCTGGCGGATCGGATGGATGCTGGTCCCCGAGCGCCTGCGGCGACCGGTCGACGTCCTCACCGGCAACTTCACGATCTGCCCGCCCGCCCTTGCCCAGTGGGCTGCGGTCCGCGCGTTCGACGACGCGTCGTACGCCGAGCTCGACGGCCACGTCGCGCGGTACGCCGGCAACCGGGCACTGCTGCTCGAGGGTCTGCCCGCGCTCGGGATCACCGAGCTGGCCCCGGCCGACGGGGCGTTCTACGTCTACGCCGACGTCGGCCACCTGACCGACGACTCGATGGCGTTCGCCCACGACGTGCTGGCCCGCACGGGCGTCGCGATGGCCCCGGGCATCGACTTCGACACCGAGGTGGGCCACCGGTTCGTCCGGTTCAGCTTCGCCGGGCCGCGCTCGGACGTCGAGCTGGGGCTCGAGCGCTTGGCGTCCGTGATCCGCTGATCGCGCCCCACCCGTCACACCGGTCAGGCAGTCCGTGCACTTCTCGGCCAGTGCAGTGGCCGAGATGTGCAGCGATCCCCGGCTAACCGGGGATCGCGACAGAGGTCAGCTAGGGCCGGGGGCGTTCGGCGGCATCGGCTCGTACGGCGGCAGGTCACCGGGCATCGGCAGGCCGGCGAGCAGGCTGCGCTCGACGAAACCGTTGCGGATCCGTTGGGGGTGGTCACCGACGGGGCGTTCGTCGACGACCTTGCCGGTCCGGTAGGAGATCTTGGCGATCTCGTCGGTGCCGCTCCAAGAGATGTAGCAGTGGTGGCCGTTCCAGCTGGGGGTGACCCAGTAGGGCTTGCCGTCCTCCTTCTTCAGGAGCTTGCCGCGCTTGTAGGAGCGGACGTCCACGACCGTGGCGTAGTCGGACATCGTGCCGGCGACGCAGATCTTGGTGCCCGCGTGGTTCATCGCGATCCCGTGGTGGGCCGAGTCGAGGAGGTACTCCTCGCGCGGCGTCTCGGGGATCAGGTTGGGCAGGTGCCGGAACCGCATCAGCTTGCCGGTGCGCAGGTTCATCTCCCAGAAGCCGTGGACGAACGACAGCTGGAAGTACACCCGGTGCTCGTTGGGAGACAGCGTCAGCGGGCGGACGGCGGCGCTCATCCCCTCGTGGCCGGCGGCGTCGAGCTTCTTGCGCAGGTTGTAGCGGCGCAGCACCTCGAAGGTGTCGGCGTCGACCAGCTGGAACACCCGCTCGCCCTTGGCCGGGTCGGCCTGGTCCTGGTCGGTCGGGGTGTAGACGTAGCCGATGCTCGCGTGCAGGATCTTCTCGCCGTCGTTGATGTAGACGCTCTCGTGGGGGGAACCACCGGATGGGAACTGCCCGACCTCCACGCCGTCGGAGACCCGGATGGCGTGCACGACGTTGCCGGTCGAGGCGCTCACCACGACGGTCTCGCCGTCGGGCGAGATGGCCATGTGGTCGGATCGCTGGCCGGCGACGGGGAACCGCCACACGATCTCCTGGGTCTCCAGGCTGATCGCGACCACGTCGGCGTACGACGGCCGCGACGCGATCAGGAGCGTGCCGTCGTTGGAGGTGTACATGTCGTCGACGAGCTGGTCGTGGCCCTCACCGATCGCCTCGCGGATGGCCAGGTAGTAGGCCAGGCGCTCGGGGTTGGTGGCGATCTCCATCATCCGCTCGTCCTGGTCCGGGATCATGTTGATCCGGCCCACGCGCTCGAGCGTCCCCGGGGCGAGGAGGTCGACGGTGCCCTCCCAGTTGTTGCCGACGAAGACGACCCGCTTCACGTCGCCGACGGGGGTCTGGCCCTCGGTCGCCGCAGCGGGACCGAGACCGGTGGCCGACACCGCCAGCACCGCGGCGGCGGTCACGACCGCACGGGTGATCTGCCTGACGGACATGGCGCTCCTTCTTCGGATGGCTCTCGACGCGACGCTTTTCGGCGACGTGACCTCAACGAGACCATACGGACCCCGGTTACGCAGATGTGGGACACCCATGGGGCCGCCTGTCATTCTGCTCCTGGACCTGTTTGGTGCGGAAGGTTTGCGGGAAGGCGATCGGCGAGGGCTCGAGGGGAGTGAAAATGTACGGCGACACCGGCGTCATGCGGAGACGCGCGGCGCAGCTGCGGGAGCAGGGTGACGACATCAGGCTGCGGGCCGACCGGCTCGTGTCCCAGATGGATGCCATCGCCTGGACCGGGCGCGCCGCCGAGGCGATGCGCGAACGGATCCGCGAGCGCGCCTCGCACCTGCGCGACGTTGCTGTTCGCCACGAGACCGCCGCCGCGTCGCTCGAGCGCCACCTGCAGGAGGTGGAGTCGCTCAAGGAGCAGATCGCGACCGTCCAGCACCGCGCCGAGACACTCACGTCCGACGCCCAGGGCCGGCTGGCGCGGCTGGCGGCCCACGACGACCCCGACGACGTACGCCGGGAGCCCACCGACCAGGACCGCGTCCTGACCGCGTTCACCCCACCGCCGTCCGGTCACAAGGACTGGCTCGACGTCGAGCTGCCGGGGCTCTGATGCCCACCATCGACCTCAGCACCCCGCCACCCCCGCCGACCGGGCTGCTGGACGCTCTGCCCCGGCGGGTGTCCCTGACCCTGCCCGAGCTGCGGCTGGTCGCCGAGCGCGCCGGCGGCGCACCGCTCCCCTTCGACCTCGTGACGCCCACCGGGGCGAACCCGCTGGACGACCGGCTCGGCGAGAGCCGTTCGGTCGCCGAGGACGCCGCGTACGCCGCAGCCGTGCGTTCGCTGCACGACCCGGTGACGACCCTGACCCGGCGAGGCCTCCTCGGCGAGGCCGGTCCGGCCGACGGCCTGGCGGGCGCGGTCGGTCTCCTCGCCACGCCGACCACAGCCCTCGACATCGACGTGACCGCGGCCGGCATCCGCGCGAAGTCCTGGCACCGCCACGCGGGCGACGCGGTGGCCACCCTGTCCACGGTCGACGGGATCGTCTTCGAGCTCGCCTGGTTCCCCGCCTCCCAGTGGGCGGCCGAGCTCGGCCGGGCCCCCGTGCTCCCGACGGAGCTCGAGGTCACTGCGTCCGCGGTCCCAGCCCACGTCGAGATCCCCTTCGAGCTGGCCGACGGCGCCACCGAGGCGATCCGCAGCGGCCGCGACGACCTGCTCACCGTGCTCGCCGCCCGGCACTCCGGCTCGGTGCTCGACGACCGGGGCCCGATGGACGACGCGCAGGTCACCGCCCTGCTCGGTGCGCTGTCGCACGAGGCCCACGGCCGGCTCCGGGTCCTCGTGGCCAACGTCGCCGACGACGTTCCCGCCGTCGTCGGCGTCGTCTCGTGGACCCTGCTCTCCGACGGCTGGCACGCGCTCCGGCCGCGCCAGATCGGCGAGGTCCACCACGTCGTGGTCCGCGCCGTGGAGCCGTCGGACCTCGCGGCGGAGCTGGCCCCCGTCCTCGCCGAGGTGACGGCGTGAACACCTCCGAGGAGAACGTCCCCCTGACCGCGGTCGAGGCGGCCGACCTCGCCGACAAGTACGACCGGATGATGCGCCTCGGGGACCTGTTCGACGCCTCCGGTGACGCGATGCGCGCCCAGGCCCGCCTGGGCGACGAGGTGCTCCGCGACCCGTCCGTGGCGGAGTCGGCCGAGCTGTCGCCGACGACGTTCGCCCAGGCGGAGTCCGACATCCACGCCGCCACGACCGGCAAGCACGGCCTTCTCACCCGCGGGGTCGAGCTCGACGCGGACGCACTGATGATCCGCGCCACCGTGGCGACCTATCGCTGGATCGACGAGCTGCAGGAGGCGGCGTACAAGACCCTCGGCAGCATCGCCGGACGGGCGATCGGCTACCTCGCACCCGAGATCGCGCTGGGCGGGGCGATCGTCTCGGCCGGCCTGATCGAGACCGACGCCCTCGACCGCGACGGCGTCGCGGCCTATCTCAACGAGCTCGCGGAGATGAACCCCGAGCTCATGGACCACGTCACCAGCGGTGGCGGTGGGCTCCTCGACGGCCTGCAGATGCGATCCCTGCTCACGGTCGGCGTCCTCACCCGCCACATCGGTCACCAGGCCGCGCTCGGCGGGCTGCGCGCGTGCGGCGTCGCCGTCATGTCGGGCGACTTCGGGTCGGCACTGCGGGACGTCGCCGGCGGGTTCGTCGAACCTGCCCCGGAGCTGCCCGAGGCGGACGCCGAGTCGTCGACGGCCCCCCGCAGCATCGAGGAGCTGATGGTCCACCTCGACCAGGCACCCACCAGCGTCCACGTCCGGCGGATCGCCGACCAGCGCTACATCGCCTACCTCCCCGGTCCCGACGGCGGCACCCGACGCCGGCTGCGGTTGGTCGGCGGCGACACCTCGACGTACGCCGACCAGGTGGTGCGGGCGATCGAGCGCGCGGTCGCCGGTGACACGGATGCCCGGGTCATGCTCGTCGGCTCCGCCCAGGGCGGGGTCACCGCCGCCGAGGTGGCGGCGTCCGCGCCGTCGACGGCCTTCGTCATCGACCAGGTCGTCACCGCCGGGGCGCCCTCCGCGCAGGTGCCGCGGATCCCCGGCTCCATCCGGGTCCTCTCGCTCGAGGACCGCGCCGACCCGGTGGCCCTGCTCGGCTCACTGATCAACGCCGGCGCGCCCAACCGGGTGACCGTCGTGTTCGACAGCTCTACCGCCGCCGGCCTCAGCGTCTACGTCGCGGGTGGCCGCGCGGCCGACACCGCCCAGCACCCCGAGCTGCTCGCCGAGATCCAGCGGATGCAGGAAGCCGGCTACCTGGCGCCGTGAGCGTCAGCAGATGTCGTGCACGAACTCGCCCAGCTGGGTGAGGTTGCGGCACTCCACCATCGGCACGACCTCGCCGTACGCCGTGGCGGCGGAGTCGCCGGTGTCCCAGTGGCGCGGGTGCTCCGGGTTGAGCCACCAGGCGTGGCGCGCGGTCCCGGCCATCTCCTTCAGCGCCCCCACCGACAGGTCGCTGTAGTTGGACCGCGCGTCGCCCAGGATCAGCAGCGACGACTTCGAGCCGAGCGCGTCGGCGTGGTTCTCCTGGAACTTCGTGAACGCCCGCCCGTAGTTGGTGCGTCCCCACAAGGCGGCGTGGGCGGTGCTGGCAGCCAGGTCGGCCATCACGTCGGCGACGTCCGCACCGGGCACGAAGTGGTCGGTGACCTCGTGGACGTGGTCGATGAACGTGAACGCGCGCACCTTCTGGAACTGGTCGCGCAGCGCGAACACCAGCAGCAGCGTGAACTGTGCGAAGTTGGCGACCGACCCGCTGACGTCGCAGAGGACCACGAGCTCGGTGCGGTGCGGCCGCTTCGGCTTGTGGTGGGTGGTCAGCGGGACGCCCCCGGTGGAGATGCTCGCCCGGACGGTACGACGGAAGTCGAGCGGTCCGCGGCGCCGCGCGTGGTGCTCCTGGGTGAGCCGCGTGGCGAGCCGCCGGGCGAGCGGGTAGATCTCGCGCCGCATCTCCTCGAGGTCGGCCTTGCGGGCGGAGGTGAAGTCGAGGCGGTCGATGCTGGGCCGGATGGCCACGTCGGCGACGTGGTCGGGGCCCTTCTCCTCGGCGATCCGGCGGCGGGCGTCGTCCTCGACCAGCTTCGTGAAGGCGCCGAGCCGCCGGCCGGCGGTGCGGCGGGCCTCGTCGTCGACCCGGCCCTGGGCCAGCAGCGCGGAGACGATCTGCTCGACCAGGTCGGACGGGGAGACCCGCTGCAGCGCGGTGTAGGCCGACCACGACGAGAGCCCGGGGCCACGGCCGGGCATCGCACCGAACCGGCCGACGGCCTCGACCGCCAGCCGCTGGAGCGCCTGGTCGTCGCCTTCACCGAGAGCGGGCAGCAGCTCGGCCCGGAAGTCGCTGAGCGCCTGGGCGTTGTCGCGCACCCCGCCGGACTCCGGCGACTCGCCCCCGGCCCCCGCCTCGGCATCCCCGCCGGTACCGGACCCCACGAGCGCCGGGAAGTAGAGGTCGAAGAGGGCGTCGAAGGTCGACCGCTGCGACTGCTTCTTCACCAGGGTGGCGGCGTAGCCGGCGCGGACGGTGGCCCGCTCGCCCCACTCGAGGTGCTGCAGCGCCGCGATGGCGTCGAGGTCCTCGGCCAGCGAGACCGGCAGCCCAGCCGAGCGCAGCGACTCGAGGAACGCGATGTGCCTGCCGACCAGCCCGCTCATGTCAGCTCCGCAGCTTCAGCTCGCGGATCGCGCGGTCGTGGTCGGAGCTGTGCTTGAGCACGACGCCCAGGGTCTCCGCGACGACGGTGTCCGTGAGGTCGCCGATCTCGAGGGCGATCAGGGTGCGCGCCCAGTCGACCGACTCCGCGATCGACGGCGCCTTCTTCAGCTCCAGCTCGCGCAGGCGGCCGACGGTGTCGACCAGCTGCCGGGCGATGCGGTCCTCGAGCCCCGGCACCTGGGAGCTCACGATCTCGCGCTCCCGCTCGGCGTCCGGGTAGTCCAGGTGGAGATAGAGGCAGCGACGCTTCAGTGCCTCCGACAGCTCCCGACTGGCGTTCGAGGTCAGCACGACGAACGGCCGGCGTACCGCCGCGACGGTGCCGAGCTCGGGGATCGTGACCTGGAAGTCGGACAGAACCTCGAGCAGCAGGCCCTCGACCTCGACGTCGGTCTTGTCGACCTCGTCGATCAGCAGGACGGTCTGCTCCTCGCGCCGGATCGCGGTCAGGAGCGGACGGGTCAGCAGGAACTCGTCGGTGAAGATGTCGTCGTGGGTCTCGTCCCACGACTGGTCGTCCCCCTGACTGGCCTGGATCCGCAGCAGCTGCTTCTTGTAGTTCCATTCGTACAGCGCCCGGGCCTCGTCGAGCCCCTCGTAGCACTGGAGTCTGACGAGGTCGGCGCCCGTCGCCCGCGCCACGGCCTTGGCCAGCTCGGTCTTGCCGACCCCGGCCGGCCCCTCCACCAGCAGGGGCTTCTCGAGTGCACCGGCCAGGAACGCCGTGGTGGCGGTGGCCGCGTCGGCCAGGTAGCCGACGTCGTGCAGCCGGGTCACCGCTTCGTCGGGGGAGGAGAACCAGGTCATGGCGTCATCCTCGCCTACCCGGCGAATCCGGGTGCGCGGAGGGCAACGCGGCCTCAGGATTGCCGGCGTGGACCTCGACGAGCTGGAGGAGTACTGCGACACCGTGGTCCCGCCGCTTCGCCACCACCGAGGAGGTCGGGCCGTTCACGCTGTTCCTCGACGCCTCGGCCGGCTGGCCCTGGTGCGTGCGACCCCGGCTCCCTCAGTCGGCGGTCGTGAGGAGCCTGCGCCCCACTGACCCGCCGGAAACTGTTCGCTGACCCGTCCGAAAGTTTCGGGCGGGTCGATCAGAAGACTCCGTGCCGGCCCTCGCCGTCGGCGAACCTGGCCGCGCCGTCCCGTGCCCCGGCCTGCAGGGACAGCTTGCCGAGGGCGAGCTCGTGGGCCATCGCGTCGCGCTCGTTCGCGCCCCACTGGTCGAGCACCGAGAGCCGGTCGTTCTGCAGGCACTCCTGCGGGAACTGCAGCAGGTCGAATGCCAGCCGCTCGGCCTCCTCACGGGCCGTGCCCCGCTCGACCACCCGGTTGACCAGGCCGATCCGCTCCGCCTCCTCGGCGTCGACGGGCCTGCCGGTGAGGATCAGGTCCATCGCCCGGCTCTGGCCGATCAGCCGCGGCAGCCGCACGGTGCCACCGTCGATCAGGGGCACTCCCCACCGCCGGCAGAAGACACCGAACACGGCGTCCCTGGCCGCCACCCGCAGGTCGCACCAGAGGGCGAGCTCCAGGCCGCCAGCGACGGCGTACCCCTCGATCGCGGCGATGACGGGCTTGGACAGCCGCATCCGGGTCGGCCCCATCGGGCCGTCCCCGTGGTCCTCGACCCGGTTGTCCATCGCCTTGAGGTCGGCGCCCGCGCAGAACGTCCCCCCGTCGCCGTACAACACGGCGACCCGGGCGGAGTCGTCCTCCTCGAAGGCGCGGAACGCGTCCGCGAGTGCCCGGGCGGTCGTGCCGTCGACCGCGTTGCGGAAGGCGGGCCGGTCGAGCACGACGATCGTCACCGGCCCGTCGTGTTCGATGCGCACGTCCATGAGGCGACGATAGAGCCATGCCCCTCACCCACGCGCGCACCCACGCCTGGCGGATCGACGACCGCGAGTACGCGCGCCACGAGCTGCGGCGTGGGCGCAGGTACGCCTACGAGGTGCTGGACCCCGCGCGCACGGCACTGGTCGTGGTCGACCTGGTCGAGTTCTTCGTCCGGGAGAACCCGTACGCCGCGGGCACGGTGCCGGTCGTGAACCGTCTTGCCCACGCCCTGCGCTCCGCGGGCGGCACGGTGGTGTCGACCTTCGGCGACGTCCGGTCGTCCGAGGAGGTCCTGGCGCTGCTGGCCGGACCCGGTGTCGACGACGAGCCGTAGGGTCCCCGGCATGGCAGGCGGGATGAACAAGCGCGGGAGCTACGGCTCGATGGCCGACCGCGTGGCCACCACCGCCCAGGCCGGGATCCAGCCCCCAGCGGGGGTCAAGCACTGCTGGGTCAACGGTCGTCACGGCCGGGTCCCGGGGCTGCTCCTGGAGTGGCGGCAGCGCGACGGGGGCTGGTACGGCCGGGTCGTGCGCCCGGTGGACGAGGGTGACGGCTGGGTCGTCGTCGAGGACTGGGTCGAGGCCGCCCTGCTCGACCCGGCGTAGGCCCGGTCAGCGGTTCCAGATCCCGCAGGGGCGGAGCACCAGCAGGACCTGGTCCTCGAGGTACTTCGCGTCGGCCCGGTCGGGACGCACCGCCCAGCTGACCTCGGGAGCCAGCCGAGCCACCGCGTCCCGGGCCCACTCCTTGGCCCGGCGGGCACCCCGCGTCCGCAGGTCGGTCAGCTGCCGCTCGACCCAGTCGGGGTCGGCCAGCGCGCGGTCGAGCGCGGCCTCGCCGAAGCCGCTGACGGCCCCCTTGCCGGTGCGATAGACGGTCAGCCGGCCGTAGAGGCCCTGCGGTCGACCGCTGCCGGCCCGCTCGCCGGCCATGCCGGCGTACCTGATGACGCCGGTGCCCGGCTCCCGGAGGAGGTAGACGCCCGGCTCGCGAGGGGCGAACGGCAGCGCGGTTTCGAGAGGCTCCCACGGCGACCAGGAGGCGAGGTCCTCGACGGCCGCGTAGGCCTCACGCAGGGCGAGGTCACGCACGGCCGGATCCACCCAGGTCATGGGAGTCATCCTCGCTGCCGGCACCGACACCGGTTCATTCGCAGGCGCACCTGCAGCTGAAGGCTAGAGAGATTGGGCCGCAGCGATCAGCGCGTCTGCCTCGGCATCGGTCAGCTTCTTGCCTCGTTGAGCCTCGACGTGGTTGACGAACGCCTTGAGCTTGCCGGCCTTGGCGTTGGCGTTGGGGGCGCCCGCGATGGCGGCGGCGGCAGCACAGAGCGAGCCGGCCTGGTCGGTGTAGGTCGCCGCGAGGTCGCACATGCCGCCCGCGTCGACCACCACGGTGAAGGGTTGCGCGGCAGAGCCGTTGTTGCCGGCCACGTCGTCGACCGAGGCCACTGCCGTCCCGCCACCGACGTAGTTCACAGCCGGCCCGTTCGGGACGAGACACACGTCCGACCCCGTCGCGACACCCGACCTGTCGTCCGAGAAGGAGCAGGTGGCCGCAATGACGTCGGTGAGGACGTAGGACGGGGCCAGGCCGACCACACCGGCCGACGGGTCCACGGTGTCGACCTTCACGGTGGCCGTGGCCGAGCCGCTGTAGCCGGCACCGTTGGTGGCGGTACAGGTGAATGTGCCGCCGCTCGTGTCACTGACCTGGCTGGCTGCGCCACAGCCCGTCCGGGTGATCATCGGATAGCCGTGGTCGTCGACGCCGAACGTGACCGCCACCGGCGAGGTGTTGTGCCAGCCGGCCCCGTTGGCGGCCGGGGAGACGCTGGGGGTCACCGTGGGTGCCGCACCCGGAGCGGGCGCGCCGCACACCATCTGCAGCCGGTTCGGCGCCCGGGTGGCGGCGACCGCGCATCCCATCCCGGGGATGCCCGCCACGCCACCGTTGAAGGTGCCGGCGCCGACCGAGACGGAGGCGATGGCGTTGGTCGTGCCGTCGACGACGTGCAGGACAGACGTGCTGAGGCTGGCGGCGTAGAGGCGGTCCGAGGCAGGGTCGAACGACATGAACGGCACCTGGCCCGAGCCACCGATGTTGGCGGCCGTGAACGTGGCGCCGTCGAGCCGGGTGATGCCGCCGCCGAAGCCGCCGGCGAAGGCGGCGTTGTGGTTCGGGGCGGCGGCCACGCCGAAGATGTCACCGGACAGCGAAGGCTGGAAGGACACCGCGCTCGTCGCCAGGTCGACGACAGCGATTCCGGTGGCGGTGTGGTGGACCGACACGTAGAGGCGGTTGGCGACCCAGTCGACGCTCACGTCGTTCGGCTTGGGAGCACCGGGCACCGTGATGATCGGGATCGCCGGAGCGACGGCGTACGACGGGCCGGAGGGCGCCAGCACCTGAACGCACTTGCAGCCACCTTCGACTGCTGCGTAGACCCGACCGTCGACCGGGTTGACGTCAAGGCCGGCCAAACCGCCGCCGAGGCCGGACACGGTCTGGAGGAAGGCAGGCGTCGTCCCTGAGGTGTTGAAGACGTGGATCTGCCCGAAGTTGAAGTCGCCCACGAAGAGGCGGTGACGCACCGGGTCGACGGCCGATCCGTAGCTACCTGAGGTGGTCGCCGTCGTCCCCAGGCTCGTCATGGTCGCGGAGCTGAGGTTGACGGTCTGCACGAGACCCTGGAGAACGACGTAGGCCTTGCCTGCCGGACCATCGACGGCGACGGAGTTGGGGGCACCCGCCAGCCCCAGCGGTGCGCCAGTCAGGGACAGCGGGTCCACCGCTCCTGCACTCGGAGCGCCGGGGCCGACCATGGTGGCGAGTGCGGCGATCGTGGCGGTGGCCAGGACGGCGCGCCCCCAACGCGAGACCCGAGTCCGGACTGTGCGAAAGCTTGTCATGGCATGACTCGTTTCAGCGGGCGGACGATCTCCCGAGCTGTCCTTCGAAGGATGCACCCGCCCGCGCAGCAGCGGTATGGCCTGCTGTGGCCAGACTGGTCGGGTCGGATATAGGACAACTCCCGGACCCACAGTCGTGGGTCCGGGAGTTTCCGATGTCTTGAGACATCACAATGGCGGTGGCGGTGGGATTTGAACCCACGGTGGGTTTGACCCCACACATCATTTCGAGTGATGCACCTTCGGCCGCTCGGACACGCCACCGCGGGGAAGGTTACTAGAGGTGGCGCCCGGGCCAGAAATCAGGCAGCGACCCCGCGCTGGCTCTAGACGACCGATGCCTCGCGCACGATCTGCTCGAGCTGCGCGCCCATCGCCTCGGACAGGGCGACCGCCGCGGTGAGCGGCCGGACCATCACCACGAAGTCGTCGATCCGGCCGTCGTCGTCGAGGTGCAGGAAGTCACAGCCGCTGACCTGCTTCCCGTCGATCGTCGCCCGGAACACGAGCGCCTGGTCGCGGCCGTCCGCGCTGATGATCTCGCGCTCGTAGTGAAAGCCCTCGAAGACCCGGCTCACCGCGCGCAGGATGGCAGCAGTGATCGGCTTGCCCTCGTAGGGCTTGAAGGCGACCGGGCTGGTGAACCGGACGCCGTCGGCCAGCAGGGCCTCGATCGCTGCATGGTCGCCGGACTCGACCGCCGTGCGGAACTCGCTCGTCACGCGCAGCATCCAACCAGAAAAGACCTGCGCGATCGCCTTCGGGAGGAGCACACTCGACTCCGTGCGCAGCCCTTCGCGCCGGCGGCTGCTGGTGGCCGCCGTCCTCGGCCCGCTCACGGTCCCCCTGTCCGCACCGTCTGCGGCGGAGCCGCACGCCCGCATCCCGGCACGCGACCAGGTCGTCGAGGATCCCGGGTTCGAGAACCTGTCGGTGGAACCGTGCTTCCAGGGTGCCGGCGGAGCCGACGTGAGCCGCACCGACGAGAACCCACTCTCACCGCCGACGGCGACCTCGAGGTCATCCCGGGCTGAGTCGTGTGCCTGAGCGCGTCACCGGCGACGCGCTGGGGCACACGACTCACCAGGGTGGGCGGGGTGCGAGCCGGGCGAGCTGGGTGACGTGCCCGGGCTCGAGCTCGTCGAGGGTGTTGACGCCGAGCAACCGCATGGTCCGCTCGACCTGGCTCTGCAGGATCTCGATGGCGCGGTCGACGCCGTCGCGGCCGCCGGCCATCAGGCCGTAGAGGTAGGCCCGGCCAATCAGGGTGAAGTCGGCACCGTGCGCGAGTGCGGCCACGATGTCCTGGCCGGACATGATCCCGGTGTCGAGATGCACCTCGAGGTCACTACCAACCTCCTTGACCACCTGCGGCAGCAGGTGGAACGGCACGGGAGCCCGGTCCAGCTGGCGGCCGCCGTGGTTGGAGAGCACGATCGCGTCGACGCCCGCGTCGGCGAGGCGCCGCGCGTCGGCGACGCTCTGCACACCCTTCACCGACACCTTTCCCGGCCACTGGTCGCGGATCCACGCGAGGTCGTCGTACGTCACCGTCGGATCGAACATCGTGTCCAGCAGGTCGGCCACCGTCCCCGACCACGAGTCGAGCGACGCGAACGCGAGCGGCTCGGTGGTCAGGAAGTTCATCCACCACGCCGGTCGCGGGATCGCGTTGAGGACCGTGCGGGGGGTCAAGGTGGGCGGGATCGTCATGCCGTTGCGGACGTCACGCAGCCGCGCGCCGGCGACCGGGACGTCGACGGTGACCAGGAGCGTGTCGTATCCGGCCTGGGCAGCCCGCTCGACCAGCGCCATCGAACGCTCGCGGTCCTTCCACATGTAGAGCTGGAACCAGTTGCGGCCATGGG
This sequence comes from Nocardioides sp., assembly GCA_046590395.1. Classification (GTDB taxonomy): domain Bacteria; phylum Actinomycetota; class Actinomycetes; order Propionibacteriales; family Nocardioidaceae; genus Nocardioides. The sequence continues at coordinate 40,238 of JBKJUE010000126.1, forward strand.
GGTTCGCGGCGGCGACGTCCTCGATCGAGGTGGTGCCCATCGTGGAGAGGGAGAACGGGATGCCCGCTGCGCCGGCGGCCGTGGCGCCGGCGATCTCGCCCTCCGCCTGCATCATCCGGGTGAAGCCGGTGGGGGCGATGCCGAACGGCAGCGCCACCCGGGCCCCGAGGATCTCGCGACTGGTGTCGACCTTCGAGACGTCGCGCAGGATCGCCGGGTTGAACTGGACGTCGCCGAACGCCTCGCGGGCACGGGCGAGCGAGACCTCGCCGTCGGCGGCGCCGTCGGTGTAGTCGAAGGCCGGCTTGGGCGTACGCCGCTTCGCGATCCGGCGCAAGTCGTCGATGGTCAGCGCGGAGGCCAGCCGCCGCTCCTTCGGCGACAGGGTCGGCTTCTTGAACGTGAGCAGGGGCGCCAGGTCGCGCCTCTTGGGCAGCTGCCGCTTCATCCATCCACTCCATCACGGGTCGGGTGGGCGCGCGACTCCGCGGCCTCCCAGTCGAGGCCGGGACGCGGAACGTAGCGCCGCAGGCCATGGGTACGCCGGATCAGGTCACGCATCGCGCCGAGGTCGGGCAGGTCGGCTCCGAGCGACCGGGCCTGGACCAGGGCATTGCCCAGGGCGGACGCCTCCTCGGGTCCGGCCAGGACCGGGATCCCGCAGGCGTCGGCGGTGAGCTGGCGTCGCGGAGCACCCCCGCATGGTGCAGATGGCGACCGACCACTACTTCCGCCCCGGCTACGACTTCGGGGCCGAGTTCGAGTTCGGGCTGGACCTGATCCTCGACGGCCTGGCCGCGAGGCTCGCGGCCGAGAGCTGACCGAGCGGATCAGCCGCGCTGGCTGCGGAAGAATTCGTCGAGGAGCGTCGTCGCCTCGTCCGCCATGATCCCGGCCAGCACCTCCGGCCGGTGGTTGAGACGACGGTCGCGGACCACGTCCCAGAGACTGCCGACCGCACCGGCCTTCTCGTCGTAGGCACCGAAGACGATCCGGTCCACGCGTGCGAGCACCGCGGCCCCGGCGCACATCGTGCACGGCTCGAGGGTCACGACCAGCGTGCAGCCGTCGAGCCGCCATCCCGCGCGGGTCCGGGCCGCCTCGCGCATGGCCACCACCTCGGCGTGGCCGGTCGGGTCGCCCTCGGCCTCGCGGACGTTGCGGCCACGACCGAGGACGGTGCCGTGGTCGTCGACGACGACCGCGCCGATCGGGACGTCCCCCGACGAGAGCGCGGCATGGGCCTCGATCAGTGCCGCCTGCATCGGCACGACGTACGACGAGTGCATGAGTGGCCGGTCAGGCCGAGGCCAGACCGACAGCCTCGTCGAACATCGGGCCGAAGCCCAGTCTGCGGGCCACGTCCGAGAGCATCTCGTCGGGGTAGAGGTCCAGGTCGTCGAGCAGCACCGCCATGTCCATCGCGGGCATGCCGAGCTCGCCGACGACGTCGAGGTCGCCGGCCGGGACCTGGTCGTCCTCCTCCTCGGGCATCGGGAGGTGGAGGAAGCCGACGGCCGAGCTCGCGAGCTCCCACTCGTCGGCGGCGGTGATGTCGGACAGGAGCACGCGGGTCGTGGCACCGGCGACGCGGACCATGACGAAGAAGTCCTCGTCGATGGCGACCATGCCGAGGGCGCCACCGTCGCCGGGGAACCGCCGCAGCGCGTGGCTCAGGGAGTCGATGTCACCGAGGACGTCGTGGGCGAGCTGTTGGACCTGCCACTCGCCCTCCTCGCGGTAAGCGGCAAGCGCGAAGTCCACTCCGTCCTGCTGGTCGGCCATGGCACTCCTCCGTTCGCCGGTCGTCCTTCGTCCGTTCGGCACCAGACTGACAGACCCGGGCCGCTCGGGCCACCCTTGACGACACCTGCGCTCTGTGGGGAGAGGCCTTGCTGGACTAGGGTTCGACGCATGCGCACCCACGTCGTCGACCACCCCCTCGTCGCCCACAAGCTCACCGCACTGCGGGACGAGAACACCGACTCGCCGACGTTCCGCCGGCTGGCCGACGAGCTGGTGACGCTGCTGGCGTACGAAGCCACCCGCGAGGTGCGCGTCTCGGCCAAGGACATCGTCACGCCGGTGGCCCCGACGACCGGCGTGAAGCTGGCCCGGCCCAAGCCCCTGGTCGTCCCGATCCTGCGCGCCGGGCTCGGCATGCTCGACGGGATGATGCGGCTGCTGCCGACCGCCGAGGTCGGCTTCCTCGGCATGGTCCGCAACGAGGAGACGCTCGAGGCGTCGACGTACGCCGAGCGCCTGCCCGACGACCTGTCCGGCCGCCAGTGCTACGTGCTCGACCCGATGCTCGCGACGGGCGGCACGCTGGCCGCCGCGATCCGGTTCCTCACCGACCGCGGCGCCGACGACATCACTGCGATCTGCCTGTTGGCGGCACCGGAGGGTTGCGCGCGGCTCGAGAAGGACCTCGCCGACCTCGACGTCCCCGTGACCGTGGTGACGGCCGCGATGGACGAGAAGCTCAACGACAAGGGCTACATCGTGCCCGGGCTGGGTGACGCGGGTGACCGGCTCTACGGCATCGCCGGCTGACCCGGCTCCTGCCGGTCAGGCGCCGAAGATCTGGACCTTGCCCGTCGCGATCAGGATCATGATCACCACGAACAGCAGGCCGAGGGCCGCGTAGCTCCACTCCTTGCCATAGCGGGAGTCCTCGGACTCCGGGGCGTCGTACCGCTGGCCGTCGGGGCGACCCAGGCGCTCATCTTCTTCGTTGGTCATGGGACCTCCAGGGTGTGAGTACTCGCCCGGGACAACGCGCCAGCGGCGCGAAAGTCCCGTGCGGCGTACGCCACGTTGAACGGGCTAGAGCGCCTTGACTGCGTTCAGCAGCTTGCTCATCGTCTCCTTGGCGTCGCCGAAGAGGAGCGTCGTCTTCTCGTCGAAGAGCAGCTCGTTCTCGATGCCGGCGAAGCCGGGCCGCATGGACCGCTTCATGAAGATGATCTGCTTGCCCTCGTCGGCATTGAGGATCGGCATGCCGTAGATCGGCGCCCCGGGCGTGGTCTTCGCGGCCGGGTTGACCACGTCGTTGGCCCCGACGACGAGGACCACGTCGGCGTCCTTGAAGTCGCCGTTGATCTCGGCCATCTCCTGGAGCTGCTCGTACGGCACCTGGGCCTCGGCGAGCAGGACGTTCATGTGGCCGGGCATCCGGCCGGCGACCGGGTGGATGGCGTAGTCGACGTGGGTGCCGCGCTCGGTGAGCACGTCGACCAGCTCGCGCAGGCTGTGCTGGGCCTGGGCCACGGCCAGGCCGTAGCCGGGCACGATGATCACGCGGTCGGCGTACCCCAGCATGATCGCGACGTCGGCCGGCTGGGCCGAGCGGACCGGCCGGTCCGAGGCCTCGCCCGCACCGAGCGTGGATCCGCCCTTGAGCGCACCGAACAGGATGTTGGCGACCGAGCGGCCCATGGCGCCGGCCATCAGCAGCGTGAGGAATGTACCGCTGGCGCCGACGAGCGTGCCGGCCACCAGGAGCACGGTGTTGGACAGGATGTAGCCGCCGGCGGCCACCGTGAGTCCGGTGAACGCGTTGAGCAGCGAGATCACGATCGGGACGTCGGCGCCACCGACCGGCAGCACGAGGAGCACGCCGATCAGGAGGCCGACGAGGGCGAGCACGACGCCGACCCACATGGCCGCGTCGGTCACGGTCAGCACCGACAGCACCAGCGCCCCGACGAAGGCCAGGCCGAAGACGACCGGGAGCCCGGGGAAGACCACCGGGCGGGAGGTCATGAGGTCCTGGAGCTTGGCGAACGTGATGATCGAGCCCGCGAAGGAGATCGAGCCGACGACGATCGTGAACGCGGTCGCGGCCAGCACGAACCAGTTGACGGAGTCGGCGTGCGGGGTGAGTTCGTGGAGCTCGAGCAGCGCCACGAGGGACGCGGCCCCGCCGCCGACGCCGTTGAACAGCGCCACCATCTGGGGCATCTGCGTCATCTGGACGCGCTGCGCCCCGATCACGCCCGCGACGGTGCCGACCGCCGTGGCAGCCAGGATCAGCGGGATGTGGTCGAGGTCGAGGTAGAAGAAGGGGACGGCCACGGCGACCACGGCCGCGGCGGCGCCGACCAGGTTGCCGGCGCGCGCGGTCTTCGGGCCTGAGAGGCCCTTGAGCGCGAGGATGAAGCAGATCGCACAGGCGAGGTAGGTCAGCTGGACCCAGGTCGGCGTCATGCTGCACCCCCAGCCTTGGCCGGGGGGTCCACGGGGGGCGGAGCCCCCCGTGCGGGCTTCTTGCGGACGAACATCTGCAGCATCCGGTCGGTCACCACGAACCCGCCGACCATGTTGATGGCGGCCAGGACGATCGCGACCAGCCCGACCACCAGGGCCAGGGTGTTGTCGGTCGTCCCGGTCACGATGATCGCGCCGAGCAGGATGATCCCGTGGATCGCGTTCGCGCCGGACATCAGCGGCGTGTGCAGCGTCGAGGAGACCTTCGAGATCACCTCGATGCCGACGAAGACGCTGAGCACGAAGATCGTCAGCCAGACGACGGCCTCACTCATCGGTTCTCACCTTCCGGGGTGTCGGCGGGTGCCGGTGGTTCGGGGGCGGGCGCGGGGGCTTCCGGCTCGGGGTCCGGTCCCTCGATCGCCTCGCGGGTCGGGCCGTGCGTGATCGCGCCGTCGCGGGTGACGCACGCGCCGATGACGATCTCGTCCTCGAGGTCGGGGTCGAACGCGGGGCTCGCGCCCTCCTCGTCGGGGGTCCGGGTCATCAGCGTGATGATGTTGACGATGTTCTGGGCGTAGAGCTTCGAGGCCGGCCCCGGCATCTGCGAGGGCACGTTGCGCCCGCCCCAGACCTGGGCGTTGCCGATCCGTACCACCTCGCCGGGCTCCGAGCCCTCGACGTTGCCGCCGGTCTCGGCGGCCAGGTCCACCACGACCGAGCCGGGCTTCATCTGCTCGACCATCTCGCGGGTCACCAGCATCGGCGCCTGCCGACCCGGGACCGCCGCCGTCGTGATCAGCCCGTCCGCCTCGGCGATGAACGGCGTGAGCAGCTCCCGCTGCCGGGCCGCCCGGTCCTCGGTCATCTCCCGGGCGTAGCCACCGGAACCCTCCAGGGTCTCCAGCTCCAGCTCGATCGCCTGGGCACCGACCGACCGGATCTCCTCCGCGGCGGCCGCCCGGACGTCGTACGCCTTGACGACGGCGCCGAGCCGCTTCGCGGTGGCGATGGCCTGCAGGCCTGCAACGCCGGCGCCCAGCACGACGATCGTGGCCGGCTGGACCGTGCCCGCGGCGGTCATGTTGAGGGGGAAGAAGCGGCGCAGCATCCCGGCGGCGACGATCGAGCAGCGGTAGCCCGCCACGAGCGCCTGGGAGGACAGGGCATCCATCGACTGCGCGCGCGAGATCCGCGGGACGAGCTCCATGGCGTACGCCGTGACGCCGCAGTCGCGCAGCTCCCCGACCAGCTCCTGCTCCTGGTTGGTGGGCAGGAACGAGACGGTCGAGGTCCCGCGCGGGAGGCGGCGGACCGCCTCGCGTGTCAGCGGCTGGACCGACACCACCACGTCCGCACCGTCGAACGCGGACTCGTCCACGCTCGCGCCCGCCTCGACGTACTCCTCGTCGGCGATCAGCGCGTGGTGGCCCGCGCCGGGCTCCACGGCCACGTCGTACCCGAGCTCGGTCAGCTTCCCGACCAGCTCCGGCACCATCGCGACCCGTGACTCACCGTCTCTGGTCTCCCTGGCTACTGCGATCTTCACCCGCCGCAACCTACGAGAGATTCCAGCCTGCGAACAGGTGTCTCACGGCTCGGCGTCGTGACAATCCGCACGCACGGGCGGGGTAGTCCGCCACGAAAATCACCGCTTCCGGGCTAGAACTGATGATTTTCGTGGCGGACTATCCCAACGGGACGGTCTCGATGGTGTCGTAGCGGGGGCGGCCGCGGGGCCCCTCTCCGAGGTACGACGCCACCAGCGCGAGGTGGTCGGCGGGCCAGGTGGGGCCGGCGTACGCCTCGAGAAGCTGCACCCAGCGGGAGGCCTCCGCGGGCCGGCCGAGCCGGGCGAGGGTGACGTGGGGGCGGAACCGCTGGCCGTCGACGGCGATCCCGGCCCTGGCCGCGGCGGCCCGGGCACCGGTCGCCATCCGGTCCAGCTCGGTCGCGCCGGCGTCGTCCAGGTCGAGGCCGGCCCAGAGCACACGGGCCCGGCCGGGGTTCGGGAAGGCACCGCCTCCGGCGATGCTCGTCTCGAACGGCGTACGCCGCTTCGCCGCCCGGACCAGCCGCTCCACGAGGTCGTCGAGGCGCCGGTCCGGCACCTCGGCCAGGAACGCCAGCGTGACGTGGAAGTGTTCGGGGACCGCCCAGCGGAAGGCTGCCGCCTCGCGTCGCGGCTCCAGGAACTCGTCCAGGTGCGCCACCGCCTCCTCGGGCGGCAGGAGCGCGACGAACATCCTCATCCGCGGACCGAGTCAGACGATCTGCGCCCCGACCAGGGCCCCGATCCCGTAGGTCACCAGCATCGCGAACAACCCACCCGCCGTGTTGCGCAGGATCGCCTTCCTGGTGGGCCCGTAGCCGAACTTGGCGCTGGCCCAGCCGGTGAACGCGAGGGCGATCACCACGGCGACCACCGTGACCGGGACCCGTAGGTCAGGCGTCACCAGCACGATGGTCAACAGCGGCAGCAGTGCGCCGAGGGTGAACGAGAGCATCGACGCCCAGGCCGCGGTCCACGGGTTGGTGAGGTCGTCGGGGTCGATGCCCAGCTCGGCCTCGGCGTGCGCCCCCAGGGCGTCGTGGCTGGTCAGCTCCTGGGCGACCTGGAGGGCCAGCGCCTCGCTCAGACCTTTCTGGACGTAGATGCCCGCCAGCTCGGCCAGCTCCTCCTCAGGCTCCTCGGCGAGCTCGCGACGCTCCTTCTCGAGCAGCGCGCTCTCGGAGTCGTGCTGGGTGCTGACGGAGACGTACTCACCGGCACCCATGCTCAACGCGCCGGCCGCCAGGCCGGCGATACCGGCGACCATGATCGCCGTGCGGTCGCTCGTGGCCCCGGCGACACCGACCACCAGGCCGGCGGTCGAGACGATGCCGTCGTTGGCGCCCAGCACGGCGGCCCGCAGCCAGTTCAGCCGGTTGTTGAAGCCGGTGTCGTGCGGCTCGTCCTCGTGGGGACCGACGGCGGCGCCGTCCAGCGCTCCGGTGTCCGTCGTCATGCCCCAATCCTTCGCTGACGGACGGAGGCCCGCAAGCAAGGAAAGCCTGCGCTCACCGCCCTGCTACAGCCCGAGGTCCCGCCCGATCAGCATCTTCATAATCTCGTTCGAGCCGGCCCAGATCTTGGTGACCCGGGCGTCGCGCCAGGCGCGGGCGACGCGGTACTCGTTCATGTAGCCGTAGCCGCCGTAGAGCTGGACGCAGTGGTCGAGGACGTCGTTCTGCACCTGCGAGGTCCACCACTTGGCCTTGGCGGCGTCAACCGGGGTCAGCTCGCCCTGGGTGTGCCTCATGATGCACTGGTCGACGTACGCCTGACTGACCTCGACCTGGGTGACCAGCTCGGCGATCAGGAACTGGTTGGCCTGGAAGGTGCCGATGGGCTGGCCGAACGCCTTGCGCTCCTTGGCGTACTCGATGGTCTCCTGCAGCACCTGTGCGGCGTGGGCGAGGTTGGTGATCGCCGACCCGAGCCGCTCCTGGGGCAGGAACTGCATCATCGAGATGAAGCCGGTGTCGAGCGGGCCGATCAGGTCGTCGTTGCTGACCCTGACGTCGTTGAAGGCGAGCTCGGCGGTGTCGGACTCGTCCTGGCCCACCTTGTCGAGCACCCGGCCGACGGAGTAGCCGTCGAGCTTGGTGTCCACGCCGAAGAGCGAGATGCCCTTGGCCTTCTTCTCCGGGCTGGTGCGCGCTGCCACCACGACCAGGTCGGCGCTGCCGCCGTTGGTGATGAAGGTCTTGGAGCCGTTGAGGATCCAGTCGTCGCCGTCGCGGACCGCCGTGGTCTTGAGGTTGGCGAGGTCGGAGCCGCCGCCGGGCTCGGTCATGCCGATCGCGGTGAGCAGGTCACCGCTGCAGAAGTCGGGCAGCCACCGCTTCTTCTGCTCCTCGTTCGTGAGGTGCACGAGGTACGGCGCCACGATGTCGGCGTGGATGCCGACGCACGAAGGCAGCGTCATGTTGATCTTGGCGAGCTCCTCGGTGAGCACCGCGTTGAACCGGTAGTCGCCGGCCTCGGAGCCGCCGTACTCCTCGGGGATCTCCAGGCCGAGGAAGCCCTGGGCGCCGGCCGCCTTCCAGAACTCGCGCGGCAGGGCGTGGCTCTCGGCGTGCTCCTCGAGGTGGGGCACCACCTCGCGGTCTAGGAACTCCTTGACGGAGCTGCGGAAGGCCTCGTGGTCGTCGTCGTAGATGGTGCGCTTCATGGCGGCGATCCTACTGTCGGGTAGCCACCGGTGGGCGGGAGTGTGATCAGCCCGGCACCGGCTCGTCGACACGCTCCTGGTCGGGCGCGCGTGGCGAAGTCCCCACTCCCGCGCGTGTCGGCCGTCACTGGTTGGGAGTGCTGGTCCGGGGCACGGGTCGGGAGCGCACGACGCAGTGTGGTTTGATCGATCCAACTGGTGGTCGCGATCGACCATCGACGACTGGAGGACACGTGGAGATCTGGCCCGGACAGGCCTACCCGCTGGGCGCGACTTTCGACGGCAGCGGCACCAACTTCGCGCTGTTCAGCGAGGTAGCCGAGCGCGTCGAGCTGTGCCTCATCGACACCGACGGCGCCGAGACCCGGGTCGAGCTGACCGAGGTCGACGCCTACGTGTGGCACTGCTACCTCCCGTCGGTGCAGCCCGGCCAGCGCTACGGCTACCGCGTTCACGGCCCGTGGGACCCCGAGAACGGCCTGCGCTGCAACCCCCAGAAGCTCCTCCTGGACCCCTACGCCAAGGCGACGAGCGGCGACATCGACTGGGACCAGTCGCTCTTCGGCTACAACTTCGGTGACCCGGACTCGCGCAACGACGACGACTCCGGCCCGCACATGACCCACGGCGTCGTGATCAACCCGTTCTTCGACTGGGAGGGCGACCG
>JBKJUE010000077.1:0-7946 GCA_046590395.1 Nocardioides sp.
GACGACCAGATCCCGGAGCTGCTCGAGCTCGCCCACGCCGTCCGCATGAAGCACTGCGGTCCCGAGATCGAGGTCGAGGGGATCATCAGCCTCAAGACCGGCGGCTGCCCGGAGGACTGTCACTTTTGCAGCCAGTCCGGCCAGTTCACCTCGCCGGTGCGCTCGGTGTGGCTCGACATTCCCCAGCTGGTCAAGGCCGCCGAGGAGACCGCGGCCACCGGCGCCACGGAGTTCTGCATCGTCGCAGCGGTCCGCGGGCCCGACGAGCGGCTGATGTCGCAGGTCCGAGACGGCATCAAGGCGATCCAGGAGGCCGTCGACATCAACGTCGCCTGCTCGCTGGGGATGCTGACGCAGGAGCAGGTCGACGACCTCAAGGACATGGGCGTCCACCGCTACAACCACAACCTCGAGGCCGCGAAGTCCTACTTCCCGTCCGTCGTCACCACCCACTCCTACGAGGAGCGGTGGGAGACCTGCGAGATGGTCCGTGACTCCGGCATGGAGCTGTGCTGCGGCGGGCTCGTCGGCATGGGTGAGAGCCTCGAGCAGCGCGCCGAGCTGGCCGCCCAGCTCGCGTCGCTCGACCCGCACGAGGTCCCGCTCAACTTCCTCAATCCGCGCCCGGGCACCCCGTTCGGTGACCTCCCGCTGATGGAGTCCACGGACGCGCTCCGCACGATCGCCGCGTTCCGGCTGGCGATGCCGCGCACCGTCCTGCGGTACGCCGGCGGCCGCGAGCTCACGCTGGGCGACCTCGGCACCCGCGACGGCCTGATGGGCGGTATCAACGCCGTCATCGTCGGCAACTACCTGACCACCCTCGGCCGCAACGCCGACGAGGACCTCGCCCTCCTCTCGGACCTGAAGATGCCGATCAAGGAACTCGCGAAGACGCTCTAGTGGCCGAGACGTACTGCGGCCACTGCGGGGAGCCGCTCGGCGCGCGCGACCACACCGTCTGCGAGGTGCAGCTGGTGATGGAGCCGCCGCGCTTCTGCACGGCCTGCCACCGACGGATGAAGGTCCAGGTGCATCCCCGCGGCTGGTCGGCGAGCTGCGTCGAGCACGGGACCGTCTCGAGCTAACGGGATAGTCCGCCACGAAAATCATCGCTGTGACCCGGTCAGATGATGATTTACGTGGCGGACTATGTGCTGGAGGGGTCGACGTCGGTGAACGTGCACCCGACGTACTGCGCGGCGGCGAGGTCCTCGGCGTACCAGTCGAGATCGCGGAAGTGCTCACCCTCGGCACGTTCGGGGGGTTCAGACATCGAAGGTGCCGCCGCTGCGCCAGTAGACGGCGTCCTTGCGGGTGAGGAACTGGTTCTCGACGAGGTAGCGACGCAAGGCAGCGCAGTCCGGGTGGAACGCGGTGAGCAGCTCGTTGACCTCCTGCTCCGGATAGTGCCGACCGGGCTCGAACGACTGCGAGATGTGGTCGAGCACCACGAGCAGCTTGGACTGCTTGGTGGGGATGGTGTGCAGCCGCCCGTCGGCGGTCATGAAGTTCCCGAGGATCCGGGTGTCCTGCTGCTGCATCAGTCCTTGGCCTTCAGCTCGAGCATCTTGCGGGGCTTGGTGGCAGTGCTGAGACCGCCCTTGAGGGCGCGCTTCTCGAAGTGCAGGTGGCAGCCGTCCGGCGCCCCGTCGTCGGAGGCGCGCGCGATCTTCATACCCGGCTTGATCCGGTCGCCGGGCTCGACGAAGACCTTGCGGGTGTGCCCGATGACGAGGTCCCACCCCTGGTCGAAGTTGCGCAGGCGGACCGGGTTGCTGCCGTAGGCCGTGCCGAGCGAGTCGTTCGAGACCACCCACGCGAAGCGGTCGCTGTAGAGCCGCGTCCCGCACGGCATCGCGATGTCGAGGCCGTGGTGGAAGCCGCGCTCCTTCTGGCAGCGCGGGTCGGGGGAGTAGTAGGGCGCCTTCGTGCACCCGAACGGGATCATGATCCGGTGCGCCTTGCCGTACCAGGGGGACTGGTAGCGGGTCGTGTCCTTGGTGAAGAAGACCCAGCGCGGGTCGGCCTCTCCGGCCTGGGCCGCCGCCGCAGGAGCAAGGGAACCGAGGACCAGCCCGAGGACGACGAACAGCTTGGCGATCGTGGTCATGGACCCACCGTAGAACGAGACGGGCGGTCCAGGTCGAGCGGTTCCGTGGTGAGGGCGGCGGTGGTCATGGCAGGGATCCTGCAGCGTCCAACAGGCGCTCGCACTCCGCGGCGAGCCGCGCCCGCAAGGGAGCGCCGCGCCCGGCGAACCCACGCTGCGCGGCGGCGTACTCCTGCCTGCCGTCGGGGGTCTCGACCCGGACCGGGTCGTAGCCGAGGTCGGCCAGGTCGTACGGCGCCGCCCGCATGTCGAGGACCCGGATGTCCCGGGCCAGCTCGAAGCAGTCGGCGACCAGGTCCGAGCAGATCATCGGCGTGAGCCGGAAGGCGTGCTTGTAGAGGTCCATCCCGGCATGGAGGCAAGCGGGCTGCTCGAAGTCGGGGCGGTCGTCGGCCGCGGGCGAGAGGGTGTTCAGCGGCCGGGCGCTCGGCGTGAAGAAGCGGTAGGCGTCGAAGTGCGAGCAGGCGATCCGGTGCGACTCCACGACGGTGTCGGTCCCCGCGCGGCCGAGCCGGAGCGGCCAGTCGTGCCGGGTCTCGTCCTGTCGGTGCACCATCGCCCACTCGTGCATGCCGAAGCACCCGAAGTTGGCGGGCCGGTCGGCGGTGGCCGTGAGCAGCCGCTGCAGCGACCCGATCAGCGGCCGCTGCGACGCGACGTACGCGGCGGAGACACCGACGGTGTCGGGCGAGCCCGGCGAGAACTCGTACCCCTTCAGCGCGGCGTACTCCTCGCCGTTCTCCAGCGTGACACCGAAACCCGGGTGCCACCGCCGCAGCTGGGCGGGCCGCTGGGAGTAGTAGGTGAAGAGGAAGTCGTGGACGGGGTGCTTGACCCCGTCCTTCCGGCGCTCGAGGTGCGGCGAGATGTTGGCGTCGACCCGGGCGGCGTGGGCGGCCGCACGGGCGCGCCAGACCGACTCCGCCATTACCTCTACCTCCACCCGGCGATGGTACGAGGATGTCGGGATGGAACCCGCAGCCCGGGCGCTCGACCGCGCCCACGCCCATGCGTTGCGATGGCTCGACTCCTTGGCCGAGCGGCCGGTGCCGCCGCAGGCGGACGTGGCCACCGTCGTCGAGCGGCTCGGCCGGACGCTGCCGGACGGACCCACGGACTGGGACGACGTCGTCGACCTGCTGGCCGAGGCGAGCGAGCCCGGCCTGACCGCGATGCCGTCCGGCCGGTTCTTCGGGTTCGTCATCGGTGGCACCCATCCGGCGGCCCTCGCCGCCGACTGGCTGGCGAGTGCCTGGGACCAGAACGCGGGCCTGCGCACGGTCACGCCGGCGCACACAGCTGTCGAGGACGTGACCGAGGCATGGGTCCTCGACCTGCTCGGGCTGCCACCAGGAAGCGCCGTGGGGTTCGTCACCGGCGGGACCATGGCCAACTTCACGTGTCTCGCCGCCGCCCGCGACGAGGTGCTGACCCGCGCCGGCTGGGACGTCGCAGGCCGCGGCCTGGTCGGTTCACCCGGCGTCCGCGTCCTGGTCGGCCGGGAGCGGCACGACTCCGTCGACCTGGTGCTGCGCTACCTCGGTCTCGGCGCGCCCGAGCCCGTGGCCGCCGACGGTCAGGGCCGGATCGAGCTGCCCGCGCTGCGCGACGCCCTGGCCGCCGCCGACGGCCGCCCCAGCATCGTCGTCCTCCAGGCCGGCAACGTCCACTCGGGTGCTTTCGACGCGTTCGAGGAGGCCGTCGCCCTCGCTCACCGGCACGGCGCCTGGGTGCATGTCGACGGGGCCTTCGGCCTGTTCGCCGGCGCGGCGCCGATGTACCGCCACCTCGTCTTCGGCTACGAGGAGGCCGACTCCTGGGCGACCGACGCCCACAAGACCCTCAACGTGCCCTACGACAGCGGGCTGGCCATCGTCCGCGAGCCGGGCGCCCTGCGCGCTGCCATGTCGATGCACGGCGACTACCTGATCCAGGACGCGGCGGGCGACCCGTTCGAGAAGGTGCCGGAGTTGAGCAGACGCGCCAGGGCGCTGCCGGTGTGGGCGGTGCTGCGCGCGCTGGGGCGTCGCGGCGTCGGCGACCTCGTGGAGCGGATGGCCGGCCACGCCGGTGCGTTCGCCGAGGGGATCAGCCGGATCGACGGGGCCCAGGTGCTCAACAACGTCGCCTTCACCCAGGTCTGCGCGACGTTCGGCGACGACGCCCGGACCCTCGACGTGGTCCGGCGGATGCTGGCCGACGGGACGGCCTGGACCAGCGGGTCGGTGTGGCGCGGGCGGGCCGTGCTGCGGATCTCCGTGAGCAACTGGTCGACGTCGGACGACGACGTACGCCGGACCCTGGCGGCGCTCGCCGAGGCCGCAGCTGCCTCCGCCGGGGGGACGGCACCGACCCCCGGATAGGCTCGGGGCCGTGCGTATCGCAAGGTTCACGACAGGGGAAGACCCGCTCTACGGCGTCGTCACGGGTGACGTCGACGAGTTCGGCCAGCCCGCCGAGGACAGCGTCATCGTCACGCTGGCAGGAGACCCGCTGTACGTCGGGGTCAAGCTGCTCGACGAGGAGCACAAGCTCGAGGACGTGCGCCTGCTGGCCCCGGTCCTCCCGCGGAGCAAGGTGGTCGGCATCGGCCGCAACTACGCCAAGCACGCGGCCGAGCTGGGCCACGAGGTCCCCGACGAGCCCCTGATGTTCCTCAAGCCGAACACCAGCGTGGTCGGTCCCGGCGACCCGATCTTCTACCCGAAGCAGACGCAGGACCTCCACTACGAGGGCGAGCTCGCCGTCGTCATCGGGCGGATCTGCCGCGACGTGCCGGCCGAGCAGGCCACCGACGTCATCCACGGCTACACGATCGCCAACGACGTGACCGCGCGAGACCTGCAGAAGAGCGACGTGCAGTTCACCCGGGCCAAGGGCTTCGACTCGTTCTGCCCGCTGGGCCCCTGGATCGAGACCGACCTGGACCCGCAGACGTTCGTCGACGGGGTGCGGCTCCAGACCTTCCTCAACGGCGACCTCAAGCAGGACGGCAACACCAAGGACCTGATCTTCGACATCCCCACGCTCATCGCGCACGTCACGAGCGTGATGACCCTGCTCCCGGGCGACGTCATCCTCACCGGCACCCCCGAGGGTGTCGGTCCCATGGAGGTCGGTGACGAGGTCGAGGTCTCGATCGCCGGCCTCGGCACCCTCACGAACAAGGTGGCAAAGCGTTGAGCAACGTCCGTGTCCGGTTCTGTCCCTCTCCGACCGGCTCACCGCACGTCGGGCTCACCCGCACGGCGCTGTTCAACTGGGCCTTCGCGCGCCACCACGGCGGCACGATCGTCTTCAGGATGGAGGACACCGACAAGGAGCGCAGCACGCAGGAGTCCTACGACGGGATCCTCGACCTGTGGCGCTGGCTCGGGCTCACGTGGGACGAGGGCGTCGAGGTCGGTGGCCCGCACGGACCGTACAAGCAGAGCGAGCGCGGCGAGATCTACGCCGACGCACTGGCGCGGCTGCGCGACTCGTCCTACACCTACGAGTGCTTCTGCACCAATGAGGAGGTCGACGCTCGGCGCAAGGCGTCGGGCTCCAAGATGATGGGGTATGACGGCTTCTGCCGTGCCCTCTCCGACGAGCAGCGGGCGGCCTTCGAGGGCGAGGGTCGCAGGCCGGTCGTGCGGTTCCGGATGCCCGACGGGTCGATCACCTGGGACGACCTGGTCCGCGGTGACATCACCTTCGAGACCGAGAACGTCCCCGACTTCGCCCTGTGCCGCGCCAACGGCCAGCCGCTCTACACGCTCGTCAACCCAGTCGACGACGCCCTGATGGAGATCACCCACGTGCTGCGCGGCGAGGACCTGCTGTCGAGCACGCCACGCCAGCTGGCCCTCTTCGGGGCACTGAAGGAGGTCGGGATCGCCACGGCGACCCCGAGCTACGGGCACCTGCCCTACGTCATGGGACAGGGCAACAAGAAGCTCTCGAAGCGCGACCCGGAGGCGCACGCCCTGGCCTACCGCGACCAGGGCTTCCTGCCCGAGGGACTGCTCAACTACCTCGCCCTCCTCGGCTGGGCGATCGCGGCCGACCGCGACATCTTCACGCTCGACGAGATGGTGCAGGCGTTCGACATCAAGGACGTCAACCCCAACCCGGCCCGCTTCGACCTGAAGAAGGCGGAGGCGATCAACGCGTCCCACATGCGGATGATCAGCATCGAGGACATGACCGGTCGGGTGATCCCGTTCCTCCAGGCCGCCGGCTTCGTCTCCGACCCGGTGACCGACGACGAGCGCACCCTCCTCGACTCCGCCATGCCGCTGGTCAACGAGCGGATGAACAAGCTCGCCGAGGCCCCGGACATGCTCGGCTTCCTGTTCGTGGACGAGTCCGCGTTCACCCGCGACGAGGCCGACGTCGAGAAGCTGCTCACCGAGGACGGCCGCGCGGTCGTGCAGGCGTCGTACGACGCCCTGGCAGCGTTGGACTCCTGGACCACCGAGTCGATCCAGACCGCACTCCAGACGCGGCTCGTCGACGAGATGGGGCTCAAGCCGCGCAACGCGTTCGGGCCGGTCCGGGTGGCCGTCACGGGCCGCCGCGTCTCGCCGCCGCTCTTCGAGTCGCTGGAGCTGCTCGGTCGGGAGCGCGGACTGGCTCGCCTCGAGGGCGCCCTCGCGTGACCGGACCGGGGCTGCCGTACCACCTGGTGCTGCGCGGTGGCCGTCCCGGCTGGTGGCGTCCTGTCGTCGGGGTCGTCGTCTTCGTCGTCGCGACGCTCGCGGTCGTCCCGATCCTGCTGCAGCTCCCGCTGCTGACCTACCTCGGACTCACCGGTGACGACCTCTTCGGCGACCTGGAGCGGACCCTCGACCTCGACGACCCGACGCCCCTCGGGCTCGCCTACCTGAACCTGGTGTTGGCGGCCGCGATCCCGGTGACCTGGCTGCTGGTCCGCTACCTGCACGGCCTCGAGCCGCGCTGGCTGGCGTCGGTGATTCCGCGGCTGCGCTGGCGCTACCTGCTGGTCTGCTTCGGGTTGTCGTTCGTGGCCCTGATCGCCACCCTGCTGGTCTCGGCGGTCCTGCCGGCCCAGGACACCGGCACCGAGCTGACCGGGGAGCTCAACGACTTCACCCGCACCACCCGCGACTTCCTGCTCGTCGTGCTGTTCCTCACGCCGCTGCAGGCCGCGGGGGAGGAGTACGCCTTCCGTGGCTACCTCGCGCAGGCCTTCGGCGGTCTCTTCCGCAGCCGGGTGGCCGCGGTGGTCGTTCCGTCCGTCCTCTTCGCGCTGGCGCACGGCGTCGGCCAGAGTGCCCCGATCTTCTTCGACCGCCTCGCGTTCGGCCTGGTCGCCGGGACCCTCGTGATCCTTACCGGAGGGCTCGAGGCGGGCATCGCGATGCACGTCCTGAACAACTGGCTGGCCTTCGGCCTCGCCCTGGCGTACGGCGACATGGCCACGTCGCTGAACCCGTCCGGCGGCAGCTGGTGGAGCATCCCGGTGACGCTGACCCAGTCGCTGACCTACCTGGCGCTGGCGTTGTGGGTGGCCCGACTGATGGGGCTCAGAACGCGCACCGAAGAGGCCGTTTTGGAAGCCCCCGAAGGACGCGTGTAAGGTTTCGCCTCGGTCCTCCGCGGCAGCGGAAGGGCCGTCACCATTGGGATATGGTGTAATTGGCAGCACGACTGGTTCTGGTCCAGTTAGTCTAGGTTCGAGTCCTAGTATCCCAGCGAAAGTCCCGGTCGCCTGGCCGGGATTTGGTACGAAACAAGGCGTTCGCTAGAGTTTCGCCCGCTGTTGGAAACACCAGTTCCACGACTTGCCCCCGTTGTGTAGCGGCCTAGCACGCCGCCCTCTCAAGGC
>JBKJUE010000121.1:0-10869 GCA_046590395.1 Nocardioides sp.
TAAGACCCGAGTTCACGAACTCGCCAAGGAGTTCGGCGTCGAGAGCAAGTTTGTTCTCGAGAAGCTCAAGGAGATGGGGGAGTTCGTCAAGTCGGCATCGTCGACGGTCGAGCCCCCTGTCGAGATGCGGTTCAAGAAAGAGTACGGCGACCAGCTGAAGTCCGCCGCCTCCGCCGCACCTGCTGGCGACGCGCCCGCCTCCGAGGCGCCGGCGAAGCCGACCCCGAAGGCCCCCGGCTCCAAGAAGCCGGCCCCCGCACCCGTCGAGCCCGAGCCCGAGGCGGCCCCCGAGCCGACCCCGGCTCCGGTGGCGACGCCCGAGCCCACCCCCGAGGCGGCTCCCGAGCCGCCGGCCGAGCCGGAGGCCCCCGCGGCCGCCGCGCCGTCGGCTCCCACGCCGAAGGCACCGGCCCCCAAGCCGGTCGGTCGTCCGACCGGCAGCCCGCGCCCCGGCAACAACCCCTTCGCCCCCAGCCAGGGCATGGGCCGTCGGCCCGCGCCCACGCCGAACCCCGATGCCCCGGCTCCGGCCGCCGGCACCGGTACGGGCGCCGGCGACCAGCGTCCGCCGCGGCCCGCAGCCGCGCGTGACGGTGGCGCTCCGGGTCGTCCGGGCATGCCCCGACCGAACCCGGCGATGATGCCCAAGTCCCCGGCTGCCTTCGGCTCCGGCCCCGGTGGTCCGAGCCGTGGTGGCCCCGGCGGTCCCGGTGGAGCCCGTGGTGGTCCCGGCGGTGCCCGTGGTGGTCCCGGCGGTGCCCGTGGCGGCCCAGGTGGAGGAGCCGGTCGCGGTGGTCCCGGCGGCGCAGGCGCCCCGGGTCGTCCCGGTGGCGGTCCCAGCTTCGGGCCCAACGCCAGCGGCCAGCGCGGTCGTCCCGGCCAGCGTGGCCAGACCCAGGGTGCGTTCGGTCGCCCCGGCGGTCCGTCGCGCCGTGGTCGCAAGTCGAAGCGCGCTCGTCGTCAGGAGTTCGAGCAGATGCAGGCGCCCACCATTGGTGGCGTCCGCGTCCGCAAGGGCGACGGCGAGACGGTGCGCCTGGCGCGCGGCTCGTCGCTGACCGACTTCGCCGAGAAGATCAACGTCGACGCCGCAGCACTGGTGCAGATGCTCTTCTCGCTCGGCGAGATGGTCACCGCCACCGAGTCGGTCAACGACGAGACGTTCGAGCTGCTCGCCGAGGAGCTCAACTACGTCGTCGAGGTCGTGTCCCCGGAGGACGAGGACCGCGAGCTGCTCGAGTCGTTCGACCTGGACTTCGGTGCCGACGAGGGCGACGAGACCGACCTGGCCTTCCGTCCGCCGGTCGTCACGGTCATGGGTCACGTCGACCACGGAAAGACCAAGCTCCTCGACGCGCTGCGCAACGCCAACGTCGTCGACAAGGAGGCCGGTGGCATCACCCAGCACATCGGTGCCTACCAGGTCACGACCGATGTCGACGGCAACGAGCGCCGGATCACCTTCATCGACACCCCCGGTCACGAGGCGTTCACCGCCATGCGTGCCCGTGGTGCCCAGGCGACCGACATCGCGATCCTCGTGGTGGCGGCCGATGACGGTGTGATGCCGCAGACCATCGAGGCGCTCAACCACGCCAAGGCGGCCGGTGTCCCGGTCGTGGTCGCGGTCAACAAGATCGACAAGCCGGAGGCCGACCCGACCAAGGTCCGTGGCCAGCTCACCGAGTACGGCCTGATCCCCGAGGAGTACGGCGGCGACGCGATGTTCGTCGACGTCTCGGCCAAGTCGGAGCTCAACCTCGACAAGCTGCTCGAGGCCGTCGTGCTGACCGCCGACGCGTCCCTGGACCTGCGGGCCAACCCCGACCAGGACGCCCAGGGCCTCGTCATCGAGGCGCACCTCGACCGTGGCCGTGGCCCGGTGGCGACCGTGCTGGTCCAGCGCGGAACGCTCCGCGTCGGGGACTCGATCGTGGCCGGCGCCGGTTACGGCCGCGTCCGCGCCATGCTCGACGAGCACGGCGACAACATCGAGCAGGCCGACCCGTCGCGTCCCGCGATGGTGCTGGGCCTCACCGCGGTGCCGGGTGCGGGTCAGACGTTCATCGTCGTGGACGACGACCGGATGGCTCGTCAGATCGCCGAGAAGCGCGAGTCGCGCGAGCGGGCGGCCATGCAGGCCAAGCGTCGCGTGCGTCGTACGCTCGAGGACTTCATGGCCTCCATGGAGAAGGGCGAGAGCCAGGAGCTCAACCTCATCCTCAAGGGCGACGTGTCCGGTTCGGTCGAAGCGCTCGAGGACGCCCTCGCCCAGATCGACGTGGGCGAAGAGGTCAACCTGCGGGTCATCGACCGCGGTGTCGGTGCGATCACCGAGACCAACGTCGACCTCGCCGCCGCCTCCGACGCCATCATCATCGGCTTCAACGTCCGGCCCCAGGGCAAGGCGAGCCAGATGGCCGACAAGGAAGGTGTCGAGATCCGCTACTACTCGGTCATCTACCAGGCGATCGAGGAGATCGAGGCAGCGCTCAAGGGCATGCTCAAGCCGGAGTTCGAGGAGTCGGTGCTCGGCCACGCCGAGATCCGCGAGATCTTCCGTTCCTCGAAGATCGGCAACATCGCCGGCTGCATGGTGCTCGACGGTCTCATCCGCCGCAACGCCAAGGTGCGCATCCTGCGCGACGGCGCGGTCGTGGCGGAGAACCTCGACCTGTCCTCGCTCAAGCGTGAGAAGGACGACGCCTCCGAGGTCCGCGAGGGCTTCGAGTGCGGTCTCGTCGTGAAGAACTTCCAGGACATCAAGATCGGCGATGTCGTGGAGTCCTTCGAGATGCGCGAGATCCCCAGGGCCTGACGGCCCACCGCCTGCGGCGGGACAGGAAGGCGCGGAGCTCGCTTCGCTCGCCGCCTTTCTGTTCCGCCGAACCAGGCTCGCTGCGCTCGCGGTTCGGCGGGCGAGCGACACCCAGTCAGGAGTAGGAAAGAACGATGAGCAACCCTCGCGTCCGCAAGATCGCAGACCGGATCCAGGTGATCGTCGCCGAGATGCTCGAGCGCCGGATCAAGGACCCGCGGCTGGGGTTCGTGACCATCACCGACGTCCGCCTCACCGGCGACAGCCAGCAGGCGACAATCTTCTACACGGTGCTCGGCGAGGAGGAGGACGCGGCTCACTCCGCCGCAGCCCTCGAGTCCGCCAAGGGCGTCCTGCGTGCCGAGGTCGCCAAGCAGCTCGGCATGCGGCTGGTCCCGTCGCTGACCTTCGTGCACGACGCGCTCCCCGAGAACGCCCGCCACCTCGACGAGCTGCTGGCCCGCGCCCGCGCCCTCGACGAGGAGGTCGCGGCCCGCTCGACAGGCGCGACGTACGCTGGCGACGCCGACCCGTACAAGAAGCCCCACGAGCCGGGCGACGACGAGCCGGACGAGACCGACGAGGCCGACGGCGACGACGAAGCGACCCCGTGACCGCTGAGTCCGGCCTGGTCGTCGTCGACAAGTCCGGGGGCATGACGTCGCACGACGTCGTCGCCCGGGTCCGGCGGCTCGCCGGCACCCGCAAGGTGGGCCACGCCGGCACGCTCGACCCGATGGCCACCGGTGTGCTGGTGCTCGGCGTCAACCGGGCGACCCGGCTGCTCGGCCACCTCATGCTCACCGAGAAGGGGTACGCCGCCACGGTGCGGCTCGGCATCGCCACGACGACCGACGACGCCGAGGGGGAGACCACGGCGGTCGTGTCCGCTGCCGAGGTCGACGAGGCGACGGTCCGCAGCGCGCTGTCCGAGTTCGTGGGCGACATCGAGCAGGTCCCGACCGCGGTCTCCGCGATCAAGGTCGACGGCAAGCGCGCCTACCAGCGGGTGCGGGACGGCGAGGAGGTCGAGCTCCGGGCCCGGCCCGTGACGATCCACGAGCTCACCGTCCACCGCGTGACCGCGGTCGAGGTCGACGGCACCGCGGTGCTCGACGTCGACCTCGAGGTGCGGTGCTCCAGCGGCACCTACGTGCGCGCCATCGCCCGCGACCTGGGCGCGCGACTGGGCGTGGGCGGTCACCTGACCGCGCTCCGTCGTACGGCGGTGGGGGAGTTCGCGCTCGATGCCGCCCGCACCCTCGACGAGCTCGGTGACGAGTTCCAGATGGTCCCCATCGCCGAGGCCGCCCGCGCCAGCTTCCCGTCCCGCGACCTCGACGAGGCGCAGGCCGCGGACGTGCGCGTCGGGCGGGCCCTGTCCGTCGACCTCGACGTGCTCACCGCGGTGTTCGCGCCGGACGGCGAGTTCCTCGCCCTCTACGAACCCCGCGACGGCGTGGCCCGGGCCGTCGCCGTGTTCGTCTGACCGCCCTCAGTAGGCTGCTCGTCGTGCAGATCTGGCGTTCGCTCGACGAGGTGCCGGCCGAGCTCGGCCGCACCGTCGTCGTCATCGGCAACTTCGACGGCGTCCACCGCGGCCACCAGCGCGTCATCGGGCGCGCCCGGCAGGTGGCCGACGAGCGGGGGCTCACCCTGGTGGCGGTGACCTTCGACCCCCATCCGATGGCCGTGCTCCGCCCCGAGCACGCCCCGATCATGCTCACGTCCCTCGAGACCCGCGCCGGCCTGCTGGCGGCGGCCGGGGTCGACCACGTGCTCGCGCTGCCGTTCGACCTGGAGGTCGCGGCGTGGACACCGGAGCACTTCATCGACGAGGTCCTGGTCGCCCGGCTCCGGGCCTCCTCCGTCGTGGTCGGCGGGAACTTCCGCTTCGGCAGTCGGGCCGCGGGCGACGTCGCGCTTCTGCACGAGGCCGGGTCCACCCGCGACTTCGACGCCGAGGGGATCACCCTCGACGGCGGACCCATGGTGTGGTCGTCGACCTACGTCCGGACCTGCCTGGCGGCCGGCGACGTCGCCGGTGCGGCCGAGGCGCTCGGTCGTCCGTTCTCCGTGCGCGGCACCGTGGTCGAGGGCGACAAGCGGGGCCGCGAGCTCGGCTACCCGACCGCCAACGTGCCCACCGGCACGCTGACCGCGGCGCCGGCCGACGCCGTGTACGCCGGGTGGCTTCAGCGGCTCGACACGGGGGAGCAGTACCCCGCAGCGATCAGCGTCGGCACCAACCCGACCTTCGACGGCCACCGCGACCGACGGGTGGAGTCCTACGTCCTCGACCGCGACGACCTCGAGCTGTACGGCGTCGAGGTGGAGGTGTTCTTCGTGGAGCGCCTGCGCGGCATGGTCGCCTTCGACTCGGTCGAGGCGCTGGTCGAGCAGATGGCCGGCGACGTCGAACGCGCACGAGAGCTGCTCGCCTCGTGAAGCCGACCAGCTCCTCGCCGCTCGAGGCCACCGACGCGTGGTTCCTCTCGCACGGCCTGCCCTACTTCGTGCCCGAGCAACGCCAGGGCGCCCGGTCCGCCCTGCGGGTCGGTCGCACGTTGCCGCTGCTCGTGCTCACCGGCCTCGCAGCGGCTGCCGCCGGTTGGGCGCTGGCGGAGTTCTCCGAGCAGCTCACCGCTGCCCCGGCCACGCTCCTGACGCTCGGGCTGCTGGCGGCGACGTGGTACGCCCTGACCGCCCTGAACGCGCGACCGATCGCGACCTGGGCACTGAGTCGGACGTTCGGCAGCCTGCGGACGCTGCTGCCGATGATGAGCCAGGCGCTGCCGCTGCTGCTGATCTTCGTGACGTTCCTGTTCATCAACGCCGAGGTGTGGGAGGTGGCGTCGTACCTCGACGGTGGGTCGCTGTGGCTCGTGGCGCTGCTCTTCGGCCTCCTGGCGACCGGCTTCCTGCTGGTGCGGCTTCCCGAGGAGGTGGACCGGACCGACGACGACGTCGACGAGGAGTTCCTGCTCCGCGCCTGCCGGGGCACGCCCATGGAAGGCGCCTGCCGCGAGCTGGTCGACGATCCCGAGGCTGACCCGTCGTCGTACGCCGAGGTCACGGGCTTCGAGCGCTGGAACCTGATCCTCGTGCTGGTGATCATCCAGGCCGTGCAGGTGCTGCTGCTCGCCGTGACCGTATTCGCGTTCTTCATGCTCTTCGGGTCGATGGTGATGCAGCCCGCGATCGTCGAGGGCTGGACCGGCTCCGTGCCGACCCACGTGCCCGGCCTGTCCAACGTCTCCGTCGAGCTCCTGCAGGTCTCGGTGTTCCTCGCCGCTTTCTCCAACCTCTACCTGACGGTCTCGACGATGACCGACGAGACCTACCGGGAGCGGTTCTTCGGGAGTGTCCTCAGCGAGCTGGAGCGCGCGGTCGGCGTCCGCGCCGTCTACCTCGCGCTCCGCGCGCGCCAGGGCTGACTCAGGCGTCGAGGTCCTGCTCGACCAGGGCGGCGATGGCGTCGACCGCTGCCTGGTCGTCGCCGGAGACCTCGACGGTGTCGCCGTTGCCGGCACCCAGGGTCATGATCAGCAGCGCCGAGCTGGCATCCACCGGCTCGTCGCCCGGGATGCCGATAAGCACCTCGTGGTCGAGGTCACCGGCGGCCTCGGAGATGATCGCGGCCGGTCGGGCGTGGAGGCCGACGGCTGAGCCGACGACGACGGACTTGGTGGGCATGGTGCTCCTCTGGTGGTTGGTTGGTCGGTCAGACGGTGGCGAGGTCGGCCGACTGCTTGCCGATCGACTTCAGCGTGATCACGGCGACGGCGCCCACGACCACACCGGCGACCAGTGCGATCAGGAAGCCCAGGACACCGTCGACGGCGAACAGCACGAAGATGCCGCCGTGGGGTGCCCGGACGCTGACGTCCATGGCCTGCGAGAGGCCACCGGTCACGGCGCTGCCGAGCATGATCGCGGGAATGACCCGGAGCGGGTCGGCGGCCGCGAACGGGATCGCGCCCTCCGTGATGAAGCTGGCACCGAGGGCCCAGCCCGCCTTGCCGTTCTCCCGCTCCGGGATCGAGAACAGGCCGGGGCGGACGACGGTGGCGAGAGCGAGCGCGATCGGAGGCACCATGCCGGCGAGCATGACCGCGGCCATGATCTTCAGCTCGGGTGCGTCGGACGCGAGCGCCGCACCGCCGACACCGGCGGCGGCGAACGAGTAGGCGACCTTGTTGAGCGGGCCACCCATGTCGAAGGCCATCATCAGGCCGAGGATGACGCCGAGGAGGATGGCGCTGCCGCCGCTCATCGAGCTGAGACCGTCCTCGAGCTGGCCCATCAGCCAGGCGATCGGCCGGCCGAGCAGGACCAGCATCAGCGTCCCGACGACCAGTGTGGTGACCAGCGGGATGACGAGCACGGGCATCAGGCCGCGCGCCCAGGACGGCACCTTCCGCCCGGTGAGCCAGTGCGCTACAACTCCGGCGAGGACACCGCCCACGATCGCGCCGAGGAAGCCGCTCTGCGGCACCCCGAAGCCGCCGATGTCGGTCACCAGGCCACCCATCACGAATCCGGGGGCGATGCCGGGGCGGTCCGCGATCGCGTAGGCGATGTAGCCGGCCAGCGCGGGGACGAAGAACGCGAAGGCGAGCTTGCCCAGGACGAAGAGGACTGCACCGAGGTAGGCGAACACACCGGAGTCGAAGAGCACGTGGTCCAGACCCGGCTCGGCGTAGGCGCCGAGGTCAGGTGGGCTGAAGAGGGTCCCGTCGGCCAGGACGGCTGCGGCGTGGTTGGCGATCTCGTAGCCGCCGAGGAGGAAGCCGAGCGCGATCAGCAGACCGCCCGCGGCGACGAACGGGATCATGTAGGAGACACCGGTCATCAGGACCCGGCGGGTGCGCCCGCCCCAGGTCTCGTTGGCGCCGGAGCCACTCTCGCCGGCAGATGCGCTGCCCTCCACACGCGGCGCGTTGGGGTCGTCGGCGTACCGGAGCGCCTCCTCGATCATCTTGTCAGCCTCGCCAATGGGGCGCTTCACGCCCGAGGAGACGACCGGCTTGCCGCCGAAGCGACCCCGGTCGCGGACCCCTACGTCGACCGCGAAGATGACGGCGTCGGCCGCCGCGATGGTCGCGGGGGAGAGCGGGGTGGACCCGGCCGACCCCTGCGTCTCGACGTGGATCTCGACGCCCGCGCGCATCGCGGCGCCCTCGAGTGCCTCCGCGGCCATGTAGGTGTGGGCGATGCCGGTCGGGCAGGCGGTCACGGCGACCAGGCTGCGCCGCTGACCGGGCCCCGCGGCGGGCGAGGAGTCTGCGGACGCCGTGGCCGGCGCGGGGGCTGCGGCCGGCCTGGCCGGAGTCGCGGCGCCCAGCTCGCGGCTGACGAGGTCGACGACCTCCTCCGGGGTCTCGGCTGCGCGCAGCGCGTCCGTGAAGGCCGGCTTGACCAGTGCCCTGGCGAGCTTGGTCAGCAGTTGCAGGTGAGTGCTGTCGCCGCCCGCGGGGGCCGCGATCAGGAAGGCGATGTCGGCCGGCCCGTCCTTCGCTCCGAAGTCGACCGGAGGCTGGAGCCGGGCGAAGCCCAGCGTCGCCTCGTCGACTCCCGTGGTCCGGCAGTGCGGGATGGCGATGCCACCCGGCAGCCCGGTCGGGGATGTTTCTTCGCGGGCCAGGGCGTCGGCGACCAGCCGGTCGACGTCCTGAGAGCGGCCGGCGTCGCCGACGACCTGGGCGAGTGCCCGGATCGCGGCTTCCTTGTCCGAGCCGAGGTTCGCGTCGAGGCGTACCAGGTCGGTGGTGATCAGTTCAGACATCGTCATTCTCCTGTGGTGGTGATGTCGAGGCCACGGACCGAGACCTGCTCGGGGTCGACCTGGTGGGGCTGCGGGATGGTGGTGCCGGGAAGGCCTGCGGCTGCGCTGCCGTAGGCCACGGCGAGGGCAAGACGTTGTGCGGGTGAACGCTTCTCGATGGCACCCAGGAGGTAGCCGAAGAGGCTCGAGTCGCCGGCGCCGACGGTGCTGACAACCTCGGTCGGCGGCGGGGTGGCGTGCCAGGCGCCGTCGGCGTTGACGAGGACGGCGCCGTTGCCGCCGAGGGTCGCGAGGACGGTCTCGACCCTCCGGCCGACCAACGTCGCCGCCGCTCGGGCCGCGGCCAGCGGGTCGGACTCCAAGACTTCAGCGTCGTCGCCGGTGAACGACGCGAGCTCGTGGCCGTTGGGTTTCATCAGGTGGGGTGCACAGTCGGGCAGCCGGGAGACCAGGGCACGCAGCGGCTCGTCGCTGGTGTCGACGGCCACGCGGGCGCCGGTGTCGCGCAGCGCCAGCACCAGGTCGGCGTACCACTCGGCCGGCGTGCCGGGAGGCAGCGAGCCGGCCAGCACGACCCAGTCCTCCGGCTTTGCCCGGCGGCGCAGGGCCTCGGTCAGCTCGGCCTGGGTCGCCGTGGTCATGCTCGGCCCGGGGCTGTTCAGCTTCGTCGTCGTGCCGTCCGGCTCGCTGATGGTGATGTTGACGCGGAGGTCGCCCGGATGCGTGACCGGGCGGCAGTCGATGCCGGCGGCCAGGAGCTCCAGGACGAAGGGGTCGTCCTTCTGCGCGGGCAGCACCGCGATGGACGGCACTCCCGCGGCGACGGACGCACGGGAGATGTTGACGCCCTTCCCGCCTGCCTGGGAGAGGACCGACGACGCTCGCTGCACGCTGCCGCGGACGAGCGCCTCGGGCAGGGCGACCGTGCGGTCGTGGCTGGGATTGGCCGTGAGCGTGATGATCACGCGACCACGACCTCGGGACCGGCGCTGACGAGCTGCTCGCGGTTGTCGGCGTCGATCGCCCCGTCGGTCACGATGACGTCGACCTCGTCCAGCTTCGCGAACCGGACCGGGCTCTCGACCCCGACCTTGCTCGCGTCGGCGAGCACCACGACCTGGCGCGAGCTGAGCACCATCGCCCGCTTGGTGGCCGCCTCGTCCCGGTCGGGCGTGGAGAGGCCGTGCTCGACGGTGACGCCGTTGGTGCCGAGGAAGACCGCGTCCACCCGGAGGTTCTCCAGCGCGGCGACGGTGTCGGCACCGACGGCGGCGTGGGTGGTGGAGCGGACGCGTCCCGGCAGCAGGTGCAGCTCGATCTGAGGGCTTCCGGCCAGTCGGGCGGCGATCGGGACGGCGTTCGTGATCACGGTGAGGCGGTGGTCGCGGGGGAGCAGGCTGGCGAAGCGGTTGGTGGTGGAGCCGGCGTCGATCAGCACCGTCGACCCCGCCGGGGGGAGCAGGGAGAGGGCGGCGCGGGCGATCCGCTCCTTCTCCGCGGTGTTGGACGAGTCGCGCTCGACCAGTCCGGACTCGATCGCCGGCAGGGAGCCCGCGGGCACCGCTCCGCCGTGAACGCGCCGGACCAGTCCCATCCGCTCCAGGGCGGAGAGGTCGCGGCGTACCGTCTCGGTGGTGACGTCGAACTCGGTGGCCAGGAGGTTGACCGACAGTCGCCCGCGCTCGGAGACGAGCTGGGCCATCGCCTGCTGGCGCTCCTCTGCGTACATGCTCATGAGATCCCCTCGGGTCCGGTCTGTGTATATGTTGTTTTACGCCCGAATCTGTTGACTGTCAAGGGGGTGGGCAGGTTAACTTGTGAGCATGGTCACCGACTCCGCCGCTGCCCCCCCATCGACGCAGGGTGAGCTCCGAGGCACCCCGGTCGTGCCCGGCCTGGCCTTCGGGCCGGCCCTCGTCATCCGCACGGAGATCCCCGCCGAGGCCATCTCGCGCTTCGGTGACGGCGGCTTCGCCGACGAGGACGCCGCGCTCGCGGCTTACGACGCCGCGGTCGACGCCGTCGCAGCCGGCTTCACAGCCAAGGCCGAGGTCGCCTCCGGCGCGGCCGCGCAGGTGCTGACTGCCAGCGCCGGCCTCACGCGCGACAAAGGCCTGCGCAGCTCCGTGCGGAAGGCGCTGCGCAAGGGCGACGACCTGCTGACCGCGGTGAGCGAGGCCGCGGAGCAGTTCGTCACGATCTTCACCTCGATGGGCGGGCTGATGGCCGAGCGCGCGACCGACCTGCGCGACATCGAACGACG
>JBKJUE010000122.1:0-17073 GCA_046590395.1 Nocardioides sp.
CGCTGCCTCAAGCGGCGCCTCGCCCGCATCGTCTTCAACCACCTCCACACCGACCATCAGGCTCGCACTGCGACTGGACTCGCAGCCGCGGCTTGACATAGGAGAAACCCATGAGCACAGATCGCCTGCCCGACGGTGTCGTCGTACGCCGGGCCCGTCCCGAGGACGCCGAGGCCCTGGCGCACCTGCACCTCGACGTGTGGGACGACGCCTACACCGGCCTGATGCCGCAGCGCATCCTGGACGAGCGGCGGGAGAAGACCACCGATCGTGTCGACCGCTGGCGAGCGATCCTCGCCGGTGACCACAGCAACCTGCTCGCGGACGGCCCGGACGGCCTGGTCGGCTTCGCCAACGCCGGTCCCGGGAGGGACAACGACGTCGACATCGACCTCGAGCTGTGGGCGCTCTACGTCCGGGCAGGCTCGTGGGGCACCGGCGTCGGGTACGCCCTGTTCGAGGAGACCGTCGGCGACCGGGCGGCGTACCTGTGGGTCCTCGCCGGCAACGACCGCGCCATCCGCTTCTACGAGCGGCAGGGCTTCCGTCGGGACGGGACCGACGACATGCAGGACGAGGGACTGCACATCCGGATGGTCCGGGCGGGCACGTGACCCGCGCCTTCGACCTCGGCCACCCGGCGTTCGACGTCACCTCTGCGGAGGTGCACGAGGCGCGCGACGAGAGCTGGTACGCCGAGACGAACTGGGGGTGGGCCGTCCTGCGGTACGCGGAGGTCAACGCCCTCCTGAAGGACCGGCGGTTCCGGCAGGGCAACGCCCGCTGGCCGGCGCAGAACGGCATCAACTCCGGGATGTTCTCGGACTGGTGGCAGGAGACCCTGCTCAGCCTCGAGGGCGATGACCACTCCCGGATCCGGCGACTGCTGATGCCGGCGTTCCGCAACAAGACCATCGCCACGATGCAGCCACGTTTCCAGTCGCTGGCGAACGAGCTGATCGACGCCTTCGAGGAGCGGGGCGAGGTCGAGTTCGTCTCGGAGTTCGCCGAGCCCTACTCCTCCCGGATCATCTGCGTGCTGCTCGGCCTGCCCGAGGAGGACTGGCCTCTGGTGGCGCACTGGGCCGACGACCTCGGCAAGTCCTTCGGCATCAACGTCGCCGCCGACCTGCCGCGGATCGAGGCCGCCCTGCAGGGACTGCACGACCACCTCGACGCGGTGGTGACCGACCGGCAGCAACACCCCCGCGACGACCTGGTGACGACGCTGGTGCAGGCACAGGAGGCCGATGGCCTGAGTCGCCACGAGCTGGGGGTGGCCCTGGTGTTCCTCGCCTTCGCGGGCATGGAGACCACCCGCAACCAGCTGGGACTGGCCCTCCAGACGCTGCTCGCCCACCCCGACCAGTGGCGCCTTCTCGGCGAGCGGCCAGAGCTCGGGGCCAACGCCGTCGAGGAGGTCATGCGGGTCAACCCGACGGTCACCTGGGTGACTCGCGAGGCGATCGAGGACGTCGACTTCCAGGGGCTGCACATCCCGAGGGGCGGCATCGTGCAGATGCTGTCGCACGCGGCCGGCACCGACCCGAGGGCGATGCCGGACCCGTCGTTCGACATCACCGCGGTGCGCCCTCCACACATGGGCTTCGGCTCCGGCGTGCACCACTGCCTCGGACACTTCGTCGCCCGCACCGACATGGCCGTGGCGCTGCCGCTGCTGGCGCGTCGCATGCCCGACGCGCGCCCGGACGGTCCCGGCGAGTGGCTGCCCGTCTCCGGCAACACCGGCCCGGTGCGGTTCCCGATCCGGTTCAGCCCGTGACGTGGTGCACGAAGCACCAGCGCCAGTCCTCGCCCGGCTCCGCCGACTGCATCACCCGGTGAGCGGTGTCGTGGAAGTGGGCGGTCGCGTGCCGACGGGGTGACGAGTCGCAGCAGCCCACGTGGCCGCAGGTGACGCACAGCCGCAGGTGCACCCACTGGGTGCCCTCCCGCACGCAGTCCTCGCACTCCCCCGGTGTCCTGGGCTCGGGCGTGGGCGCGTCAGTGGCCAGGTCCTCGCAGAGTGCCCCGACCGCCTCCGGAGCCCGCCGCCCGGCGCCGACGCGGCCGCCTTCGGGGTTGGACACGACGGTCAGCATCGACTCCTCGACGTCGAGCATCGCGAGCACTTCGGAGACCACCTCCTGCGGCACCGAGCCCTCGCTGCGCACCTCGAGGACGCGCTGCCGTTCCGCATCGATCATCGCCGACCGCAGTCGGGCGTAGGTCTGGGTCGGGGTCTCGACGTCGCCGTCGGGCTGCCCGAGCTGTTCCCAGGCCGCGAAGTTCCGCTGCTCGACCCGGCTCCGGATCGTCGCGTCGACCTCGTGGGGGTCCTCGCCGATCTCACGCTCCAGCACCTCGAGCCCGGCCTCGGTCGCCTGGTGCAGGAGCGTCGCCCGGGCCAGGGCCTCCTCGGCCGGGTCCGGCGGCGGGACGTTGAGCCGCCGGGCCACCCAGCCCAGGGTCGTCCCCTGGAGCAGGAGGGTCCCGGCCACGACCGTGAACGCCACCAGCAGCAGGACCTCGCGGTACGGCGTGCCCTCGGGGATCACGAACGCGGCCGCCAGGGTCACGACCCCCCGCATGCCCGCCCACCCGAGGACGAAGGTGTGCGTCCACGCGGACGGAGCCTGGCCGCTCGGGCCGGCTCCCCGCATGACCAGCAGGTAGCGGGCCGGGAAGACCCAGACCATCCGGAGCACCACCACCGCGACCAGGGCCGCGCCGCAGACGCCCACGATCCGCTCGAGCGAGAGCCCGCTCTCCTGCGCGCCGTCGACGATCCAGCGCGCCTGCAGCCCGATCAGGAGGAAGACGGTGTTCTCGAGGACGTAGGCGATCGTGCGCCAGTTGGTCCGCTCCGAGATGCGGGAGGCAGCGGACTGGAGCACCGGCGCCTTGTGCCCGAGCAGCAATCCCGCCACGACGACGGCGATGACGCCCGACCCGTGGAACTTCTCCGCCGTCAGGTACGCCGCGAACGGGATCACCAGTGAGATGGCGGTGTCGAGCATCGGGTCGGTGACCCGGCGGCGCACCCGGGAGACCACCCAGTAGGCGACGAGACCCGTCAGCAGACCGCCCCCGGCCGCGAGCAGGAAGTCGAGCCCGATGTCCATCACGGCCACGGACCCCGCACCGGCCGCGATGGCCGTGCGCAGTGCCACCAGCGCGGTCGCGTCGTTGAGCAGCGACTCACCCTCGAGGATGGTCACGATCCGGCGGGGCAGCCCGATCCGGCGCCCGATCGTCGTGGCCGCGACGGCGTCCGGCGGCGCGACGACCGCCCCGATCGCGAAGGAGGCCGCCCAGGAGACTCCGGGCAGCACGAGGTGGACGAGCGCCCCCACTCCCAGTGCCGTGAACACGACCAGGCCGACGGACAGCAGCAGGATCGGTCGCCGGTTGGCGTGGAAGTCGACCAGCGACGTCTGCAGCGCGGCGGCGTACAGGAGCGGCGGGAGGAGTCCCAGCAGGACGACGTCGTGGTGGAGGTGCACCTCCGGGACGCCCGGGACGTACGACGCGCCGATACCTGCCGCGATCAGCAGCAGCGGCGCCGGGACGTCGAGGCGACCGGCGATCGCGGTGCCGGTGAGCACAGCGACCGCGAGCGCCACCAGCAGGAATCCGGTCTCCACGGAAACATTCTCGCGGACGGCGCGAACCTACGGACCGGCGCGGGCGTCGTACCGGGTATGAGAGCCCGACGGATCACCGGCGCCCTGACGCTGCTGGGCGCTTCCCTCCTGGGCGGGGCCGCGGACGCCGCGGCGCCCGTGCGCTGCCACGGCGAGGCGGTCACCATGCTCGGCACGCCCGGCGACGACGTCCTCGAGGGCACGAACGGCCGCGACGTCATGGCCGGGCTGGGCGGCGACGACCTGCTCCTCGGACAGGGTGGCGACGACGTCCTGTGCGGTGGAGCCGGCTCCGACGGACTGATCGGCGGGCTCGGCGACGACCGCCTGGAGACCGGTCCGGGCCCGCGGGACCAGGTGAGCTGGGACGACGCCGACAACCCCGTGCACGTCGACCTGGTCCGGGGCGTCGCCCGGGGCGAGGGCCGCGACCGGGTCTTCCTCGGTACCGGTGTCGTGCACCTGACGGCGTACGACGACACGTTCGTCGGCACCGGGTCCGCGGAGGAGGTCCACGCGGGCGACGGCGACGACACCCTGCGCAGCGGCGCCGGCGACGACGTCCTCCACCTCGACACCGACGAGTCGACCGGCGACGACTCCGCCGTGGCCGGTCGTGGGGACGACCAGGTCCGCAGCCTCGGCGGCCACGACCGGATGCTCGGCAAGGCGGGGCGCGACTACCTCGGCGCGCTGAGCGGAAGCACCGTCCAGCACGTGCGCGGCGGCTCCGGCCGGGACGTGGTCGAGACCGTCCTCCCCGCCGAGGTCGGGGACGTCGTCCAGGTGGTCACAGGGGGCGCCGACCGTGACCGGATCCTGGTGTCCGTGTGGCCCGAGGGTGACCACGCCTGGGACCTCGACACCGGTGTTCTGGAGCTCGGGGACAGCGCGACCGCCTACGTCACCGGCTTCGAGCGGCTCGTGCTGGTCACCGGCGTCTGGACCGTCTCCGGGACTGCCGGACCGGACGACGTGACCGCCCTGGTCGTCGCGACGTTCGCCGGGCTCGGTGGCGACGACCGGTACGCCGGCTCTGCCGGCGACGATGCGTTCGACGGCGGGCCCGGCAAGGACACCTACCTGCGCGACCCCGGTGGCACCAACACCTGCACGTCCGTCGAGCACGACCCGGAGTCGGTCTGCTCGGATCCGTGACTCAGGCCGGCTGCGCCACCCAGCTCATCGGGTCGCCCCAGCCGAGGTCCTCGATGCCGTGCCGGCCGAACGCCAGCACCACCAGCGTGCGCCGGTGCGCCGCGAAGGTCAGCACGTGCGCGATCATCCCGCCGTACGTGAACATCTCGGCCGGCTCGTGCTCCTCGACCGACCAGTCGTAGTCCCGGGTCGCCATCGCGGCATTCCACATGCCCATCTGCCCGACCAGCCGGGAGCGCAGTGAGCGGATGGTCTGGCGGTCGCCGTCGAGCTCGATCGGCTGGTCGAGCTGTTCGTCGGTGAGCCGCTCGGCGAGCCGGCCACTCCTCGCCCGTCACCTCGTGGTCGTCGAGCGCCTCGGCGAGGTGCGCTACGAAGTCCGCGAAGGTGTCGGTGGCGATGGTCATGCAGACATCCTGCGGACGCCCACCCACGCCCGCTTGATCGCGGTTGCCGTCACTGGAGCGTGCCGCGACCGGTGAGGTGGTCGGTCGCGTAGGTGAGAGCCAGGCTCTGGCCGGGCGGCAGGAGGGCCGAGGCCGCCTGCACGATCGCGTCGCCCTCGCAGTGGACGCTGATGTGCACGTTGCGGTCGGCGGGGATCTCGAACGTGACCGGGCCCCAGAAGACGACGTACGACCGGCCGTCGATCCCGACGATGGGCGGGATCTTGGCGCGCACGATCGCGTTGCCGGTCGTCAGGTGGAGGGTCAGGTGGCGGCGTGGGCCCGTGTGGTGCTCGACGTACGGGATCAGGCCCGGGTGCTCCGGCGGCGTCTCGGACATGGGGACCAGTGTGCCGTCCGGCTCGCACCCCACCGCGACAATGGCGGCGTGCCGTTCCTCCTGCTCGTCCCCAGTCCCCTGGTGGGCCCGATCACGTGGCAGCCGGTGGCCGACCGGCTGCGCGGGGACGGGCACGCCGTCGCGGTGGTCGACACGTCCGGCGTCCAGGCACCGTCCGACTTGGTGGAGGCGGTGGTGGCCGCCACCCCGGACGGACCGGTCGTGCTGGTCCCCCACAGCAACGCCGGGCTCGCCGCACCGGTGCTGGGCGACCGCCTCGACCTCGAGGCGACAGTCTTCGTCGACGCTGCCCTCCCCCTCGGCCCGGGCAGCACGGCCCTCGCCCCGGACGGACTGCTCGACGTGCTGACCGGGCTCGCCGACCCGAACGGGACCCTGCCGCCGTGGACGCGGTGGTGGGACGACCTGACCGGGCTCTTCCCCGACGACGCCACCCGAGCGGCGGTGGAGTCCGCCCAACCGCAGCTGCCCCTCACCTACTTCACGGCTCGGCTCCCGGTGCCCGACGGCTGGACCGAGCGCCCGGCGGCGTACCTCGCCTTCGGCGCGACGTACGCCGACGAGCTGGCCTTCGCGACCGGGTGCGGGTGGCCGACCCGGACCCTCCCCGGCCGGCACCTGCACCAGCTGCACGACCCGTCCGGCGTCGCAGCGGCGATCACCGGGCTGCTGGCGGACCTCAGGGCCTGAGCGCGCGGATCCGTTCGTCGAGCTCACGCCGGTTGTCGCGCCGGACCACGACCTCGACGACCTCGATGCCGCCGTTGGGGCTGTCGAGCGCGTGCGCAAGCTCGACCAGCGACTCGACCTGCCAGTGCGGGGTCCGGCTGGCGGCACACAGGCTGCCGATGTCCACGCCGTGCGGGGTGCCGAACAGA
The DNA here is from genome assembly GCA_046590395.1 of Nocardioides sp. GTDB lineage: Bacteria > Actinomycetota > Actinomycetes > Propionibacteriales > Nocardioidaceae > Nocardioides. Next base: position 6,491 of record JBKJUE010000122.1, read on the forward strand.
CGCTCGTAACGGTCGGCGTACGCAGGGTCCCCCTGCTCGAGCATCGTGAAGATCGAGCCGCCGTCGTCGTTGACGACCACGATCGTCAGGTCGGGCCGGGGCTCGTCGGGGCCGAGGACCAGGCCGTTGGAGTCGTGCAGGAAGGTCACGTCGCCCATCAGGGCCAGGTTGCGGGGGCCGTGGGGTCGGCCGAGCGCCGCGCCGATCGCCGAGGAGACGGTGCCGTCGATGCCGGAGAGCCCGCGGTTGGCGATCACCTTGCGCCGGTCGCCGACGGCGTACTTCGCCACCATCAGGTCGAGGTCACGGATCGCGCTGGAGGCTCCGACGAACAGCAGCCCGCCCGGAGGTACGGCGTTGCTCACGACGGCGGCGACCCCGTGCGGCGTCGTGCCCTCCGCGGCCAGCAGCACGTCGAGCTTCCGGGCGACGGACGCGTCGGCAGCCCGCCACTCGTCGAGCCACCCGGGGTCGTCCGGTCGATCGACGGCGGGGATGGCGTCGAGGCGGGTCGACGCGAAGGGTCGGTCCGACCAGACCCCGGCGGGTGCCAGGTCGAGGACCTCGACGTCGTCGCGCCCGAGCAGCCGGGTGACCGGTCGGGACAGCGTCGGCCGGCCGAGGACGATCACCCGCTCGATCCGCTGTCCGAGCTCGCCGTCGAGGAGCAGGCGGTAGCAGCGCAGGGCGTTGTCGCCCGTGCGTGAGCCTGAGGTTGGCTCGGCGAAGAGCGGCCACCCACCGTCCTGGGCGAGCACGCGCGCCGGCGGACCCGCCTCGTCCCCCGCGACCACCACGGTCCTCGGACCCGCCTCGAGGGGGCTGCCGGGCGCGGGGCGATCCCACCGTTCGCGGACGGGTGGCTGGATCCCGGACAGGTCCCAGCGGTCCTCCGGCAGGAGCGGGTCGTCGAGCTGGAGGTTGAGGTGGACCGGTCCCTCCTCGGCCCACGCCATCAGCCAGTCGCGACCGTCGACGTCCAACGTCGGCACCAGCGGTCCGAAGACGCCGACTTGGTCGGTCGTCTGGTTGGCGTTGGTGCCGCGCAGCCGGGCCGGCCGGTCGGCGGTCACGACGAAGAGCGGCAGCCCGGCGTGGGCGGCCTCGAGCACGGCGGGGTGGAGGTTGGCGACGGCGGTCCCCGAGGTGCAGGTCACGGCCGCGCGGGCACCGCCGCGGGCCAGCCCGACCGCCAGGAACCCGGCCGACCTCTCGTCGATCCGCGTGTGGAGCCGGAGCAGCCCGGCCTCGGCGGCGTCGTAGGCGGCGAAGGAGAGCGGTGCGTTCCGGGACCCGGGGGCGACGACGAGGTCGGTCACCCCTGCCTGGATCAGGCCGCCCACGACCAGTCGCGCCCGCTCCGTCGAGTCCCTCACGAGTGGTGATCCTGCCTCAGGGCCCGGACCTCGGCCAGCCGGGCCACCCAGGCGACGGTCCGCTCGGGCGACGCGGCCAGACGCTCCAGGGCGTCCTCGTCGACAAGGGGTACGCCGACCGGCAGGAACCCGCCGACCGGGAGCAGCGGGTTCACCGCGACGTCGTCGGTGAGCAGCTGCACCGTGGCCAGGCCACAGGCGTAGGGCAGCTCCGGCAGGGCGGCCGCCAGCGCGACCCCGGCGGCGATGCCGACCGACGTCTCGAGCGCCGAGGACACGACGACCGGCAGGCCGATGTCCTCGGCGATCCGCAGGCAGGCCCGCACCCCGCCGAGTGGCTGCACCTTCAGCACGGCGATGTCGGCGGCGTCCAGGTCGCGCACGAGGTAGGGGTCGGCCGCCCGCCGGATCGACTCGTCGGCGGCGATCGGCACGTCGACGGCACGGCGCACCGCGGCCAGCTCCTCCACCGACATGCACGGCTGCTCGACGTACTCCAGGCCACCGGCCGCCAGGTCGAGCGCGCGGATCGCACCGACCGCCTCGTCCACGTCCCAGCCACCGTTGGCGTCCACCCGGATCCGGCCGCGCGGTCCGAGGGCCGAGCGGACCGCCTCGACCCGGGCCTGGTCGTCGCCGAGGGTCTGTCCCGGCTCGGCCACCTTGACCTTGGCCGTGATGCAGCCGCCGGCCAGGACGATCTCGTGGGCGAGTTCCGGGCCGACCGCCGGCACGGTCACGTTGACCGGCACCTGCGACCGCAGGGGTTCCGGCCAGTCCCCCGCCGCGGCCTCCTCCGCACAGCGCAGCCACGGCTCGGCGACCTCGGGCGGATACTCCAGGAACGGGCTCCACTCCCCCCAGCCGGCCTCGCCCCTCAGCAGCATGCCCTCGCGCACAGTGATGCTGCGGAAGCGGGTCCGCATCGGGACCGAGAAGACGGTCAGCGTCATGGCTGCCCCCTTGGCGCGCCCTGGTCGACCAGCCAGTCGACCACCGTCGCGAGGCGGGCCCCGTCGATGCCGCGCATCGCATCGGCGAAGCCACTGTCGTCGCGCACCGGATTGATCCAGATGTCGATGAGGCAACCACGGGGGTTGTCCTGCGCCAGCCGGAGGACGTCACGCAGCTGCCTCGCCAGGCTCGACTTGCCTGCGCCCGGCAACCCGGACACCACCACGATCGGCCCGCGAGGCGACGTCGTCATGCCAGCTCCTGGAGGGTCATCCGGTCGACCTTGCCGTTGGCGAGCAGCGGCAACGCGTCCAGGACGACCAGGTCGCGCGGCGCCCACGACCGGGGGTGCCGCTCGGCCACCCACTCCCGGGCCGTGTCCAGGTCGAGGTCTCCCACGACGAACGCCACGACCCGGTGTCCCCACTCGCCGTCCGGTACGCCGACCACCTCGGCCTCGGCGACCGCGGGATGCTCCCTCAGCCGGGCGGCGACAGCCGGCGACGGGACGTTGACCCCCCCACTGATGACCACGTCGTCGATCCGGCCGAGCACCTGCAGCCGGCCGTCCTCGTCGAGGCTGCCCGCGTCCGAGGTGAGGAACCACCCGTCCACCAGGGCCTCGGCCGTGAGCGCCGGGTGGCCGTCGTACCCGTCGAAGAGGGTGGGGCCACCGATCCGGATCCGGCCGTCCGCGCCGATCGCGAGGGCCACGCCGTCGAGGGCGTAGCCGTCGTACACGCAGCCACCGGCGGTCTCGGCCGAGCCGTACGTCGCCACGACGCGCACCCCCTCGCCCTCGGCGCGTGCTCGGAGGGCGGGGTCGATCGGGCCACCCCCGAGGAGGACGCAGTCCAGGCTGCGCAGTGCGGCGACCTCGGCGGGCTCGCCGAGGAGCCGGTGGAGCTGGGTCGGCACCAGGGAGGTGAACCGCGCGCCGGCGTCGACGCCCGCAGCGAAGGAGCCGACCTCCTCGAGGAGCAGCGGCTCGTGGCCGGCCACCAGGGACCGGCAGACCACCTGCACGCCCGCGACGTACGACGGAGGCAGGGCGAGGAGCCACGGGCCGGAACCGCCCAGCCGGCGTTCGGTGGCCGCCACCGAGGCGAGCACGGCCCGGCGGGACAGCACGACCCGCTTCGGCTTCCCGGTGGAGCCCGACGTCTCCACGACCAGCGGCTCGGGCTCGCCCGGCTCGGCCAGCCAGCCGGCCAGCGCCGCGACGACGTCGCGGGTCGGACCCGTCACCGGGCGCAGGAAACTCACGCGACGAACCTAGTCCCCGCTGGAAGAATGACGGGCGATGACCAGCGAGCTCGTGCCACCGAAGCCCACGACCCCGAGGCCTCGGCGCTTCGACCGCTTTCTCCCGCCGACGCCCCTGGCCCGCAAGCTCTCGATCCAGTCGATCCTCTTCGCGGTCGGCGAGGGCACCTTCATCACCGGCAGCGCGGTCTTCTTCACCCAGATCGTCGGCCTGTCTGCGGCCCAGGTCGGCCTCGGCCTGACCGTGGCGGGCGTGACGTCGTTCTTCTTCGCCGTGCCACTCGGCAAGCTCGCCGACCGGGTGGGGCCCAAACGCATGTGGGCCGCAGGGTCCTTCGCCAGCGCGGCCCTCTACGCGGTCTGGCCGTTCATCACCGGTTTCGTCGGGTTCCTCGCGATGATGATCGTGCTGGAGATCGTCGGGCAGGCCGGCTGGTCCGGCCGCGGTGCCTACACGCTCGACGTCTTCCCCCGCGAGGAGCGGGTGAACTCCCAGGCCTTCATGCGGGCCGCCCTCAACATCGGTTTCACGATCGGCGCGCTCTTCGGCGGCCTCGCCCTCGCGTTCAACAACAACGACATCATCCGCGGCGTGCCGCTTCTCACCGCCGCGATCCTGGTCGCCAACGCGCTCTTCATCACCCGCCTGCCGGACGCCGAGCACGACACGAAGCCGGTCGAGAAGGACCAGCTGATCAACCCGGGAGCCCTGCGCAACAAGGGGTACCTCGCGCTGAGCGCGTGCGACGGCATCCTCGGCACCAACCAGGTGCTGCTCAACATCGTGATCCCGCTGTGGCTGGTCGAGGAGACCGACGCGCCCCGGGTGCTCCTGGCCTGGCTGTTCGGCACCAACACGGTGATGGCGGTGCTGCTCCAGGTCGCCGCTGCTCGGGGCGTGAACTCCGTGGACCGGGCACTGCGAGCCTCCCGGATCTCGGCCGGCTTCTTCGTGCTGTCGTGCCTGATCGTGCTGGTCACCCACGACACGCTCGGCTGGATGACGATCTTCCTGGTGTGGCTGGGGCACGTGACGGTGACCGGCGCCGAGCTGTTCCAGTCCGCCGGCAGCTGGGGCTTCCAGTCGGAGCTGTCCGACCCCGAACGGCTCGGCGAGTACCAGGGCGCCTCCCACCTCGGCCACACGGTCGGCTCGGTGTGGGCGCCGGCCGTCTACACCTACCTCGCGATGGAGTGGGGTGCGGAGGGCTGGCTGGTGATCGCGGGGATCGTCGTCCTGGGCACCCTCGGCCTGCGACCGTCGAGCCGTGCCGCCGAGCGCCACCTGAAGCGGGAGCCTCCACCCCAGCCTGCTTGACTCCTCAGGTGGCAACCCCGTCCCAGTGGCTCCACGGAGCCCGTCCCCGCACGCTCCCGGCTGCGGTCGCGCCCGTGCTCGCCGGCACCGGCGTCGCGGCGTACGTCGATGCGGCGGTGTGGTGGAAGGCGGCTCTCGCCCTCGTGGTCAGCCTGGCGCTGCAGGTCGCCGTCAACTACGCCAACGACTACTCCGACGGCATCCGCGGCACCGACGACAGCCGGGTCGGCCCGCTTCGTCTCGTCGGGTCCGGCACTGCTTCCCCGGGAGCCGTCAAGCGCGCCGCCTTCCTCGCGTTCGGCGTCGCCTCGGCCGCCGGCCTGGTCCTGGCCGTCACCACCGCGTGGTGGCTGGTCGCGGTCGGTCTCGTCTGCATGGTCGCTGCGTGGTTCTACACGGGCGGCAGCAACCCCTACGGCTACCTCGGTCTCGGCCAGGTCATGGTCTTCGTCTTCTTCGGGCTGGTCGCCGTCGTCGGCACGACGTACGTCCAGACCGAGACGTTCGAGTGTGCGGCGCTGTACGCCGCCGTCGGCATCGGCGCCCTCGCCTGCGCGATCCTCGTCGCCAACAACCTGCGCGACATCCCGACCGACACGGAGTCCGGCAAGCGCACCCTCGCGGTGGTGCTGGGTGACGGGCGCACTCGCATGTTCTACGCCGTGCTCGTCGCCGCCGCTGTCGCCGCCGTCGTCGTGCTCGCGGCCACGACGACGTGGTGGGCGCTCCTGGGACTCACGTTCGTCGTTCCCGCCGGCGCCGCCACCCAGATGGTGCTGGGCCACGCGAAGGGTCCGGCGCTGAACCCCGTGCTGGCCCAGACCGGACTGGCCGAGCTGCTGCTCGGGGCCGGGGTGTTCGCCGGGCTGCTCGTCGCCTGACCGGACCCGACGTACGCTGGCAGCATGCTCTGGATCCTGCTGATCATCGCGGCCGTCGTGGTCGCCTACAAGTTCCGCGTGCCACTGCTGGCCAAGGTCCTCGGTCAGCCCGAGTCGCGCATCGAGCGGCGCCTCAACCAGCGCAAGGGCTGACCCTAGGCCGTCGGCTCGACCCAGTCGCCTGTGTCCGCGAACTTCTCCAGCGTCGCGGTGTACGCCGCGATGTCGATGCCCTGCTGCTCCAGCCACGCATCGTCGTAGTAGGTGTGGGCGTAGCGCTCGCCGCCGTCGCACAGCAGCGTCACCACCGAGCCCACCTCCCCGCGCCGCCGCATCCCGGCGATCAGGCGGAGGGCACCCCACATCGCGGTGCCGGTCGAGCCACCCACCAGGCGGCCGCCGACAGTGGAGCACCAGCGCGCCGCGGCGATCGAGGCCGCGTCGGGCACCGCGATCATGCAGTCGACCACGGACGGCAGGAAGGACGGCTCCACGCGCGGGCGACCGATCCCCTCGATCCGTGACCCGCTCGCGGTGGCCGTCGGGTCGTCGTCGCTCCAGCCCCGGAAGAACGCGGAGTTCTCGGGGTCGACGACGCAGAGCCTGGACTCGAACCGGCGGTAGCGGATGAAGCGGCCGATCGTCGCCGACGTACCACCCGTGCCGGCGCCGACGACCACCCACGTCGGGACGGGGTGCCGCTCGAGCCCGAGCTGGCTGAAGATCGACTCAGCGATGTTGTTGTTGCCGCGCCAGTCGGTGGCCCGCTCGGCGTACGTGAACTGGTCGAGGTAGTGACCGCCGGTCTCGTCGGCCAGCCGTCGCGACTCGTCGTAGATCGTCGACGGGTCGTCGACCAGGTGGCAGCGTCCGCCCTGGAACTCGATCAGCTCGATCTTCTCGGGCGAAGTCGAGCGCGGCATCACCGCGATGAACGGCAGGCCGAGCAGTCGCGCGAAGTAGGCCTCCGAGACGGCCGTCGAGCCGGACGACGCCTCGATGATCGTCGTGCCCTCGCTGATCCAGCCGTTGCAGAGCGCGTACAGGAAGAGCGAGCGGGCCAGCCGGTGCTTCAGGGACCCGGTCGGGTGGACCGACTCGTCCTTGAGATAGAGGTCGATGCCCCACTCGGGCGGAAGCGGAAAGACGTGGAGGTGAGTGTCGGCCGACCGGTTGGCGTCGGCCTCGACCAGCCGGAGCGCCTCGTTCAGCCAGGCACGCGCCGCGTCGTCGGTGTGGTCACCGACCTCGCAGCACCCCCCGTCGTCGGCCATCTCAGTCGACGTCTTCCTTGGTCTTCATCTCGTCGTAGCGGGCCGACAGCTTCTGTGCCCGCCCCTCGACGCGGCGGGCGAACGCCTCTCGCTGGCGGTTGAGCAGGAAGTACGACCCGATCCCGGACAGGGCAAACGCGATGACCACCGCCCAGAGGATCGGCACCTGGTCGGCAATGAGCATCCAGACACCGATGACGACGACCAGCGAGCTGATGAACAGCCCGATGCGCATGCCGGTGTAGATCACGAACTCCTTCACCCCTTCAGGGTAGGCCGTCACCATCGGACCTCTACGCTTCAGGGGTGGGAAAGTTCCTTCTGGTCGTCGTGGTGGCGGCCGTCGTCATCTACCTGACCGTGCGCCTGATCGAACGGCGCCGCGGCGGGAAGCCGACTCCCAAGCCCACCCCCCGTCCGATGGGCCCGGACGACGACCCCGACTTCCTCTGGGACCTCGACCGGAAGAAGCGGCACAAGAAGCCCCCGCCGCCCGACCCCGACGAGCCGGGCGAACCCGACGACGAGGCCAAACCCGCCTGACCCCCATCGTCGGTTGAGGCGCACCGTTGGTTGAGGTGCGAGGTCCGCTAGGGCCGAGCCTCGAAACCTGAGAAGGGTAGGCAGGGCAACGACCAACGCGGTCACCCGCCGCTTCGGTACAACTGCTTGGTCACGGTCACCTTGCCTGGTACGACTGCTTCCGGTCGACCGCTGCGGTTGCGGTCCAAAAGATTCTCGAAATAGTTCTCCACACCCCAGCAAAACAAGGGGTTCTCGGGGTCTAACTGAAGCTCCTATTGGTGTCAAGCGGTCTTGAGCCACTCCCGGTAGCGGTTGACGACCTCGGGGGTGACGAATTTGCCGCGTTCGGTGCGGCTGATGGTCATCGGGTCCATGCCGAGTGCTCGGGCGGCAGCCTCGAGGGTGATGTTCTTGGCCTGACGCGTAGGGCGCAGGTCCTGGATTCCCAGGCCCTCGTGCGGGCGGGTGAGCTGCTTGAACATCTCGCGGGCGAGCGCTCGTTTGAGGATCCTCAAGATCTCGGGAGTTGATCGACCACGGGCACGCTGCCGCTGCACAAAGAGCTTGGTGGGCGGGTGGCTGCGCATCCGCACCAAGGCAATGGTGTGCAGCGCGTTGTTCGCCCGCCGGTCACCGCCACGGGACAGCCGGTGCCGGGTGGTCTTGCCCGAGGACGCCGGGACCGGCGCGGTGCCGCACAGGGCCGCGAAGGACGCCTCGCTGAAGAGGCGGTCCGGGTTTCCACCATGGGTGATCAACAGTTGGGCTGCGGTGGCGTTGCCGACGCCGTGTACATGCAACAAGTGGGGCGCGGTCTGCTGAATCAGCGTGGTCAGCTCGACGTCGAGCTTGGTGATCTCCTCGCTCAGTGACCGGTGGCGCTGCGCGAGAGACTTTAGCGCGGTCAGCACCAAGCGTTCCTCGATGCCGGGCTGCACTCCGGGTCGGCAGGCACTCAGTGTTCCGATCAGCCGGACGGTGGTGAGGTGCCGGTACTTCTCCCGGATCTGGGTCGGTGCGGTGATCAGTTGCTGACCGATCTGGACTTGGGCAGCGGCCCGGGCTTTGACCGCTGAACGGCGGGCGTTGTGCAAGGCCCGCAGCGCGGTGATGTCGGCGGTCTTGGCGGCCGCGGTCGCCCGACCCGTCAGCACTGCCTGAGCGGCCTGGTAGGCATCGAGCGGATCCGACTTCCCTTCCCGCCGTCGCACGGCACGTTCGGGGCGGATGACCTCGAAGACTTCCAGTCCGGCGTCGCGGGCTGCGCGGGTGACGCCGACGCCGTAGGAGCTAGTGCCCTCGATCCCGACCCCGGTCACCTCGCCAAAGTCGGTCAGGAACTGCAATGCCTGCTGGTAGCCGGCCGGGGTGGTCGGGAACTCCTGGTCGTCGATCTCGCGTCCCCAGGGGTCGATTGCTGCCACGTGGATCGTCTCAGCATGGGTGTCAATCCCGCCGATGATCGTGCCGGGGTCGAGCGCTGTCACTGTCATGATGGAGATGCCTTCCGTTGTCGATTCCAGTCGATCGGATGGGTCGACGCCGGTCGGGCGAGCAGACAGGACACTGATGAGGCTTCGCCAGGCTCTTATGAGGTCATGTCCGCCCGGCCGGCGAGCGGGAACCCCGGAGGTCGGACGGTCCAGTTGATGGTCAGGCCAGCAGGCCGACAGTCGGTGGCTGAGTCACGACCCCCGGGGCCAAGGAACAGCATCAGTGTCGGTGGTCGCGTCTAGCGTTTGGGCATGAGCCAGGACACCGCCTTCTTGCCGCACCCGTTGGTGCGGTGTGTGCGTTCTGTGTCCGAGGTTCTCGATGGGGTGGCCGGCTCGGATCCGACGTACTTGTCGTCCGAGGCGAAGGCGGAGGTGTTGGAGGGGTTGTCGCGGCAGCTGGCCCGGCTCGAGGGGCTCCGGTTGGCGGTGTTGGCGGCTGCGGATGATGTCGCTGAGGATGCGGGTGCTCGGTCGGCCGGTGTCTGGCTTGCTCATCAGACGCGTGCGGATGGTCGTGAGGGTCGTCGGTGGCAGCGGTTGGCGGACGCTGTGGACCAGCGGTACGCCGCGACCTCGGCTGCGTTGCGGGACGGGGCGGTGACCTTGGGCCAGGTCGAGGTGATCGTGCACGCGCTGGACGCGTTGCCGGCTGAGGTGGGCCCGGTGGTGCGAGGCGAGGCCGAGGCGCAGCTGTTGGCCGATGCGGAGCACTTCACGCCGCGGGAGCTGCGGGTGCTGGGGCGTCGGGTGCTGGAGGTGGTGGCGCCGGGGGTGGCTGAGGACCAGGAACGCAAAGCGTTGGAGGCCGAGGAGCGTCGGGCCCGGGATCGGATGCGGATCGTGGTCCGGGACCTGGGCAACGGGTTGAGTCGGGCTCTGGTGGATCTGCCGACGGTGTCGATGGATCTGTGGGTGACCCAGCTCCATGCGTTTGCCTCGCCGCGCCGTGATCACCTCGAGGCGGCCGGTGTGCCGGAGGTGGAGCGGCGCGATCCCGAGACGGGGATCCGGATCGGGTATCCGCAGCGGTTGGCGCAGGCGTTCTGCACGATGCTGGAGCGGCTGCCCTCGGGTGTGCTGCCGGCCCACGGTGGGGACGCGACGACGTTGGTGGTCACGATCGACCACCAGTGGCTCGCAGCGGGCCTGGGTGCGGCGCGGTTGTCGACCGGCGGGATGTTGAGCGTGGGGGAGACGAGGCGGTTGGCATGCAATGCCGGGATCGTCCCGATGGTGCTGGGTGGGGAGTCCCAGCCGTTGGACGTGGGCCGCAGGCGGCGGTTCTTCCAGCCGGCGCAGCGCAAGGCGATGGCGGTGCGGGACCAGCGGTGTCGTGCGGCGGGGTGTGACGTGCCGGCGGCGTGGTGCGAGGCCCACCACCTCAAACCCTGGTCGGTGGGCGGCAGGACCGACCTGGCCGACGGGATCCTTCTGTGCGGGTTCCACCATCATCGTGCTCATGACCGGCGTTATGACCAGTCCCGGTTGCCCGG
>JBKJUE010000129.1:0-9692 GCA_046590395.1 Nocardioides sp.
CTCGTCGAGCTCGCCTACCCGTCTGCCCGGCCCCTCACCGCCGACGAGGAAGACGCCGAAGAGTCCACGGTCGGGGATGGTGCCGCCGCTGGTGACCGCCAGCCTCTGGGCGCCGGGACGCCCGGTGAGCATGCCGGTCACGCGGTCCCAGACGATCCGCGGACGGAGCTCGGCGAACTCGTCGGACGGGAAGCGGCCGGCGAGCAGGTCGAGGGTGGCTTCGTAGGCGCTGCGCGGCAGGGCGGTGAACGGTGCGGCCCGGCGGAAGAGCTCGTAGAGGTCGTCGACCCCCCAGGCGTCGAGGGCGGTCGCGGCGACCACCTGCTGGGCGAGGACGTCGAGCGGGTTGGTCGGCACCCGCAGCGACTCGATCTGCCCGGTCCGCATCCGCTGGACCGCCACCGCGGTCTGGGCGAGGTCGCCGCGGTGCTTCGGGAAGAGCACCCCGCGCGAGGTCTCCCCGACCTGGTGGCCTGCCCGGCCCACGCGCTGCAGTGCGCTCGCGACGCTCGGCGGCGACTCGATCTGGATCACGAGGTCGACGGCGCCCATGTCGATGCCGAGCTCGAGGCTGCTGGTCGCGACGACGGCCGGCAGCCGGCCGCGCTTGAGGTCGTCCTCGATGAGCGCGCGCTGCTCCTTGGACACCGAGCCGTGGTGGGCCTTGGCGAGCAGCGGCGCGGCCCCCTGGGCTGCCCCGCTCTGGGCCATGATCTGGGCAGGCTGATCGTCCGTGGGCTCGCCCACGATCCCCGCCCGGTCGGCCGCGATCTCGTTGAGGCGCGCGGTGAGCCGCTCGGCGAGGCGGCGGGAGTTGGCGAACACGATGGTCGACCGGTGCGCCTCGATCAGGTCGACCACGCGCTCCTCCACGTGCGGCCAGATGCTGGCGTTGCGGGCCGGATCGCCGTCGCCGGAGTCGTCGTACTGGTCGGGGGCGGTCATGTCTTCGACCGGGACGACGACCTTGAGGTCCCACTCCTTGGGGGAGACCGGCGCCACGACCTCGACGGGCGCGACCCCGCCGAGGAAGCGCGCGACCTCCTCGAGGGGTCGGACCGTCGCAGAGAGACCGACCCGCTGGGCAGGCTTGTCGAGCAGCGCGTCGAGCCGTTCGAGGGAGACCGCGAGATGGGCGCCGCGCTTGGTCCCCGCGACGGCGTGGACCTCGTCGAGGATCACGGTCTGCACGCCGCGCAACGACTCCCGGGCCCGTGACGTCAGCATGAGGAAGAGCGACTCGGGCGTGGTGATCATGATGTCCGGCGGTGAGGTCGACAGCCTGCGCCGGTCGGCGGGGGACGTGTCGCCGGACCGGACGCCCACCGTCAGGTCCCGGGCGCTCACCCCCAACCGCTCGGCGGTGTGCCGGATGCCGGTCAGGGGTGCGCGCAGGTTGCGCTCGACGTCGACCGCCAGCGCCTTGAGCGGCGAGATGTAGAGGACCCGGCATCGCTGGAGCTTGTCCTCGGGGGGCGGTTCGGTCAGGAGCCGGTCGATCGACCACAGGAACGCACTCAGCGTCTTGCCCGAGCCCGTCGGCGCCACCACCAGGGCGTTGCGCCCCGCACCGATGGCCGCCCAGGCACCCTCCTGTGCCGGCGTGGGCTCGGCGAACGCCGCGCCGAACCACGTGCGGGTCGGTTCGCTGAAGCGTTCGAGAGGGGCCACCACCTCATCCTGCCCGATTGCGCCGACAGGAGGGTTCCGCCGGTCGAGTAGGTTGCCCAGATCCGCGGCGACGAACAAGGGGTGTGAGATGACGGCGAGCCGCTCTGCTCGTGAGAGGAAGGCCGTTGTTGAGGCCGGCCCTCTGTCCAAGGTGAAGATCGAGCTCGACGGGGACCAACAGTTCGTCTACAAGATCAGCTGCGCGTCGTGCACGGCCAAGGGTCACCGCAGCTGGTCGGCGTACCGCCCCGGCGGCGACAACGGCTTCATGGCGGCGATGGACCGCTGGATCTTCCACCTGACCGAGAAGCACCCGGGCGCCGAGGCGCCGTGCCTGGCCTTCCTGCCCGCGGCTCAGCAGCGCCTGCACGAGCGGCGCGAGCAGCAGGACGAGGGCTCCGGCGGTCCCGCCATTGAGAGCACCTGAGGTCTGTTCATCCATCCATCCAGTCATTGCATGATGGATGGAGACCGCATGAGCCTGGAGGTGACGATCCTCGCGTGCTCCACACCGGGCGGCGTCGTACTCCGGTCGAGGAGGGCTGAGCTCGGTTCCGCCGGCGTCCCGAGCGGTCGACAGCAACACGATGGCGGTCGCGACGAAGGGCTTGGACACCGACGCCAGGTTGAACACCTCGAACGGGCTCCGTACGCGCGTTCACGTCGCGTCCCTCCGCCGACGACAACTCGCTGCCCTCGCGGTGGGACGAACTCGCGACGTACGTCATCGCTACGCCTCATTCGCGGCTACTAGACGATATGAGCCATGCGCATGTGGGCGTGCTCAAAGCGTGGCCAACCGCGAGCACGTTCTCCACAGATGTTGCCGAGGCCCTGGATCCGGTCAGCTGTGATGTCTTGATGCAGAACTGTCACCGATGTCCTGAGACATCACATGACCCGGGGGGACAGCCGGATCAACGGCTGGCTCTCCGACCTGTCATCGGCGCCGCTGCCGTCGGACGACGCCGAGGTGATCGACGAGATCCGCTCCGCTTCCTCCTCCGGGGCTCGCCCCTGACACGGATGCCCTCGTCGCCCTTCGCCGGCTCTACGCGAAGCCGACGACTGGCCGTCTGGTGGCCATGGAAGCCCGCACCACGACGCTCCCGAACGCCCTCGCCACCTTCATCAGGCTGCGAGACCAGGGGCGAGTTCTAGATAGTGACGCACCCCGTGGTGCGCCGCGCCGGTGCGGCACGGGGACCACGTGCAGTCCCTCGACGAAGGCGGGCGTACCTCCGAGGTCAACGGTCAGGGGCTCTGCTAATCCTGCAACCATGCCAAGCAGGCGATCGGCTGGCGGGCCCGCCCGCGACCAGGTCCACGGCACACCATCGAGACGATCACGCCGACCGGTCATCGGTACCGATCGAGGGCTCCGGCGGTCGGTCTCGCCCGGCCACTGAGGCGGTCGCGGGTCGACTGCGTCTTCTCCGACCTGGTGCTGGCTTGCTGAGTCCCGTGAAGGCCGGCGTGGAGGTGAACTAGTGTCCTTGCACGTGACCTCACACCCGGTAGCGGAGTCGATGATCCTGGCCCAGGGGCTGCGCAAGTCCTTCGGTGACTTCGAGGCCGTCAAGGGCATCGACGTCGACGTCAAGCGGGGCGAGTCGTTCGGTTTCCTCGGGCCCAACGGCGCGGGCAAGTCCTCCACCATGCGGATGATCGCCGCCGTCTCGCCGGTCAGTGGGGGTGACCTGCGGATCCTGGGCATGGACCCCGCCCAGGACGGCCCGTCCATCCGCGCCCGGATCGGGGTCTGCCCCCAGGAGGACACCCTCGACACCGAGCTGACGGTCCGCGACAACCTCTACGTCTACGGCCGCTACTTCGGGCTGCCGCGCAAGGAGGTGCGGGCGCGCGTCGACGAGCTGCTCGAGTTCGTGCAGCTGAACGAGAAGCGCGACGCCATGGTCGACGACCTGTCCGGCGGCATGAAGCGACGACTGACCATCGCGCGGTCGCTGATCAACCGGCCCGAGGTCCTCCTCCTCGACGAGCCCACCACCGGTCTCGACCCGCAGGCGCGGCACGTCGTCTGGGACCGGTTGTTCCGTCTCAAGCAGCAGGGCGTGACGATCGTCCTCACGACGCACTACATGGATGAGGCCGAGCAGCTCTGCGACCGGCTCGTGGTCATGGACAAGGGTGTGATCGTCGCCGAGGGTTCGCCGCTCGACCTGATCCGCGCCCACTCGACGCGCGAGGTGGCCGAGCTGCGATTCGGCGTCGGCGAGCACGAGGCCATCGCCGCCAAGGTCGAGGATCTCGCCGAACGCGTCGAGGTGCTGCCCGACCGCCTGCTGCTCTACAGCGCCGACGGAGAGGAGACCATCGCCAAGGTGCACGAGCGCGGGCTCCAGCCGGCCGTGACCCTGGTCCGCCGGTCCACGCTGGAGGACGTCTTCCTGCGGCTGACCGGCCGGACGCTGGTGGACTGATGGAGACCGCGCCCCCGAGCAACGTCTTCACGGGCGCCGCCCGCCTCTTCGACTACTGGGCCGTCGCCTACCTCCGCACCTGGAAGGGCAGCGTCATCTCGTCCTTCATGACGCCGCTGCTCTACGTCCTCGCGATGGGCGTGCTCCTGGGCGGCTTCATCGAGGGAGACCCGGCCACGCTCGAGGGAGCAACGTCCTATCTCGCCTTCGTCGCGCCCGGCATGGTGGCAGCCCAGGCGATGACGACCGTCTTCGGGGAGGTGACCTACCCCGTCATGGGCATGATCAAGTGGCACAAGTCCTACTTCGGGATGATCGCCACCCCGCTCGGCATCCCCGACGTGATCCTGTCCCACCTCGGGTTCGTGCTGTTCCGGGTCGCCACCACGTGCGCGGTGTTCATCGCCGTGATGGTGCCGTTCGGCGTCTTCGAGTCGGTGCTCGGGGTGATCGCCGCCTTCTTCGTCCAGCTCCTGATCGGCGCCGCGTTCGCCACACCGTTGTACGCGTTCTCGGCCGGCCTGAAGGACGAGAGTGCGTTCTCCCTGGTCTTCCGGCTGGGGATGATCCCGATGTTCCTGTTCTCCGGGGCGTTCTTCCCCGTCTCCAACCTCAGCCCCGTCCTCGAGTGGCTGGCCGAGCTGACTCCGTTGTGGCACGGCGTCGACCTCACCCGGATGCTGGTGCTCGGTCAGGTGGACTGGTCCATGGCGGGCATCCACGTCCTGTACCTGCTCGTGCTGGCGTTCGCGGGCTGGTTCTGGGCGGTCCGCCGCCTCACCGGGAGGATGATCTCGTAATGGCGATGCTCACCACGTCGGTCGGGCGCGCTGCCGCCTCCCCGGTCTCGGCCGGCGAGGCCACCGGCCTGTTGATGTACCGCAACTACCTCGCCTACCGCCGCGCCTGGTACATCTTCGTCAGCGGATTCCTCGAGCCTGTCTTCTACCTCTTCTCGATCGGGGTCGGGGTCGGTCAGCTCGTCACGGGCTTCGAGTTCAACGGCCAGACCATCCCGTACGCCGAGTTCGTCGCGCCCGGGATGCTCGCGGCGTCCGCGATGAACGGCTCCTTGCTCGACTCGACGTTCAACTTCTTCTTCAAGCTCAAGTACAACAAGCTCTTCGACCAGATGCTGGCCACACCGCTGACCACCATGGACATCGCCCGCGGCGAGCTGAGCTGGTCGCTGCTCCGGGGTGGTATCTACTCCGCAGCCTTTCTCCTCGTCATGGTGGCGATGGGCCTGGTGTCGTCGTGGTGGGCGGTCCTGGTGGTGCCGGCCGCCCTGCTGATCGGGCTGGCCTTCGGTGGGGTTTGCATGGCGTTGACGACCTACATGCGCACCTGGCAGGACTTCGAGTTCGTCACGCTCGCGACGCTGCCGATGTTCCTGTTCTCGGCGACGTTCTTCCCGATCACCGCGTTCCCCGGTGCGGTCCGGTGGGTCGTCGAGCTCACGCCGCTCTACCGCGGCGTTGTGCTCTGCCGCGAGCTCACCACCGGCTCGTTGACCATGGCGTCGGTGGCTTCCGTGGTCTACCTGATCGCCATGGGGCTGATCGGGTTGGCCATCGTCCGTCGTCGCCTCGACAAGCTGCTGCTCACGTAGCCCCCGTACGCTGGCCCCATGCTGAAGCCCGTGATCGCCGTGGTCGGTGCCGCGGCACTGGTCGTCGGGCTGTGGGCTTTCCAGCCGTGGCGGGTGTTCACGAGCTCCGAGGTCGACGAGGCGGCGCCGATCAGTGACGTGGTCGCGTCCGACCCGGCCGTGGGCGACGGACCGAGCCCGACCGACGAGGCGTCGACCCCGACAGCGCGGCCCGACCGCATCCTGGCCCGGGGGGACCTCGAGGACGCCGAGCACGGCACCAACGGGACCGCCGTCGTGATCGAGCTCGGCGACGGCCGTCGCTTCCTGCGGTTCGAGGACCTCGCCACCTCCGACGGCCCGGACCTGCACGTCTGGCTCACCGACCAGCCCAGCGGAGGTGAGTGGGGTTCCTATGACGACGGCCGCTACCTGCGGCTCGGCGAGCTCAAGGCGACCCACGGCAACCAGAACTACGAAATTCCCGCCGATGCCGACCTCTCCGGCCTCACGTCGGTCGTGATCTGGTGCGACCGGTTCAACGTCGCCTTCGGGACGGCGCCGGTCGAGCTCGCCTGAGGGCGCGCCTGACAAGATGTGCGCCATGTCGATCGAACCCGACGCCAAGGACTGGACCTGGGTGCTGACCCGCGCGTGCGCCGAGTGTGGCTTCGACGCGCCGGACCTCGCCCAGGAACGGGTCCCCGACGCCATCCGCGACAACGCCACCCTGTGGGAGGTCGTCCTCGGCACCGATGACGCGGCGGTGCGTCCGTCACCCCACGTCTGGTCGCCCCTCGAGTACGCCTGTCACGTGCGCGACGTCAACCGGTTGTTCGCAGACCGGGTCCGGCAGATGCTCGGCGAGGACGCGCCGACCTTCGCCAACTGGGACCAGGACCAGACCGCCGTCGACGACGACTACGGCTCGCAGGACCCCGCCCAGGTGGGACGCGACGTCGTCACCGCGGCGGACGAGGTCGCGGCGGTCTACGAGGGCGTCACCGGCGACCAGTGGGACCGCACCGGCACGCGCAGCAACGGCGACCGGTTCACCGTCGACACCCTCGCCCGCTACCACCTCCACGACGTCGTGCACCACGCCCACGACGTCTCCCACATCACGAAGCGGGTCACGGTGGCGTCGTACGACGCGTTCGCCGAGGCGTACCGCGACGGCGCCGCTGAGCTGTCCGACGAGGTCCGTGCCGCGCTGGTCCGGTTCGCGGCGGCGCTGCCCCCGGGGGCCCGGGTGCTCGAGGTCGGCAGCGGCCCCGGCCGCGACGCTCGTGCCCTCGAGGACGCCGGCCTGTCCGTCCGCCGCACCGACATCACCCCGGCCTTCGTGGCACTGTTGCGCGCCGACGGCCTCGAGGCCGACGTGGTCGACCCCTTGACCGACGACCTGACGGATCCCGCCCGCGACCAGCCGTACGACGGGGTGTGGGCGTCGGCGTCCCTGCTCCACGTCCGCCGCGAGGACTTCCCGCTGGCAGTCCGGCGGCTGGCCGGGGCCACCCGTGCCGACGGCGTCCTGCACGTGGCGCTCAAGGAGGGCGACGGTGCTCGCTTCTCGACTCACGGCAACGTGGGCGCACCGCGCCACTTCACGTTCTGGCGCGAGGAGCCGCTCCGTGAGGTGCTGGGATCGGCAGGGTGGACCGTCGACCACGTCGACCGCACCGTCGGGCTGCGTGGTGACCACTGGCTGAACGTGCTGGCGAGGCGCTCGTGAGGCACACCGAGTTCTGGGAGCGGATGGACCTCGCGCTCGGGACGACGTACTCCCGCACCTGGGCCAACCAATTCGTCATCGCGGACCTGGAGGGGCGCACCGCGTCCGAGGCGCTCGAGGCGGGGGAGCCCCCACGAAGGGTGTGGCGGGCAGTCTGGGCGGCCCTGGAGCTCCCGCCGGTCGACAGGTGACCACGGCCGGCCTCGACGTCCAGGCGCTCCAGCGCCGAACCATCGCGACCCTGGCGACGTCGCAGGCCGTGGGCGCCGTCGGCATCACGATCGGCATCGCCACCGCCTCGCTGCTCGCCCGCGACATCTCCGGCTCGGAGCAGCAGGCCGGTCTCGCCCAGACGTTCCAGGTGCTGGGAGCAGCCGTGGCGTCGTACCTGCTGGCCCGGCTGATGTCGCGACGCGGTCGTCGTGTCGGCCTGATGACCGGTTACCTGCTGGGTGCGGCCGGGGCCGGGCTGGCGGTCGCGGCCGGCGTCGTCGGCTCCATGGCCCTGCTGCTGCTCGGTGCGGTCCTGCTCGGCGCGACGACGGCGGCGAACAGCGGCGCCAGGTACGCCGCGACCGACCTCGCGCCGCCACACACGCGCGCCCGCGCGCTCTCGACGGTGGTCTGGGCGACGACCATCGGTGCCGTCGTCGGACCGAACCTCACGGGGCTCTCAGCCAGCGTCGCCGACCGTCTCGGCATCCCCGAGCTGACCGGGCCGTTCGCGCTCGGCAGTGTCGGGATGCTGGGCGCCGCGCTGGTGATCGGGGTGATGCTGCGACCGGACCCGCTGCTGCTGGCGCGGGAGCTCGCCGCCGACCCGGTGAGCACGACCGGGACCACGTCGTGGGGGCGCGTGGCGGCCGCCGTCCGGGAGCGGCCCGTGCTGGGGGCCGCGATCGCCGGGCTGGCCGGCGCCCACGCCGCGATGGTCGCGGTGATGGTGATGACGCCGCTGCACATGGAGCACGGCGGTGCCGAGCTGCGGGTGATCGGTTTCGTGATCAGCGTCCACGTGCTCGGGATGTTCGCCTTCTCGCCGCTCGTCGGGCTGCTCGCCGACCGCCGTGGCCGGCCACCCGTGCTGTTCGCCGGGGGAGTGCTCCTGCTGGTCTCGCTCGTCCTGTGCGGGAGCTCGCCCGAGGGCAGCTCGTGGCAGATCTTCGCCGGCCTCTTCCTGCTCGGCCTCGGCTGGTCCTTCGCCACCGTGGCCGCGTCGACGATGGTCGCCGATCACGCCCCGCTCGAGGCCCGCACCGACGTCCAGGGTGCCGCCGACCTGCTGATGGGCCTCTCCGCGGCGGGAGCCGGCGGCCTGGCCGGTGTGGTCGTCGCGGTGTGGGGTTACCCCGTGCTCGCGGTCGCCGCTGTGGCCCTCGCCGGCGTGGTCATGCTGGCGGCGTACGTCGGTGCGACACGCCGGGTCGAGATCACCTGATCGAACACGTGTTCGGTCTAGGTTTGTCTCCACAGGTACGACGCAGGCCGAGGTTCTCCACAGGTGTCGACAGCGCTGATCAGGCAATGTCGGTGGCTCGTCCTAGCGTCGCCGACGTACCTGCAACCGACGACACAGAAGAGGATCACCCATGGCTGGTGGAGACCGCGAGAAGGCCCTTGACGCCGCCCTCGCCAACATCGAGAAGCAGTTCGGCAAGGGCTCGGTCATGCGACTGGGAGACGAGACACGTGCTCCGCTCGAGGTGATCCCCACCGGGTCGATCGCCCTCGACGTGGCGCTCGGCCTGGGCGGCCTGCCGCGCGGCCGCGTCGTCGAGATCTACGGCCCGGAGTCCTCCGGCAAGACGACGGTCGCGCTGCACGCCGTGGCCAACGCCCAGGCGGCCGGCGGGATCGTCGCCTTCATCGACGCCGAGCACGCGCTCGACCCCGACTACGCCCAGAACCTCGGCGTCGACACCGACGCGCTGTTGGTCTCCCAGCCCGACTCGGGTGAGCAGGCGCTCGAGATCGCCGACATGCTGATCCGCTCGGGCGCACTGTCGCTGATCGTCATCGACTCCGTCGCGGCGCTGGTGCCCCGCGCCGAGATCGAGGGCGAGATGGGCGACAGCCACGTCGGCCTGCAGGCCCGACTGATGAGCCAGGCGCTGCGCAAGATGACCGGTGCGCTCAACAACTCCAACACCACCGCGATCTTCATCAACCAGCTGCGCGAGAAGATCGGCGTGATGTTCGGCTCGCCCGAGACGACGACCGGTGGTCGTGCGCTGAAGTTCTACTCCTCGGT
>JBKJUE010000102.1:0-47542 GCA_046590395.1 Nocardioides sp.
CTCGGCGTGGTCACGCAGCTGCTGGCCCTGCGCAAGGGGCGGATGGAGCAGATCATCAACCACGGCACCGGCTGGGTGCGCATGGAGTACCTCGTGCCGGCACGCGGCCTGATCGGCTTCCGCACCGAGTTCATCACCGAGACTCGTGGCACCGGCCTCCTGCACCATGTGTTCGAGCGCATGGAGCCATGGGCCGGCGAGATCAAGGGCCGCCCCAACGGGTCACTGGTGGCCGATCGGCTTGGTCCCACCACGGGCTTCGCGCTCACTGCGCTACAGGAGCGTGGCGTGATGTTCGTGGGCCCCGGCGTGTCGGTCTACGAGGGGATGATCGTGGGCGAGAACTCCCGCGCCGACGACATGGACATCAACCCGACCAAGGAGAAGAAGCTCAACAACATCCGCTCCTCCACGGCCGAGGCCTTCGAGAAGCTGATCCCGCCGCGCTACCTGTCCCTCGAGCAGGCCCTCGAGCTCATCGCCGAGGACGAGTGCGTCGAGGTCACCCCCTCGTCAGTCCGCCTGAGGAAGGTCATCCTCGACGCGACGACCCGGGCCCGCAGCGCCAAGCGAGCCAAGTCAGCCGACTGACCCAACGTCTGTGCAGCCTGGCGTCCGCATACCGGACGCGGGGCTGCACAGACGTTGGGATCTCAGTAGTGCCACGGGTAGGGGGACCAGTCGGGGGCGCGCTTCTCGAGGAAGCTGTCGCGGCCTTCGGCCGCCTCGTCGGTCATGTAGGCGAGCCTTGTGGCTTCGCCGGCGAAGAGCTGCTGGCCGACGAGGCCGTCGTCGATGAGGTTGAAGCTGTACTTCAGCATCCGCTGGGCGGTGGGGCTCTTGGCGTTGATCTTGGCGCCCCACTCCAGGGCCACCCTCTCGAGGTCGGCGTGGGGGACGACGGCGTTGACCATGCCCATGCGGTGAGCGTCGTCCGCCGAGTACTCGTCGCCCAGGAAGAAGATCTCGCGGGCGAACTTCTGGCCGACCTGGCGAGCCAGGTAGGCCGAGCCGAAGCCGCCGTCGAAGCTGGCGACGTCGGCGTCGGTCTGTTTGAAGCGGGCGTGCTCGCGTGAGGCGATGGTGAGGTCGGACACGACGTGGAGCGAGTGGCCACCGCCGGCCGCCCAGCCGTTGACCAGGCAGATGACCACCTTCGGCATGAACCGGATCAGCCGCTGGCACTCGAGGATGTGCAGCCGGCCGAGCTTGGCCTTGTCGACGGTCTCGGCGGTCTCCCCCTCGGCGTACTGGTAGCCCGTCCGGCCCCGGATCCGCTGGTCGCCGCCGGTGCAGAACGCCCACTTGCCGTTCTTGTCGCTGGGGCCGTTGCCGGTCAGCAGGACGCAGCCGACATCGCTCGACTGGCGGGCGTGCTCGAGGACCCGGAGCAGCTCGTCGACGGTGTGCGGGCGGAAGGCGTTGAGCACGTCGGGCCGGTCGAACGCGATCCGCACCGTGCCGTGCGCCTTCGCCCGGTGGTACGTGATGTCGGTCAGGTCGTCGAAGCCGGGGACCGTGTCCCAGGCCTCGGCGTCGAAGATCTCGGAGACTCCGTCGATCGCGCTCATGGTCGAACCGTAGCGGGATGGAATCCGGGGCAGTCGCGTGGTGTTGTGGGGGTATGGCACTTCAAGGTGAGTACGAGCCCAGCCCCTCCGAATGGGTCCGCGACCAGGTCGAGGAGTTCGAGGCCTCCAACGGTGAGCGGGCCAACGTCCTGCGGGGGCATCCCGACTGGCCGATCGTGGTAATCACCTCGGTCGGCGCGAAGTCCGGCAAGCTCCGCAAGAACCCCGTGATGCGGGTCGAGCGCGACGGCGCCTATGTCGCGATCGCCTCCAAGGGCGGCGCCGACGACCACCCCGTCTGGTACCACAACTTCGTCGAGCACCCCGAGGTCGACCTGCAGGACGGGTCGGAGAAGCACACCTACCGCGCCCGGATCGCGACCGGCGAGGAGCGAGCCGACTGGTGGCAGCTCGCCGTCGACACCTGGGACACCTACGCGGAGTACCAGAAGAAGACCGACCGGGAGATCCCGGTCTTCGTGCTCGAGCGCGCCAACGACTGAGACGGTGCGTTTCCTTCCGCACTGATCCTCGTTGAACCGGGGACCGCGACGGAAGGGACCCCATGCGCCGGCGACTCACCGCGACGCTCTCGCTGCTCCTCGGAGCCGCACTGCTCACCGCGACCCCTGCGGCCGAGGCCGGGCCCGACCCGTCCTCGCCGGAGTACACGGCGCGCGACACCCAGAACATCGTCGACGCCTACGGCCGGATCCACGGCGGGGGCGGCCAGCTCCAGAACCCGGCGTACCTGCCGGCGCTGGTGACGGCCGCGACGCAGAAGGGGGTCGACCAGCTGCTCACGCAGGTGGCCACCCCGAACCGGCTCGCGATCACTCCCGGCAACGTGTTCCCGGGCTGGAACGTCGGCAACCCGTTGCGCGCCGGCTGGGAGAAGTCCCGCGGCCGGATCAAGCGGATCGCCTTCACCAACAAGTACGGCGCCCTCCTCCGCGGCACGGTCTACCGACCGGAGCCGGGAGCGACGGACCCCTACACCGGGCGGACCCTCCGCGGACCGTTCCCCGGCGTGGTGCTGACCGAGGGGTCGGTGCAGGGCTCCGAGGGGATGTACGAGTGGCTGGCCCAGGACCTCGCCGAGCGCGGCTACGTCGTCCTCACCTACGACGTGCAGGGCCAGGGCACCAGTGAGACGCTCCCCCACGAGGACTCCCCGGTCGACGAGAACGCGCTGCCGTTCTGCAACCCCTTCGCCGAACCGCAGGACGACGAGCAGTCGGGCTGCCCCGGCGTGCCCTCCCAGCAACTGTCCAACTTCGTGGTCGGCACCAAGGACGCGCTCGACTTCTTCACCTCGACCCCTGACGCGCCGTACGACAACCCGAAGGCGGCGGGGGCACCGGTCGACGAGTTCAACCCCTACTGGCGGCTCTTCGACCGCTCGGCCGACAAGGACACCGCGACGCCGGGCCGGACCACGCGGATCGCGATCATCGGGCACTCGATGGGTGCCGCCGCGGTCTCGAAGGTGCAGGGAACCGACCGCCGGGTGGCCGCCGTCGTCGCCCTCGACAAGCTGGCCGGGCCGAGCTCCGAGGGTCCGCTCGACGGGGGCGGCAACAAGCCGGTCGTGCCGGCACTGGCGCTGCAGTCGGAGTACGGCTTCACGGTCTCGCCGTGGTGGCTCAGCGGCGGAAGCTCGCTGGCTCCGCAGCCGTCGCCCGGCGGACCGAACCCGATGCGCGAACGCCGTACGGGCTATGACGCGTGGCAGAAGGCCGGCGTCGACTCGATGCTGGTCGTGCCGCGCGCGTCGACCCACCTGGAGTACACCGACATCCCGCTCGTGCTGCCTGCCAGCCGCTACGGCCAGGCCCTGTCGAGCGTCTACGTGCAGGCGTGGCTCGACCGCTACCTCAAGCACCGCGACAACGTCGAGGCGCTGACGGGCGGGCGGTTCCGCTACCTCGAGCCGGTGGGCAACGGCGAGTGGGCACCGGTCACCCTCCGCCGCGACAAGCTGCTGAGCTTCTACTACTGCTCCGCCTTCGGCCTGTCGACCCCCTCCGGCGGCACCCGCACCAACCCCGACCTCACCAGCGTCGGCTGCTGACCCGCGAAGTGGCGCTTATCCCCCACGAGGTGGGGGTGGTGGCGCCAGACTGAGCCGGTGAGCTCGGTGCCGCAGGAACCGGTCGACGTCCCCGCGGCACTGCGCGAGCCCTTCGGGACGCCACCGGCACGATGGGTCGCGTTCCTGACGCTGGCAAGCATCGGCCTGTGGGCGGGATTCTTCGGGCCGATCCAGGTGCTGCTCGCCCAGCAGGCAGAGACGATCGACGCCGTCCACAAGAAGGAGATCCTCTCTGTCGTCCTCGGGCTCGGGGCGTTCACGTCGGTGGTCTGCAACCCGCTGTTCGGGGCGTTCTCCGACCGGACGACCCTGCGGATGGGGCGACGGCTGCCGTGGATCATCGGCGGCGCCGCGGGTGGCGGCCTGTCCCTGGTCGTGCTGTCGTTCGCCGACAGCGTCGTGATGATGGCGCTCGGCTGGATGGGCGTCCAGGCCACCCTCAACGCGATGCTCGCCGCCGTCACCGCGACCATCCCCGACCAGGTGCCCGTCGAGCGGCGCGGCAGGGTCGGCGGCATCCTCGCGATCGCCCAGACCATCGGGGTCGTCGGCGGCACCGGGATCGCGTCGGCAACCGGCAGCATCGCCACCGGATACCTCGCCACGGCCGCCGTGCTGGTGCTGCTGACCGTGCCGTTCAGCCTCGCCTCCCGCGACGAGCCGCTCCCGGTCAGCCACCGTGAGCCGTTCGACGTACGACGGTTCGCGGCGTCGTTCTGGATCTCGCCGCGGACCCACCCCGACTTCGCGTGGGCCTGGCTGACCCGCTTCCTGGTCAACCTCGGCAACGCGCTCGGACTGCTCTACCTCCTCTACTTCATGCAAGACGTCGTCGGCTACAGCTCCGAGGACGCCGAGGACCGGGTCTTCCTCCTGACCGCGATCTACGCCGGGACACTGGTGCTGACCACGGTCGTGTTCGGGGTCTGGAGCGACCGGATCGGACGGCGCAAGGTGTTCGTGATCTGGTCCGGGCTGGTGACCGGCTCGGCCGCCCTGGTCCTCGGGCTCGGCCAGGACTGGACGGCTGCGGCCGTCGGCGCCGCGGTCATGGGCTGCGGCTTCGGCATCTACACCTCCGTCGACTTCGCCCTGATCACGCAGGTGCTGCCGGGTGCCGACAGCCGGGCGAAGGACCTCGGCGTGATCAACATCGCCAACGCGCTCCCCCAGGTGTTCGCCCCCATCCTCGCGAACGTCGTGCTCCAGGTCGTCGAGCGGGCCGGCGGCGACGTCGAGACCGGCGGCACCTCGTTCTCGGAGGGCTACTTCGCCCTGTACGCCTTCGCGTTCGGCGTCAGCGTCCTCGGCTCGGTCTTCGTCACCCGCATCCGATCCGTCCCCTGACCCTCCCCACGAGGTGGCGGAAACTCCGGTCCGAAGTGGCAACTTCTCCGGGCCGGAGGCGGGCGCGGCCGGAGTTCTTGCCACCTCGAGGGGGCGTTTCTGCCACTTCGGACCGGCACGACTGCCACTTCGTGGGGGGACGAGCGCCACTTCGTGGGTCAGGCAGGGGCGTTGCTGGAGATGGAGATGGCCATGGCGGCGAGGTGGCCGAGGCGGGCGAGCTCGGAGTCGAGGAAGGCGGGGCCGCCGCGGCGGCCGATGACCAGGATCTCGTCGGCGCCGAGGCGGGCACCGGCGTAGAGGTTGACCTCGTCGGTGACGTCGAGCCGGCCCGACGAGCCCAGCTCGGCCCACGGGACCGCGGCCGGAGCACCCTCGGTCTTGTGGAGCACGCCGAGGTCGCGGTGCACGCGAGCACCCCAGTCGGAGCGGAAGACGACGGGCAGCAGGTCGACCAACCGGTCCGGCGCCTCGGCCGGGTGGGCGGTCAGGTCCTCGATCGCCTCGAGGTCGAGGAAGACGTTGCCGCCGGCGGCGTAGCGGCTGATCCACAGCACCCGCACCCCATCGAGAGCGTTGCAGGCAGACACGATCGAGTCGGGCATCGCACCGGGGGCGGTCTCGAGCAGCACGTCGTCGACGGCCACGCCCTGGTGCAGCTTCTCGACGATCTCGATGGCCTCGATGTCGCCACCGGCCTCACCGATCGCGCTCGCCAGCCGCCCCAGCGAACCGGGGACGTCGGGCAGCTCCACGCGCAGCAGGAAGGGCACCGCAACACTCTCCTTCGATCGGCTCGAGCCTAACCGGGCCACGTTGCCGCGAGGTTTCGGTGGCCACTGGGCGGTCAGCGGGCGCGGGCGTCGACCAACCGCTGCCGGAGACCCGTCGCGCGCTGGGCGTGGGTGGCGACGGCGGCGCGGACGGCAGCCTCCGATCCGACCACCCGCACCTGACGCTGGGCCCGGGTCACCGCGGTGTAGAACAGCTCGCGGGTCAGCAGCCGCGAACCCTCATCGGGCAGCAGCACGGTGATCCGCTCCGCCTGGCTGCCCTGGCTCTTGTGGATGGTCATCGCGTGCATCGTCTCGACCGCGTCGAGACGACCCGGCGCGATGTCGTGGAGCCCGCCGGACCCGGAGATCCAGGCCCGCAGCCGGCCGTCCTCGTGAAGTACGGCGGCCCCGGTCTCGCCGTTGTAGATCTCGAGCGCATAGTCGTTGGTGGTCACCAGGATCGGCCGGCCGGCGTACCACTCGGTGTAGATCTCCTGTCCGGTCTCCTCCCCCAGCCACTGCTCGACCTGCCGGTTCCAGTGGCGTACGCCGTGTGGTCCCTCGCGGTGGGCACAGAGCAGGCGGTGCTCGTCGAGCGCGCCCACCGCGGCCGCGGCATCCCCCGCGAGGGCGGCCTTCCGCACGGCGAGGGCCGAGCGCACAGTGTCGTCGCGCAGGGCACCGGCGGCGTCGTCGGTCTCGTCGAACCGGACCTCGTCGGAGTCGGCGCGCAGGGCGGCGAGCACGTCGTCGGCGTCACCGCTGCGCAGTGCCTCGGCGAGGGTCTTGATGTGCTCCGTGGACCGGAAGTTCTCGGTGAGCGAGACGACGGGCGTCGCGGGGTCGCCGTCGTACCCGGCGACCAGGTCCGAGAGCACGGCTCCGGCGCCGACCGAGGTCAGCTGGCGTGGGTCGCCGACCAGCACGAGCCGGGCCTGCGGGCGGACCGCCTCGAGCAGGCGGCCCATCATCGTGAGCTCGACCATCGAGGACTCGTCGACCACGATCACGTCGTACTTCAACCGGTTGGTGCGGTCGTGGCGGAACCGGGTCGCGTTGTCGGGACGCCAGCCGAGCAGCCGGTGGAGGGTCATCGCCTCGAGCCGGCCGATCCGGTCGCGGTCCTCGGCGGGGAGGCCGGCGAGCTCACCCTCGACCGCCTCCTGCAGGCGGGCGGCGGCCTTGCCGGTGGGGGCGCTGAGCGCAACGGAGACCTTGCCGCCGGCGACCGCGGCCTGGTCGGCGAGCAGCGCCAGCATCCGGGCGACGGTCGTGGTCTTGCCCGTGCCGGGGCCACCGGTGATCACGGTGGTCCACTGGTGGACGGCCCGGACCGCAGCGTCGCGCTGCTCGTCGCTGAGGTGGCCTGTGCTGACCCGGGCCACCGCGGCGGCAAGCGCCGACTCGTCCACCTCGGGCGCCACCTGGGTGGTGCGGTCGCGGAGGTCGTCGCAGACCTGGCGCTCGAGCCGGTGGTAGCGGTCGAGGTAGAGCAGGCCGTGCTCGAGCCGGAGCGCCCCCGCCGACACCAGCGGGGACGCGCCCACGGCCGCCAGCCACGCGCCGGGCTCGGGCCACGGGAGCTCCGGGACGAGGTCGTGGATGGCGGCCAGGTCGACGCACACCGACCCGTGGCGCACCGCCCGGACGGCCAGCGCCGCACCGAGCAGCACGAGCTCGTCGGTCTCCCCGCCGAGGTCGGCGACCCGCCGCGCGACGTGGACGTCGGAGGCCTCGACGACGCCCGCACGGTTGAGCTCGCCGAGCAGCCCCGCGGCGCCGGCGACCAGCCGCCAGTCGTGGTCCCCGACCGGCTCGAAGATCTCCGTCATCGCGCACCACCCGTCGCGACGCCGGCGACCGTGCCGTCGAGCAGGTCGGACAGGTCCTCGACCAGCGCCACGGGCGGCCGCCACGAGAACACGCCGCACGGTTCGCCGTCGACGAGCGGGGTGTCCGGGCCACACATCCCCCGCAGGTAGAGGTAGAGCACGCCGCCCAGGTGGACCTCGGGGTCGTAGTCCGGTTGCCGCCAACGTAGGAAGCGGTGCAGGACCGCGGCGTACAGCAACGCCTGCAAGGGGTAGTCGGAGTGCCCCATCGCGGCGTCGAGTGCCCCGGGACGGTAGGCCATCGAGGTGAGCGGCTCGTCGCGTGGGCCGAGCCAGTTGGTCTTGTAGTCGACGACGACGTAGCGCGGCCCGGGGAGCCGCAGCACCACGTCGACGGACCCGGTGAGGTAGCCGCGCAAGGGCTGGTCTCCCAGCGCGGGCTGGTCGAGGAAGTCGGCGTAGCCGCGCACCGGGTCCCCGACCGGCAGGTGGCGACGCAGCAACGGAGCGAGGTCACCCAGGAGGGCTTCGGGGGCCGGGCCGCGCACGGCGTCACCTCCGGCCAACGGCAGCTCGAAGTCCATCTCGCGGAGCCGCTCGCGCAACGGCACCTGCCGCAGCGTGGTCGGCGCGAGCGACCCCAGCGGCGAGTCGCAGACGGCGACCAAGGCGTCAGCCAGAACGTCGCGGTCGACCTCGACCGGCCACCGGACCAGCTGCTCGTCGAGGTGTCCGAGCAGCTCGGCCCGCAGGTCGGGGGCGTCGGGATCGGTGTGCTCGAGGACGGCGTGGACCAGCGAGCCGAACGTGGCGCCGACGGGCAGGTCGGCCATCGGCGACACCATCCCCGTCGTCGGCTCGGGCGCGGTCACGGTGACGTCCTCGTCGTCCTTGGCCGACATCTCCGGCTCGCTGTCGACACCCCCGGCGGCCGGCACGACCAGCTCGACGGCCGTCAGCGAGGAGTACGACGTGCGGCGCCAGGCCGCGTCGACGGTGCGGGTGAACGTCCGCACGGCCAGCGAGGGCGGGTCAGCAGGAGGCGGATCGGCGCCGGGGTCGGCGTGCTCGGCGAGCTCGGGGGTCGGACCGCCCGCGGCCCGCCAGCGCTCGAGGAACTCAGCGGTCTCGTCGTCGGTGCGGTTGGCGAACTCGCCGGGCACCGCCGCCAACCCTGGCCGGCGCCCGAGCAGCATCCGCTGCAGCGGTGAGGCCGGGGTGTTGCGGGTCGGCGCCCACCAGCACACAACCTGGGACTGCGCGCGGGTGATGGCGACGTAGAGCAGCCGCAGCCACTCTCCGGCCTCCTCGTCGAGCCAGCGCTGGACGTGGTCACCCCAGCCGGACCCGCCGGGGCCGCCGACCGCCACGCAGCGCTGCCCGTCGGCGTCGTGGAACAGCGGGGTCGACGGCTTGGGCACGTTGCGGTCGGCGAGGGCGGGCAGGTAGACGACGGGGTACTCGAGCCCCTTGCTCGCGTGGATGGTCACCAGCTGCACGGCGGCGGCGTCGGAGTCGAGGCGGCGGGTCCGCTCGGCGCCGCGGCCGTCGCGGCCCTCGATGACCTGGCCTCGCAACCAGGCGAGCATCGCGACCAGGCCCAGACGCTCGGTCAGCGCGACCTCGTGCAGCGCCTCGCCGATGTGGCGCAGGTCGGTGAGCCGACGTTCGCCACCCACCCCCGCCAGCACCCGGGCGGACAGGCCGCCGGCATTCGCGGCCTCGAGGACGGCGGCGATGCCACGGAACGCGAACACCTCGGCCCACGACCGCAGGGTGTCGGCGACCTCATCGGTCAGGTCGTCACCCTGCTCGTCGAGCTCGCGGGCGGTGTGGCCGAAGAAGCAGGTCAGCGCGGCGGCGCGGACCCGGGGGCTGCGGTGCGGCTGCTCGAGCGCTTCCAGGAGCTCCACCCACTCGACGGCCGCCGGGGTGGCGAAGACGCTGCCGCCGCCGGCGATGACCGCCGGGACGCCGACCTCGTGCAGCGCCCGCTGGGCCGCCGCGAGGTCGAAGTGTCGGTAGCAGATGACCGCGACGTCGCGGGGCTCGAGCGGTCGGCCGTCGTACGTCGCCCCCGACGCGAGCAGCGCCCGCAGGTCGAGGGCCAGGTCGCGGGCGATGTGGGGCCGGGTCTGGTTGACCAGCAGGGGCTTCTCGCCGCGCTTCCCGAACTGGTCGCGTCGTAGCACCCGTAGCCGGAACGGCGCCGGGTGCGGCATGCCGGACAACCGGGAACCCGTGTGGTGGGCGGCGACGTCGTGGACCACGATCCGCGGGTCGCCGAGCTCGGCTCCGGCCAGCACCGTCTGGAAGGCGGAGAGCAACGCCTCGTCGCTGCGCCAGTTGACCGGGAGCGTCTTGGTCGTCGACGCGGTCGCCGCGGCCTGGAGGTAGGTCGTGACGTCACCGCCGCGGAAGGCGTAGATCGCCTGCTTCGGGTCGCCGATCAGCACCATCGTCGCGTGTCCGGTGAAGGCCTTGTCGAGGACCTCCCACTGGACCGGATCGGTGTCCTGGAACTCGTCGACCAGCACGATCTGCCAGCGCTGGCGCATCCGGGTGCGGGCCGGGGCGTCGGGCTGTTCCAGCGCATGGGCGAGCTGGCCGAGCAGGTCGTCGTAGGACAGGATCCCGAGCCGCCGCTTGCGATTCTCCATCTCGAGACGCACCGCTCGAGCGAACGCGACCCGCCGCCCGGCCGGGGTGTGGGCGTCCTCGCCGGCCGGCTCGAGCCGCGCCTGGGGGTCCCCGACGGCGGTCCGGGCGATCGACATCGCCTCGGCGAAGGTGAACGTGGGTTCGGCTTCGGCGAAGGCGAACGCCCGGAGGTAGAGGTCGTCGACGACCTCCCCCAGCAGCTGGTCCAGGTCCTCGACGAGCCGGGCGCGGGAGTCGGTGTCGCCGGCGACGCCGAGTGAGCCCAACACCATCGAGCAGAACTGGTGGGTGGTGGCGATGGTGGCGCCGTCGAACCCCGCCAGCGCCTCGGTGACCCGTCGGTGCCGGAGCACGCGCTCGGTCGCGTCGCAGTCGACGACCAGGTCGATCAGCGTCGACGGCTCAGGCGGCAGGACCGGATCGGCCGCCAGGGCGCGCTCGGCCTCGACCAGCTGGGTGCGGACCCGCTCGCGCAACTCCTGGCTGGCCGCGCGACCGAACGTGACGACCAGCATCTGCTCGAGCCGGCAGACGCCCTCGGCGACGTAGCGGGTGACCAGTGCGCCGATGGTCCAGGTCTTGCCGGTGCCGGCGCTGGCCTCGAGCAGGGTGGTGCCGGTCGGCAACGGGTCGCGGATGTCGAAGGTGTCGCTCACAGCGCTGCCACCCTCTCTGCCCCGGTCAGCAGCGGCTCCCAGACCTGCCAGGCGTGCGTCGCCAGGCCGGCGTCGAGGAGATCGGACAGCGGTGCCCGCTCGCCGTAGACCCGCACGTGCCAGGAGTCGGCGTCCTCGCCGAGGATGCCGTAGGTGTTGTTGGGGTCGGTCTCCCACGCCTTGGCCGCCGCCGCGACCGGGGATCGGTCGTTGCCCATCAGCTCGAGCACGCGCGCCTCCGCCCAGGCGTTGCCGGTGGCCAGGGGCAACGGCAACGGCTGCCTGAGGCCGAGGTCCCGGAGCTCGACCAGCGCCCGGAGATGGTCGACGGCGGTGTGGTCGAGCGGACCCGTGAGCGCGCGCTTGGGCCCGGCCCGGTCGCGGCCGACCGCGTGGGCGGTCCAGCTGTCGTCGGGCCTGCCGGCACTGAGGGCGAGCAGGTCGATCCAGGCCATCAGCCGTTGCCGGGCCTTGAGCCGGGAGTAGCCGAGCGTGACGATCCGGCTCCCGTGGACCCCCGGGACGGTGCCGGTGAGCCGGCGGCCGCCCCCCAGGTCGACGTCGACGTCGACCGCGCGCGCGCCGCCTGCCCGGAGCTCTGCGGTGCGGTTGACGAGCTTCTGGGACTCCTCGGCGACGGCCGTGAGTGCCCGCAGACCCAGTCCACCCGGCGGAAGTCTGCCGCTCAGCTGCTCGGCGAGCATCACCTCGGTCGGATCCTGACCAGCCATCACCTCCCGCAGCAGCCGGTCGCCCACGCCCCACAGCTCGAGGGCGTTCAGGTCGACGGGGATCGCGTCACCCACCTCGTCGGCATCCCGCGGGGTGGTGATGTCGAGCCGGCCCCGGAGGAACGATCGCACCGGGTGGGCGAAGAACGCCTTCAGGTCGGCGAGCGAGACGTCGACGGCCTCGCGCTCGGTCAGCGACCCGGTCAGGAACGGTGGCCGCGCCTGTCGAGGCCCGGCCGCCGCCACCGCACCCGACAGTGCGGCTGCGTCGAAGCTGAACGGGCCGGCGGTGCCGAGGGCGCCCGGGACCAGGTTGCGGGCGTCGTACGGCTGCAGCGGGTGACGGACGAGCACCTGGTCGCGGACCCGGCGGTCGCTGGTGCGGTCGACGGCGTCGAGGATCTCGCCGAGGGGCACGGCGGGAGGACGGACGGCACCGGAGTGCTCGTTGGCACCGGTGTAGGTGATGACCAGGGTCTCCCGGGCGGCGAGCACCGCATCGAGCAGGAGCTGGCGGTCCTCGCTGCGTACGTCGCGCTCGCCGATGACCGGGCGCCGGGCCAGGGCGTCGTCGCCGTCGATCGAGGTGGTGCGGGGGAAGACCCCGTCGTCGAGCCCGACCAGGCACACCACCCGGTGGGGCACCGACCGCATCGGCACCATCGTGCAGACGGTGAGCGTGCCGGTGCGGAAGTTGGCGCGGGTCGGCCGACCACCGAGCCGCGACGCCAGCAGGGCACGCACGTCGGCGAGGCGCAGCGAGACGTCGGCTCCGGCACCCGCCGCGTCAACCGCCCGGGCCAGCTCGCGCTCGAACTGAGGCACCTGCCACGCGTCGTCGAGCGGGACATCGGTCATCCCCCGCACGGCCTCCTGGAGCGCAGCCATCCACTCGCCGACGCCCGTGGCCACGCGCAGCGCGGACAGGCAGCGGTCGACCCGGTGCATCAGCTCGGCCAGGCGGCCGGCGAGCTCGACGTCGCTGCTGCCCACGTCGTCGAGCGGGAGGCCGCGGCCGAGGTGCCGGTGGTCGTCACCGCTCATCACGACCCCGAGCAGGATCCGGTCGAGACCCGCCCGCCAGGTGTTGTGGGCAAAGCCGGCCATCGAGAAGTCGCCCCGCTGCTCCGCGTCGAGCCCCCAGCGCACGCCGGCGTCGGACACCCATCCGGTGATCCGGCCCAGGTCGTCGTCACTCAGCCGAAACCGGGCGCGCACCGCCTCCACGCCCGCGAGGTCGAGCACCTCGCTCGCGGTGACCCGGCTCCCGGCCAGCTCCACCAGGCGGGCCGCGACGGCGAGCAGCGGGTTGGTGCTCGTGAGGGCACGGTCGGCGAGCCGGACGCGCAACCGGTGGGCGGGATGTCCGCCCCGCTCGACGACGTCGGCCAGGCCGAACCCCGCCGAGATCAGCGGGGCGAACGTCTCGATGTCGGGGCACATGACGAGGATGTCGCGCGGCTCGAGGGTGGGGTCGTCCTCGAGCAGGCCGACCAGGACCTCGCGGAGCACGTCGACCTGCCGTGCCGACCCGTGGCAGGCATGGACCTGCACGCTGCGGTCGCCGGCGCCGAGGTGGCGGCCGGCGCGTACGTCGGCGGAGGGTGCGGCATTGGCGCGGAGGTCGGCCTGGAGCCAGCTGAGGAGGGTGCTGGCGCTGCCCTTCCCATCTGCGGGGGTTTCGAGGCTCGGCGCTGGCGCGCCTCGCACCTCAACCAACGGCGCTGCCTCCACCAACGGGGCGAGGGTACGGCGGAGCTCGCGGCTGTCGCGGCCGAGCGACGCGAGCAGGGGGTGACCGACCCGGTCGGCGGAGCGGTCGTCGGCACGGATGACCGGCCCACCCACCCCTGAGAGCGCGTCCCACAGGGCGGGCGAGGGCTGGGGCAGCCACAGGTGGACGTCGCGGGTCTCCCCGACGGCAGCGAGCAGCTCGACCTCGGTGACGGGCAGCCGGGTGTGGCCGAACAGCGACAGCCGGTCGGGCAGGTCGAGGCCGTCCCCACCGGCGCGCAGCACCTCCAGCGCGTGCGCGTGCCGGAGATCGGGGGCCGGCGCGTCGACTCGTGCGAGCAGACGGCGCCAGAGCTCGGCCTGCCAGAGCAGGTCGTCATCCAGGGCGGCACCGGCGCCGTCGGTGTCACGCCCCTCGCGCCAGTCGGTCACCAGAGTCGGCCGCTGGACGGCGTACGACGCGAACAGCCCGGCCAGGCGACGGGCGACCGAGTAGCGCCGGTTGCGCCGCAGCAGCGCCTCGTCACCGGACAGGCCGTGGCCGAGGTGGGCGGCGAGGGTGGCGCACCAGGGCTCGTCGAGACTGTCGTCGATGACCGCCAGCAGCGGCCAGACCAGACGGTCGGGATCCCACGGGTCGTCCCTCTCGCGCTCGAGCAGGAGCGAGACGAGGGACCGGGGGCTGAGGAAACGGACCCCGGCGCAGACCCCGTCACCGCGGCCGGGTGAGGTGCCGAGCCGGTGGGAGAGCCGCTGGGTCAGCCAGCGCTCGACGCCCTTGGCGGGCACCACCACCAGCTCCTCGGCGAACGGGTCCGCCAGTGGCGACGCCAGCAGCTCGCCGAGGGCGTCGGCGAGCTGGTCGGTGCGCGGTGCGCGGTGGATCCGCAAGGTCACCCTCGGCACCCTAGACGGGCGCAGCGACACTTCTCCCCGTCCCGGTCGCGCCGGATGGTCCGGGCCCGACCCGGCGCCTGCTTGGGGTGCGGGGGATCACCTGGGCACGCACCGGGCCGAGCGTTCCGGGCGTCGGGGCACCACGGGGCCGTGCCCCGACGCTCCTCCAGTGTTCACCCGCGGCCGGGCCGGCGCCTGACGCCGACGCGGCATCCTGCCTGGCACCGACGTACTAGAGGCACCGGGCCCCCGCCTCAGCGGTCGGGCAGCAGACCCTCGCGTACGGCGATGGCCAGCGCCTCGAGCTTCGAGTGCGCTCCGAGCTTGGTGGACAGGTTGGCGACGTGGTTGCGCACCGTGTGGACGCTGACCGTGAGCTGGTCGGCGATGGCCGCGTTCGAAAGACCCTCGGCGAGCAGGCCCAGCACCTCACGCTCGCGCTCGGTGAGCTCGTTGCCGCCCCTCCGGCCGCTCCGGTTCAGGCGCGGCAGCAACCGGGTGAGCAGCTCCGGGGAGATGACGGACTCTCCGGTGGCCGCGGCGCGGACGGCGGACGTCACCTCGGCGAGGCTACGGGTCTTCGAGAGGAACCCGGACGCTCCCGCCTCGATGGCGGCCACGAGGACGTGGTCGGCGGCGCTCGCAGTGAGGACCACGATCCGCACCGTCGATCGCCGGGCACGGAACCGGCCGATGGAGGAGACGCCGTCGCCGTCGGGCAGCCGGTGGTCGAGCAGGATCACGTCCGGCAGGGCTGAGCCGACGAGCGACTCGGCGCGGGCGATCGTCCCGGCGATCCCGACGACCTGCAGGTCGGGCTCGGCGTCGAGGACGTGGGCGAGGCTGGTGGCCAGGACCTCGTGGTCGTCGACGATCAGCACCCGGACGGGTGCGCCGTCGACCTGGGTCACGCCGGTCCCCCTTCGGACGGTGGCCGTCGACCGGACGACCCCTAGCGCCAACGTACTAGAGGTGCCGGTACGCGGGGGCCTGACCAGGCAGCCCCGGCGCCCGCAGGCTGGGGGGATGGGCAGCGGACGGAGTGCTCGGCGACCCATCCGCGTGGTGGTCGCCGACGACGACGAGAGCGTACGAACGGCTGTCGCCGACGTGCTGGCCGCCGACCCGCGCTTCGCCGTCGTGGGTGCCACCGCCGACGGGGCCGGGCTCCCGGACCTCGTGGGGTCCACGCGGCCCGACCTGGTCGTCCTCGACGTACGGATGCCCTCGGGAGGACCCGAGGCCGTCGCCCTGGTCCTGGCCGCGGCAGCGGCCACCGGCGGGTCCGCTGCTTCCGTCGTCGCGATCTCGGCGGACACGGGGACGGCCACCGTGGCGGCGATGCTGCGGGCGGGAGTCGTCGGCTACCTCGCCAAGGGCCAGATCGGCGGCGCCCTCCCCGACCTCCTGGTCCGGTGTGCCGGCGGCGAGGTCGTGCTGGCGGTCCCGAGCGGTGCCGACGCCCTGCGTGACATCGTCCGAGGCACCAGGTGAACGGTACGCACGCACTACCGGAGATCGGCATCTGCGGCCCTGCCGACAGACCTCGCGAGCCGGGATCGTGAGCACCATGGTCCCCCCTGCCCTGGCGCTCTCGCTGGTGTCGCTCGCCGTCGCCGTCGCGCTGGCCGTCTACCCGACCCGACGGCCGTCGCCCTCGGCGGCCCGCCGCCACCGCGACCGCCGGGCGCGCTACCTCCGGAAGCGGCCCGACCTGGCGACCGCAGTCGACGTACGCCGACTGCTGGCCGCGTCGTTCCCCCTGCGGACCGTCGACCACGCCACGGGCCTCGCCGGCGAGCGTCGGATCCCGCCCCCACTGCTCTGGCGGTGGGCGGACCAGCACGGCGCCGGCCTCCTCCTTCTCGCCCTCCTCGCGGGTCTCGACCACGCTGATCTGCTCGCCACGCGCGAGGACGCCTCCGGCCTCGACG
Source organism: Nocardioides sp. (assembly GCA_046590395.1). Classification (GTDB taxonomy): domain Bacteria; phylum Actinomycetota; class Actinomycetes; order Propionibacteriales; family Nocardioidaceae; genus Nocardioides. The sequence continues at coordinate 16,235 of JBKJUE010000102.1, forward strand.
TCGAGTCGCTGGCGATGCTCGCGGAGCTCTACCGTCACCCCGTCCCGCTCACCGGTCTGCGGACGTCATGACGACCGGATCCGCGGTGGGTGGCGGCCTCTTCCGTGAGATCTTCGACCACGCCGTCAACGGCCTCCTCGTGCTGCGTCCCGGACCGACGGGCCCGGTCGTCCTCGTCGCCAACCACGCCGCTGCTGCGCTGCTCGGCGTTCAGCCGGAGGAACTCGCGGAAAGGCCCTGGACCGGGCTCGCAGAGGCCGACATCGCCCGTCTCGACGGTGCGATCGGCGACCTGCTGTCGGGCCGGCGTACCCGGTGGCAGGACGAGGTGCACCTCGCCGACGGCGGCCGTGCCTGGGTGGTGCTGTCGCTGTCCCGTCTCGACTCCGGGGGCGAGCCGACGGTGCTCGCGGAGCTCGAGGACCGGACGGCAGGACGACGGGCCGAGGCCCGGCTGCGGGCGGCGCAGGTCCGGGAACGCGAGGCCGTCGAGAGACTGCACGCCCTGGACCGCGCCAAGACCGACTTCATCTCCTCGGTGAGCCACGAGCTGCGCACCCCCCCTCACCAGCGTGCTCGGCTACACCGAGATCCTGCGGACGGGCGACGCCGGCGAGCTGGACCATCGGCAGTCGCAGATCCTCGAGCGCGTCGAGCAGAACGGTCGGCGGCTGCTCACCCTGGTCGAGGACCTGCTGACGCTCTCCACCGTGGAGTCCGGTGACTTCCACATCGACCAGACCGAGGTCAGCCTGCCGGGCGTCGTCCGGCGCGCCCTCGGCGGCATCGAAGCCGGCCTGGCGGGCCGTCGCCTGCGGATGGCGGTCACCGTGGCTCCCGTCGACCTGGTCGTCGTCGGTGACGCCGCGCAGCTGGAGCGGGCCGTGATCAACCTGGTCAGCAACGCCGTGAAGTTCACGCCGGACGGCGGCGGCGTCGTGGTCGAGGTCGGCCGGGAGGGGGACAGCTGCGTGGTCCGGGTCGAGGACACCGGCGTCGGGATCCCGGCGAACGAGCACGCGCAGGTCTTCGACCGGTTCTTCCGGACTGCGCACGCCCACCGGCAGGCCATCCCCGGCACGGGGCTGGGGCTGTCCATCGTGCGGTCCATCGCGTCCTCGCACGGCGGCTCGGTGTCCCTCGACTCCGAGCCCGGCCGCGGGACGACGGTGAAGCTGACGCTGCCACCCGCACCCGCCCCCACACCCACCCAGCCTGCGCACTGACGGATTCCGCTGCCGGGCGGCATTCGCCAGCAATGGGCTCCGCGGAATGACGACTCGCCGTACCCGCATCCTCGTCCTTGCCGCTGCCCCGATCCTCGTCGCCGGCGGCGCCTCGGCTCAGCAGGGTGACGGTGATGCCGGACGCCGAGCTCGCGGCGCACCACCACCCCGGGACCCAGGTGGCGTTCATCGAGCAGGGCACGTTGACCTACACGGTCACCGACGGCCTCGTGAGGGTCATGACCACCACCAGGCCGCCAACCGGGGCGACGTCCCGGTCGTCATCTTCACCGCGACCCTGCTCAAGAAGGGCTTCCCGGCGGCGATCCCGGACTGACCGGACACAGAGAACGTGGTGGACCGGTTGACCGGTCCACCACGTTCGATGCCTGCTGCGCCCGGCCTGATGGCCGGGGCTGGGTGCTACTTGGAGAAGATGCTGACGCCGCCCGGGCCGACGAGCAGCCCGACGATGATCAGCACGATGCCCCAGAGGGCCTGCCCACGGACCAGCGCGACGATGCCGCTGATCACGAGGATGACGGCGAGGATCCAGAGAAGAAATAGCACAGGTGCTCCTTAAGACGGGCGGATGCAAGCGGGGTGGGTCGGTCAGCCCTTGAAGGCGTCCTTGACCTTCTCGCCGGCCTGCTTGAGATCGGACTTGGTCTGGTCGACCTTGCCCTCGGTCTCCATGTCCTTGTCGTCGGTGGCGCGACCGGTTGCTTCCTTGGCCTTGCCCTTGACGCCTTCGGCGGTGTTCTCAGCCTTGTCCTGCAGTCCCATCGGGGCCTCCTCATCTTGTTCTGAAAGCACCTCGTACCCCCATTTGACCGGAACCATGCGCACCTGGTTCCTGTGCAACGATGCGCCGGTGAACCGCCACCACGTCCTCGCGATCATCCAGGCCGGCGGCGCCGGCAGCCGCATGGACGTGCTCACCCGGGAGCGCGCGAAACCGGCCCTCCCCTTCGCGGGCGTCTTCCAGCTCGTCGACTTCCCGTTGTCCAACCTGGCGCACAGCGGCATCACCGACGTCTGGCTGTCGGTCTCCTTCCAGGGGTCGACCCTCGAGGAGCAGGTCTCCAACGGACGGCCCTGGGACCTCGACCGCAACCACGGCGGTCTGCGCCTGCTGATGCCGCAGGAGGGCACCGGCTCCACCGACGAAGAGGGCTTCGCCAAGGGGAACGCGGACGAGCTCTACCGGTTGCGCGACCAGATCCGCGCCGCCGACCCGGCGTACGTCCTCGTCATGAGCGCCGACCACGTCTACAGCTTCGACTACCGCGACGCCATCGACACCCACCGCGAGTCCGACGCCGACTGCACGATCGTCACCAGCGAGGTGCCGCTCGAGGAGGCCGGTGACCACGCCGTGGTCGAGGTCGACGCCGACGGCCGGGTGACCGGCTTCGACTACAAGCCGGACCGGCCCGCCACCACGACCGTGGCGACCGAGATCTTCGTCTACCGACCGAACGTCCTCATCGAGACGCTCGAGCAGCTGCACCGCGAGCTGGGGGCCGACAGCGACGAGGGTGACTCAGGTCTCGAGGACTTCGGCGACCACCTCCTCCCCCGGCTCGTGGAGAAGCACCGGGTGGTCGCGCACGTCCTGCCCGGCTACTGGAAGGACCTCGGCGAGCCGGACAAGTACCTGCAGGCCCACCGCGACGTCCTCACCGACGACGTGGGTGTCCTCGACCGCCGGGACTGGCCGATCCTCACCCGCCAGCCCCAGCGGGCGCCGGCTCGGGTGCTGGGTGGCGCCCAGGTCGTCGACAGCCTGGTGAGTCCCGGCTGCCACGTCTCGGGGACGGTCATCCGCAGCGTGCTCGGTCCCGGGTGCGTCGTCGAGCCGGGGGCCGTCGTCCGCGACAGCGTCCTCTTCTCCGACGTCACCGTCCGCGGGGACGCCACCGTCGACTGGGCGATCCTCGACAAGGACTGCGTGGTCGAGGCCTCGGCGACCGTCGGTGCCGTGGCCGACGAGATCGACGACAGCGACGCGGTGGTCCTGGTGGGACAGGGCTCGCGCATCTCCGCCCGGGCCACCCTCGGACCCGGCGCCCGGCTGGAACCCGGCAGCCTCGGCTGACTACGAGCCGGTGAGGACGCCCGCCAGGTCGGCGATCTCCGCCGGTCCCACACGGCAGCACCCGCCGACGAGACGCGCCCCGGCCGCAACCCAGCCGACCGCCAGGTCGGTGTCGTACGACGCGTCGCCGCGCCACGTGTGCGTCGAGCTGTCCCAGCTCTCCCCGAGGTTCGGGTAGGCGACGGCGGGCCTTCCGGTGACCTCGACGGCAGTGGTGACGGCTCCCAGCACGTCCCGCGGCGCCGAGCAGTTGACCCCGGCCGCCACGATGCTCGTGCTGCCGTCGAGGACCTGGAACGCCTCACGCAAAGGCTGGCCAGCACGGGTGGCGCCACCCTCGACCGAGTAGGAGAACCAGGCCGGGAGACCGAGGTCGTCGAGCAGTGGCACCAGCACCTCCGCCTCGGCGACGTCCGGGATCGTCTCGACCGCCAGCAGGTCGGGCCCCGCGGACGCGAGCAGCTCGAGCCGCGGTCCGTGGAAGTCGCGGAGCGTGGCGCGGGGGACGCCGTACCGGCCCCGGTACTCCGAGCCGTCGGCGAGCACCGCACCGTAGGGACCGACCGAAGCGGCGACCAGCAGGCGCCGGCCCGTCTCGACGGCGACCTCGTCGCGGACGCCGCGCGCCAGCTCCACGCTGGCCACGACCACCCGGCGGGCCTCTGTCTCCCTCAGCCCCGCTGCCACGAGGCTGGGCACGCTCGCCTGATAGCTGGCGGTCGTCGCCACGTCCGCGCCTGCCAGGTAGTAGTCACGGTGAACCGCCCCGATCTGGGTGGGGTCGTCCAGCAGGAGACGTGCCGTCCACAGGTCCGACGACAGGTCCAGCCCGCGGTCCTCGAGGGCGTTGGACATGCCGCCGTCCAGGACGAGAACGTCATCGATCTGCACGCCGCCATCATCGCCGACGGCCGCTAGCGTCCGTGGCATGGAGATCCCCTTCGGCCTCAACGGCGTCCCCGGTCGGGTGATCGTCGACTACCGGCGCAACACCGACCCCGCGACCGTGGGCTGCCCGCCGGACACGGCCGACTACCCGATCTGCACCGCCAGAGTCGACCGCCCCTTCCGTGGCTACGACTCGCTCATGGGCTGGGTGCAGCTGGTGCGGTCCGACGACAACGAGAGCGCCGGCGAGCGGTTCGAGATGGACCCGCTGGCGTTCCTCGGGGACCTCCCGCATCCCTACTGCTGGCTCGGGCTCAACCCCACGCTGTTCGACGCCCCGTCCCGGACTCCGCGGGTCGACATGGACTGGATGGCCCACAGCTTCCTGTGCGTCCCGGACGACGTCGGCAACGGTCTCGAGGCCCGCCCGATGCTCGGGTTCTCCTGGGGCTTCACGGCCCGGGACGGGGAGATCACTCTCGTCCCGCCGGCGCTCCTCGACGGCCCGGCCTGGGACGAGCACCTCGACACCCTGCGTGAGCGCCACCCCGGTTGGCACTTCGCCCCAGGGCTGGCCGACCTCTCCTGATCAGACGGCATCCAGCGGCTGGAGGCAGTGGACGTCCGACGAAGCGCGAGGTCGACGTAGAAGTGGCGGCCTCGTTGCCGAGCAGGACGTTCGCGTGTTGTGCGTGAGGGGGAGGTACGTGAGCTGGACGACGGGCACCTTGTCGCCTTGGACGACGTGGTCGTGCGGACGGCCCTCGGCAGGCGTCCCCTGCGAGGCGATACCGTGCGACTGTGCCCACCTCACACCCCACCTATGCCCAGGTCGCCGACCTGCCGTCGTACGCGCCCCAGGCCGTCCCGACCGCCTTCGAGGACATCAACGGCCACATGAACGTGCGCCACTACCTCGGCATCGCCAGCGAGGGTCTCGACGAGTCGCTCACCGAGGTGGGCATCCCCCAGGTGTGGGCCGCGAGCGGACACGCGATGTTCTCGGCGGAGCACCACCTGACCTACCTGTCCGAGCTGCGCACCGGTGACCGGATCTCGGTCCGGGTCCGCCTGGTCGGCCGGTCCGACCGGGCCGCTCACGTCGTGGTCTACCTGCTCGACGAGTCCCACGAGAAGCTCAGCGCAGTGATGGAGGAGATCTTCCTGCACATGGACCTGGAGACCCGGAAGACGGCGGACTGGCCAGAGGACGTCGCGGCCTCGCTCGACGCCCGGATCGCGGAGCACGAGAAGCTGGACTGGAAGCCGGCGCTGTCCGGCTCGATGGCCCTGCGCTGACGCGTTGCCGGAACACCCACGCGCGGAGGACCGTCGACCCTAGGCTGCGGCCATGGGACTCATGGATCGACTCAAGGGCAGCAGCGGGGGCGCGATCCAGGTCGACGTCGAACCGACCATCGCGGGACCGGGCAGCGAGATGGCCGTCCGCTTCAGCGTCCTCGACCAGCTCGACGACAAGGCTCGTTCCGTGCGCGCCGGCGTCACCTGCACCGGGCGCTACCAGGTGGAGGAGCGTGAGCGCGACGCCGACGGCGACGAGGTGAGCCAGACGGTGTGGCGCGACGTCGAGATCTTCGCGCACGAGCAGGCCGTGGAGCTGCGCACCGGCGAGCAGCGGGCCACCGTGTTCCTGCCGGACCACGTCCAGCCGACCAGCGGGGACATCGTCACCTGGGAGGCGTGGGCCAGGGTCGACCGCGAGAAGGGGATCGACATCGTGGAGCGGATGCCGTTCCAGGTCCGGGTGCCGATCGAGCGGGTCCCGGCGACCCGGCAGGGCGACGCCGCCGACGACGGGCTCACGCTCTCCGGGATCCCCACCGCGATCCGACACGGCGAGGACCTCCAGGGCACCTTGGTCATCGACGTACCCGAGGAGCTGACCACGCGGTCCGTGAAGGTCCGGCTGCACCGACGGGTCACGTTCCTCGCCGCCCCCGAGAACAACTACGACGTCTACTCGGGCAGCCTGGTGCACTCCGCGTTCTTCGGCAGCAGCAGCCAGATCACCGACGACGTCCAGGTCGCCGAGGTCGAGCTCGGCGGGAAGTCGACGTTCCAGCCAGGGCAGCGGCAGGAGCTGCCGTTCTCGATCAAGGTCCCGGGCGCCGGGCCGACCTCGGCACACCTGTACGCGCAGGTCGACTGGCGGGTCGAGGCGGCCCTCGACCGCCGGCTCCGGAGTGACAGGACCGTCGAGTCGCCGATCATCGTCGTCTGACTCACAGGTGGTCCGGCACCACCAGGGCGTCCGGGTCGATCCGCGGCGGCACGTGGGAGAGGGCGATCTTGACCAGGGCGACCCTGGCCTTGACCCCGACCTTGCGCCGCAGACCCTTGGCGTCGTCGGGGGCCAGGCCCTCGACGACCGTCGTCACCTGCTCGTCCGTGAACGTCGGTCGGGTGCCCGGCTCGACCGGCACGTCGGGGAGGGCCACGAGGACCGGCAGGAGCTGGCCACCGAGGGCGTCGAGGATCTTGAACCGCTGGTAGCGGTCCAGCTCCTCCCACGCGTCGTCGATGTCCCGCTTCCCCCGTCTGACGTCCCGGCGCTGCGAGGCCAGGACGGTCTTCGCGGCACCGGTGAGCGCGGCCGTCAGCTCATGCTCGGTGAATCGCATGGCTCCAGCATGACGGCAGGGAGGTTTGCCCGGGAGTGGTGGGGGAACGTCAGCCTCGTGACCACGCTGCCACTCGCGGAGACGACCGTCGAGCACGAGCACGAGCTGCACCTCGTTCTCGTCGACTACGACGACGCCGGTCGCGCGGTCCGCGAGTACGAGTGCACCTCGTGCGGAACCGTGTGGTTCGACTGAGAGATGGCTCCTCGAGAGCAGCAGGTGGCCGACGCTGGTCCGGCGACCCCTTGCATCGCCACCGAGACTTCGTGATCTCCGGGGGCCGCCGGCACCACACACGATGGGCCAGAAGCATGCTCCGCGTCATTCACCCCGGGGGGTGCGGTCGTCCTCCCACAGCCGGGGAGGTGGGTCGCCGCTCGAGGCGCCCAGCATGCCTCGAGCGGCGACCCGGCCCATGTCGCGAGTGACGGTTCACCCGGTCATGAACCTGGCTTGTCCGTGCCCCCGATCGTGACCTGCAAACGTCGTCCGACCTGTCAGGAATAACCCGGGTCGGGGCGGGGTAGAACCGGAGGTGTGGAACAGGACCGACCCGAGCCCACTCCGGTGCGCGCTGCGACCAAGCCCCTGCGGGTGACCCTGCACTGGGACTGCGAGCTGGTCTTCCGCGGCCTCACGTCGATGTTGGGCGCACACACAGACCGGATCGCGCTGGTGGACATCGCCACCGTCCTCTCGGGTCGCGCCGACGCGGACGTGCTGCTGCTCGACCCGGCACCGTCGCCCGACCGCCGGGTGTCGCCGAGGGCCTTCGCCGAGGTCTCGCCGGCCATCGTGCTCTACACCTGGGAGGACCCGGCGGCGCTCGCCGACCTGACGGCCATGCCGGGGGTGGCGGGGTTCCTCTCCAAGGGCGCCCCCGCGAGTGAGGTGGTCAGCACCCTCGAGAGCTGCGGCGTCCGCACCGACACGGGTGCGGGAGCGCATGCCGTCGGCCTTTCCCCACGCGAGCGCGAGGTCCTGGAGTTCGTCGCCACCGGCATGACCAACCAGGAGATCGCGGACGCGACGCACGTCTCGATCAACACGATCAAGACCTACATCCGTGCCGCCTACGCCAAGATCGGCGTCACCAGCCGGTCGCAGGCTGTGGGCTGGGCGGTCCGCAACCTCGGCTGAGGCACGCGAACGCGAACACCCCGCTCTGCAGAAGAACGGGGTGCTCAGTGCCGGGCCTCTGGTGTCCTCGGGTCACCCGCAGCTCGATGTGAGGGGGATCCACCCTCGAGGAAAGGTTAGGACGCGGAGCCCGGTCCCGCAGCGATTCGCCGACATCGCGACAGAAAGAAAGAGCCGCAGGTCAGCGAGCTGGCCTGCGGCTTCGTGTCTTGCGCGCCTGTAGGGATTCGAACCCCAAACCTTCTGATCCGTAGTCAGATGCTCTATCCGTTGAGCTACAGGCGCCCGTCGAGCGGCAGGGCCGAACGACTGGTCGAGGATAGCGGACCGTCTCGGCGTTGCCGAAATTGGAGCGTCTGCGGATGATGGTGAGGTGACCGCCCTCACCCGAGCCTCCGCCATCGTGGCCGCGGCCTGCCTGGTGACCGGGTGCTCCTGGGGTGGCGAGGATGCCGGTGGCGACCCGGCGGCGGCGCCAGGTAGCGATCTCGAGCTGGTCAGCCGACCGCACTTCACCGGCGGACTGGAGGTCGTGCTGCAGACCGGGCGGATCGCCTACAACGAGGACACCTGCCAGTCCATGGACGAGGCGGACCGGGTGTGCGACGCCAGTGGGGAGCGTGAGTACCTCCTGCTGGGCGACCCCGGGTGGGCCCGGATCGTGGAGGCCCGGATGGATCCCGCGAACGGCAACACCGATTGGACCGCGACCGTCACCTTCTCCCCCGAGAGCACCGGCACCCTCCGTGAGCTCCGCGAGCAGGCCCGTGGCTCCGGGGCGACGGTGCTGGTCCTCGACGAGGCCGGCGACGTGCTGCTGATGGCGCCGGTCCCCCGGATCGAGGGCCGGCGGCTCACCTACCCCGGGCTGGAGAAGCCGGAGGCCTGGGACCTCGTGGAGCGGATTGCCGGGACCTGAACGGCCGGTACGGGCGGCGACGGGGCGCCGTCCAGCGTTGAACGTTCCAATAGGACGGCCTCAGGCTCACCGGTAGCCTCAGCCCATCCTGGCGCTCAGACCCTGACCGCCGGGCCACTCGAACACCACCTCGAGGACCACAAGTCGCCGACAACGAAGCCGCGCGATCCACACGGTAACTCCACGACACCTCCGTCGATCCGTTCGACGGTCCGGCGCCCGGCCTCCGGGTCGAGGCGCCTCTCGCGAGAGGGAACGCAACGATGGCCAACGACTTCAAGGCGACGCTGGACGCCGCCGGACTCACCAACGAACGGGTCCGCGAGTACGTCCTGCAGTACGCCGAGCTCACCGGGGCGGAGCGGATCGAGGTGGTCAGCGCCGCCGATGATGCCCGCCTCGTCAGCGAAGCACTCGACGCCGGCGAGCTCGAGCCGGCCGGTGAGGGCCGCTACTACTCCCGCAGCTACCACAAGGACACCGCGCGCTCCGAGGAGCGCACGATCGTCGCGACCAGCAACCCGCAGGACAAGGGTGTCTACAACAACTGGCGCCCCGCCTCGGAGATGAAGCCCCTGCTCCACGACCGCATGCGCGGCGCCTCGGCCGGCAAGACCATGTACGTCATCCCGTACCTGATGTCGCCTCCCGGCAACGCGCTCTCGGAGTGGGCCGCCGGTGTCGAGCTGACTGACACCCGCACGGTCGTCCTCCACATGATCCGGATGTCCCGCGTGGGCGTCGAGTTCGTCAACGACCTCGAGGACCAGGACAGCTTCGTGCGTGCCGTGCACGTCACCGGTGACCTGGAGAACCTCGGCCAGGGCACCCCTGAGGACCAGCGCTACTTCGTCACCGTCGCGGACGAGCGGACGATCCTCCACTTCGGCTCGTCGTACGGCGGCAACGCGCTGCTCGGCAAGATCGCCCACGGCCTGCGCCAGGCGGCGTACGACGGCTGGGCGTCGAAGAAGTTCCTCGCCGAGCAGTACATGCTGATCGGGATCCACGACAAGGAGACCGGGAAGACGTACCACATCTGTGGTGGCTTCCCGAGCGCCTCCGGCAAGACCAACCTCGCGATGATGCTGGCGCCGGACGCCCTCGGCGAGCGCTACCACGTGTCCTTCTACGGCGACGACATCGCGTGGCTGTGGGTGGACGAGGAGGACGGCAAGCTCTACGGGATGAACCCGGAGTACGGCGTCTTCGGTGTCGCCAAGGACACCAACGAGGTGACCAACCCGACGGCGCTGCACTCGGTCGACCAGGGCACCGGCACCATCTTCACGAACATCGCCTACAACCCCAAGACGCAGGAAGTCTGGTGGGAGGGCAAGACCCCCGAGCCGCCCGCCGACACCGACGGCTGGCTCGACTGGATGGGCTCCCCGATCGCGGACCGCAAGGACCGCGACACCTCGCCGTGGGCCCACCCGAACAGCCGGTTCACGACGACGCTCGACAACGTCCCCAACATCGCGCCCGACTACAACGCCGCCAAGGGCGTGCCGATCGACGCGATCATCTTCGGTGGCCGCACCCGCGACCGCGAGCCGCTGATCCGCGCGATCACCGACCTCGCCGAGGGCGTCTACGACGGGCTCACGCTGGGCGCCGAGGCGACCGCCGCGGCCGAGGGCGTCGAGGGCCAGCTGCGCTACGACCCCATGTCGAACCGGCCGTTCATGGCCTACGGGGAGGGCGACTACGCCGCCCACTACCTGAAGATCGTCGGCGCCGCGAAGGAGCAGCCGATCTTCGCCCACGTCAACTGGTTCCAGCGGGACCCCGAGGACGGTCACTTCCTCTGGCACGGCTACCGCGACAACCTGCGCCCGCTGCTGTGGCTGCTGCAGCTCAAGAACGGCGAGGTCAAGGGCCGCCAGACCCCGGTCGGCATCATCCCGACCGAGGACGAGCTGGTCCTCGAGGGCATGAGCACCAAGCCCGAGGACCTCGAGCGGATCCTCACCATCGACGTCCCCCGCTGGCAGCAGGAGATGGCGTTCCGCGAGGAGCACCTCAAGCAGTTCGACCGGCTGCCGGAGGAGATCTGGGAGGCGCACCGCCGCGTCGCGGACGCCTTGGCAGCCGAAGAGGGCTGACCTCTCCCTCCCTGAACGACGACGACCCCGACCCCACCGGTCGGGGTCGTCGCTTTCGGTTGCGGAGCTGTGGAATGATTCGGTCCCGCGGGGGGAGGTTCGAGAGGGGAGCCGCAGCTTGACGGAGTACGGTCCGGAAGAGCGAGCCCTCTTCGAGACGCGCGGCACGGTCCTCTACGAGGAGATCGTGGCCCTCGGCGGCATCGAGCAGAAGGACCCGCGGATCGCGGCGAAGACGCCGGACCGGGCCGCCTTCGACATGTTGCTGGAGCTCGACCTGGTGATCCTCGACCAGACGACGGCGACGTACGTCGCCGTCGACCCCTCGACGATCCAGTCCCGGATCGTCGCCCCGCTCGGCCTGCGCGGCGCCGCGCTGCTGACGGAGTCCTCGGAGTGGGCCAAGACGTTCGGCACGCTGTCCCATGCCTGGCGCCGGTCCCCCGAGTCGACCCGCGGGCCGTTCACCGAGATCCACGGCCCGGACGCGATCCAGTCCTACATCTCCGGCGTGGTCGCCGACTGCGAGGAGGAGCTGCTCACCGCGCAGCCCCAGACCGGGCGCGACGCCGCGATCATGGCCGAGGCGGCCCAGCGCGACGGCGCCGCCCTCCAGCGCGGCATCAAGATGCGCACGCTCTACCAGCACAGCGCCCGTCGCAGCGCCGTCACCCACAAGTACGTCGCCGAGGTCACCGAGCGGGGTGCGGAGGTCCGCACCCTCGACGAGTTCTTCAACCGGATCATCGTGGTGGACCGGCGGCTGGCCGTGATCCCCGGGCAGACCGGGCTGGCCGTGGCCCTCTCGGTGCGCGAGCCGTCCCTCGTCGCCTACCTCGTCGACATCTTCGAGCGCACCTGGGAGCGGGCCCGCCCGTTCACCAACCGGGACTCGTCGATGATGCGCGACATCGCCGCCGAGCAGCGAGCGATGACGATCCGGATGCTGATCGAGGGCCACGCGGACCCGGTCAGCGCCAAGCGTCTCGGCGTCAGCCCCCGGACGTACGCCGGCTATGTCGCCGACCTGAAGGCAGAGTACGAGGCCGAGACCAGGTTCCAGCTCGGCTACACGATGGGCAGGCAGGGCGTCTCGGGCCGGGAGGGCCCGGACGGCGAGGCGCGCACCCGCAACCGTCGCAGCTCCTGATCCCCGAACACCAGGGAAATAGGCACGAGGGCAGTGAACTAGTCACTGCCCTCGTGCGTGTTGAGACGGGCCGGGGGGTGGCACTGGGACCGAACGCTGGGGGGTGGCTGGTCCCCGTCTCAAGATTGGGGGGGATCAGGGAGAGTTAACCCGGCAGCCGGGGCATCCCCAACTGGTGTCCCGGAGTGCTTCTGCGGGGGCCCCGAGAAGGCCGATGGTCATCGCGACGGTGGCGACTACGATGCCGACCTTGCTGACGATCCTCATGGTTGTTCCACCTTCACCTGTTGACTCGGGACGCTGGGCTCGACCCGTGTCACAAGTTTGCGGCACCGGTGCAAGCCTCGGCAGGCGAACGTTGGGTCAGAAACTTGCATTGCAGTTTTTTGCAATTGAGGTCCCTGGCTGTCCGACCCGCCCCCAGCATAGCGGGGAGCGGGCCGGACCGTGGCCGCGGAGGCGGCGGGATTTGAACCCGCGAGAGGGGATTACCCTCAACCCGCTTAGCAGGCGGGCGCCATAAACCGGACTAGGCGACGCCTCCTCCACGCTGCCGGACGACCGGGGTCGCCGACAGCCTGCACAGGCTACAAGGATCGTCGGTCGGGTGCCGAATCAGGGTCCGTCGAGGGGACGGAGCCCCTGTCCACGCTGGAGATGGGCCCGCAGGTCGCGCACGAACGTGTCGCGGTCGGCGTCCAGCGCCTCCACCGGGATCGTCGTCGTCCGCCCGTCGGTGAGCCGCAGGACCACGCACGGCAGGTTGCGGGCGGTGGCGGTGACCGCGTCCTCGACCTCGGTCCACGCGGCCTCCCGTACGCCGGCCCCGCGGACCAACCGGACCCGGTAGCCGATGTCGTCGAGCTGGACCACCGGCGTACGACGCAGCTGGGCACCGAGCGCGAAGATCACCGCGACGACGGCCAGCGCCACCGGCACGAGAACCAGGGTGTGCAGGTTGAGCACGGCGACGACACCGGTGGCCACGAAGACCAGCACGGCCAGGCCCACCACGAGAAGGCCCACCAGACGGGCACCGAAGGCGGGCGAGAGTCGATAGTCGGACGACATGGTGATGATTGAACAAGACACCGAAATCGGTGCCGCACAGGGGGTTGCCTCCGCCCCGATCGAGGATGACACTCGGAAGTCCCAGCGGACCTCGGCCCTCCGGAGGCCACCATGACCGGCACCTCGCCTGCTCTCCACCGCTTCCTCCTCGCGCTCGACGCGCCCCGGCAGGAGGGCATCCAGCTCGGTCGCTGGCGCTGGTCCGTGAGGCAACGCATGGCCGGGCTCCGCGACGCCCTGGTGGCCGAGGGCGACCACGTGGCCGACGGCTGGCTGGCGGCCCGCGGCGTCAGCGTCCTCCGCGAGCGCAACGCCCTGCTGGTGCGGCTGACCGACCTCGGTCCGGCCGTGCTCGAGAGCCCCGACGTGGCGCAGGTCCGGGCCGACCTGAAGCGATTGGCGGTCGACATCTCCCACCACTGCCAGCGGCTGCACGACCTGGCGTACGACGAGGTCGAGCTGGAGCTCGGCGGGTCAGAGTAGGCACCACCGGCCCACCGCCGCTCGGCCGCCTACACTGCTGCGTGCCGCCCTCGGGCGGCTCGGAGGGGTGCCGGAGTGGCCGATCGGAACCGCCTTGAAAGCGGTCGCTGGCAGAGATGTCAGCCGCGGGTTCGAATCCCGCCCCCTCTGCCAGTCGGCTCAGCGGGCCATCAGCGTGGTGCGAGCTTGAGTGCGATCAGCGGGTCGCCCTCCTGGACGACGTCACCCGGACCGACCCTGACGGCGGTCACCGTGCCGGCGTGCTCAGCGATGACGGGGATCTCCATCTTCATCGACTCGAGCAGGATGACGGTGTCGCCGGGAGCGACCACGTCACCGGGCGCGACGTCGACGCTCATCACGTTGGCCACCATGTCCGCCACGATCTCCATCGACTGTTCCCGCGCCATGTCTGCGAACCTAGCCGTTACCGGCGCGTACCCGGAACCGCCGACCCGCCGGGCGAGGCCGTGAAGTTGGGAACCCTCAGTGCAGGGGGTTGGTCCGGGGCGGCTCGGGCCGGATCGCCGTCGCCTCCTCGGCCCGGCGGCCGCGGCGACCGCGCGGTCCGGTGAGGCGCAGGTCGATCCGGATCACCAGGAAGCCGACCGCGAGGCCGACGACGACGGCGTACAGGACCGCGAGCACGGACTCGGTCCGGGTGATCGACACGTTGAGCAGGGCACTCGCGATGGGCGCCGTCGCCGCGGCACCGAACGCGCACACCCACCAACCCTGCCGGCGCCGGGCGCGCATGTGGCAGCCCCACGCGATGGCCGGGATGCCCAGGAGCGCCTCGATCGGGCGCGGGAACGCGCCGAGGTTGGCGCGGGCCCACCGCACCTGGTCGAAGAGCCACTCCACGAGCCCGGGGGTGCCGTAGCGGCGCAGGAGCTCGGCGTACGCCAGGGTCATCGCGAGCAGCAGGCTGCCGATCAGCACGGTCAGCAGTCCGCGGCGGCCGAGCCCGTGCAAACCGGCCCCGAGCCGCCAGACGGCCACCAGGGACCCGGCCAGGGCCAGGCCCAGGCTGACGTACTCGAAGCGGGCCAGGGAGATGGTCGGCTCGAACCCCACCGTCGCCACCGCGCCGACGGCGGCGACCAGGACGGCCGCCACCACCTCGCGGGCCGCGTCGACGTAGCGCACGGCCGGGACCGTCGCCACGATGGCCAGGACCGCGCTCACGACGCAGGTCATCACGGCCGCACCGGTCGTGAGCGTGTCGCGGTCCAGGACGATCACCCCGACGCCCGCCACCAGGGCGAGGCCTCCGAACACCAGGGGACGTCCGCCCGTGCGCGCGGCCAGCGCCCAGACGTACGCCGTGGCGATCGCGACCGATCCGGCGCGGGAGAGCTGCTCGGGGCCGTACCCCGCGGTCTCGACGCCGAGCGCGACCAGGCCACCGACGACGATCACGGCCCAGAGCGGCAGCAGCCAGCGCCGGGCGGCCGGCCCGGGGGACGCGGCGGCCGCGGTGTCCGGGAGCGGGGTGACAACCGGGACCGGGCTCAGCCGCGGGGCAGCCGCTGCGACTCGGGGACCCCGCCGACCGTCACCCCGCGTGCGCTTCGGAGCCGTCGTCCTGGCCTCCTGCTTCGCCTGCCTGCGGTCCTGCCTGCGGTCCTGCTTCCGGGCCTTGCGCCGGGCCCAGCGCGACGGCGGCCGTTCGGCGCGGCGTCGCGGGGCGGTCGGGGGCACGACGTGGAGGGTACAGTCGCCGATTCGCCAGCGACGGGTTGGTCCTGCGGGCCTCGGCGAGCACGTCCGGGTCCAACGCGGCCCGGATCGTCGCGGGCCCCTCGCCGGCCTCGGCCAGCACGTCCCCGAGCGGGTCGACGACCATCGAGTGGCCGGTGTAGCGCGGTCCCGGCTGGCCGGCGGCGACGACGAACACGGTGTTCTCGACGGCCCTGGCCCGGACCAGCGTCCGCCAGTGGTCGACCTTGCGTGGCCCCGCGACCCAGGCCGACGGCACCACCAGCACCTCGGCCCCCTCGGCGACCAGCAGCCTCGCCAGCTCGGGGAAGCGCAGGTCGTAGCAGGTCATCAGCCCGAGGGTCAGGCCGCCGACCTCGGTCAGCCGCGGCTCGAGGTCACCCGCGGTCAGCCGGTCCGACTCGCGGTAGCCGAACGAGTCGTAGAGGTGGATCTTGCGGTAGTCGGCGCTGGCCCCGCCGCGCAGCACCAGGGTGTTGAACGGCCGCGCCGGGTCGGCGCTCGTCTCGAACATCCCCGCCACGACGGTCGTGCGTCGCCGGGCCGCGAGCGCGTCGACCGCCGACGCGAACGGCCCGTCGATCTCCTCGGCGAACTCGCTGACGTCGGAACCGGCCTCGCCGAAGTCGCGGGCGAACGCCTCGGGGAAGACGACCAGGTCGACGCCGTCGGGCGCCAGCTCCGCCAGCCGCGCCCGGTTCTCCGCCGGGTCCAGTCCCGATGCCGCCTGCACCACCGCCACGCTCATGACCACGGGCCCAGCCTGCCACGCGCGGGGGTGCGCAGGGCAGACTGGCGGGATGGGACCAGCCGCTGGGACGACGGAATCGTCGTACGCCGCGGTCGTGCTCGCCGGCGGCACCGCCGCCCGGCTCGACGGCCTGGACAAGGCGGGGGTGGAGTACGCCGGCCGCACCCTGCTCGAGCACGCCCTCGACGCGGCGTCCGGGGCCGCCGAGACGGTGGTCGTCGGGGAGCAGGTGCCGACCTCGAGGCCGGTCACGTTCACCCGCGAGGACCCGCCGTACGGCGGACCGGCCGCAGGTCTCCTGGCCGGCCGGGACGCGCTCGCCGTGACCCCCGCCCGGCTGCTCGTCCTCGCCGTCGACATGCCGCGGGTCGGCGCGGGCACTGTCGCCCGGCTGGTCGAGGCGGCGGTGGGGCACGACGGAGCCTTCCTCACCGACGGCGACGGGCGTCGGCAGCTGGCCGGCGTGGTCGACGTACCCGCCCTGGACCGGGTCCGTCCCGACGACACCCACGGGCTCCCCCTGCACCGCCTGCTGGCGTCCCTCGACCTCGTCCAGGTCGCGCCCGACGGCGACGAGGCGGCCGACGTCGACACCTGGGCCGACCTCCGCGACCTGCGGGACCGGCCACCCGGATGAAAGACCGGACGATCCATGGGGTTGCGGCCGGTGCCCGTGATTCGGGAGTGTGGGTCCCGTGAACCTTCACGACTGGATCGACGAGCTGTGCGACGTGCTCGACGTCGAGGCGGAGATCGACGAGGCGCTGGTGCTCGACCTGGCCCGGATCGTTGCCCACCAGGTGGAGCGGCCGGCCGCGCCGATCACGGCGTTCGTCCTCGGCCTGGCGGCCGGGGGACGCAAGGCCGACCCGGAGGAGATCGAGAAGCTGGCCGCGCAGGCACAGTCACTGGCCGAGGGCTGGGACCGTCCGGCCGACGCCCCCGACCCGAACGACATCGACGACGAGATCCCCGACGACAGCACGGTCGACCACAGCACCGACGAGTTCGAGGAATGACACCCTCCCTAAAGTGAGGGCATGCGAACCGTCGTCGCCTCCGAGCCCGGAGGACCCGAAGTCCTGAGCGTCACCGACCTGCCCGACCCCGAGCCCGGGGCGGGTGAGGTGGTCATCGCCGTCGCCGCCACCGCGATCAACCGCGCGGACCTGCTGCAACGCAAGGGGATGTACCCACCGCCGGCCGGCGCTCCGACGACGCTGGGTCTCGAGTGCAGCGGCACGATCTCCGCCGTGGGCGAGGGCGTCGACGAGTGGACGGTCGGCGACGAGGTGTGCGCACTGCTCGCCGGTGGCGGGTACGCCGAGCAGGTCCTGGTCCCGGCCGGCCAGGTGATGCCGCTCCCGCCGGGCATCGACCTGGTGACCGCGGCCGCCGTGCCCGAGGTCGCCTGCACCGTCTGGTCCAACGTCTTCATGGTCGCCGGCCTTTCGGCCGACGACACGTTCCTCGTGCACGGTGGCGCCGGCGGGATCGGCACGTTCGCCATCCAGCTGGCCTCCGCGCTGGGCGCGCAGGTGATCACCACCGCCGGCTCTGCGGCCAAGCTCGAGACCTGTACGGCGCTGGGGGCCGACGTGACGATCAACTACCGCGAGACCGACTTCGTCGAGGCCGTGAAGTCGGCGACCGACGGCCGCGGGGCCGACGTCATCCTCGACAACATGGGCGCCTCCTACCTCGGCCGCAACGTCGACGCCCTCGCCACCGAGGGCCGGCTGGTCATCATCGGCATGCAGGGCGGCACCAAGGGCGAGCTCGACATCAACATGCTGCTGCGCAAGCGCGGTGCCGTCATCGCGACCGCGCTCCGCTCGCGACCGACCGAGGAGAAGGCGGCGATCTGTCGCTCCGTCGTCGAGCACGTCTGGCCGCTGATCGGCGACGGGCTGGTCAAGCCGGTCGTCCACACCTCGCTGCCGCTGGCCGAGGCCGCAGCCGCCCACGCGCTCATGGAGGCCGGCGACAACGTCGGCAAGATCCTGCTCACCACCTGACCGTAGGGTTGGCGCCATGAGCGAGAACTTCTCCCGCGAGGCCGACGAGTCCAGCGAGCAGCACGTCGTGGTGATCGGACCCGACGGGCAGCCGGTGGGCTCGGTCCCCGCCAGCGTGCTCGCGGCGGCCGCGGCCGCGCAGTCGTCAGGCGACGGTGACGAGGACGAGGGCGGCGAGCGCGCCATCACCGACCTGGTCGAGCAGCCCGCGAAGGTGATGCGGATCGGCAGCATGATCCGGCAGCTGCTCGAGGAGGTGAAGGCCGCGCCCCTCGACGAGGCCAGCCGCAACCGGCTCAAGGAGATCCACCGGGCCTCCATCAAGGAGCTCGAGGCCGGGCTCGCCCCCGAGCTCGTCGAGGAGCTCGAGCGGCTCGCGCTGCCGTTCACCGACGACGTCACGCCGTCCGACGGCGAGCTGCGGATCGCCCAGGCCCAGCTGGTGGGCTGGCTCGAAGGGCTCTTCCACGGCATCCAGACCGCGATCTACGCCCAGCAGATGGCCGCCCGCGCCCAGCTGGAGCAGATGCGCAAGGCACTGCCCGCCGGCATGGGCATGCCCGGTGGCCAGCCAGGTCAACCCGGCGACGAGGACTCCGGTCCGCGTCCGGGCGAGTCCGGGGGCATGTACCTCTAGAGCCGGAGACCCACGTTCGCCCTGCGACGGCGCACGGCGTACGCCGCAGCGCCGGCAACCAGGAGCAGCAGGGGAGCGCCGATCCACCAGATCGAGCGGTCCACCGGTCCCGGCCACGCGTCGGACACCAGCTCTCCCGGCTCGGGCGGGCTACCGGTGCCGAGCGCCGGGTGCCTCTCGTGCAGCCGGGTGCCCGAGCCGGCGCAGGTGCTCGTCGCGACGGAGCTCCCCTCCAGCGAGCCGAAGACGATGACCTCGCTGCCGGGAACCAGGTCGACACCGCACGCTGGCCCCTGGGCCGATGTCGTGACGTCGGTCCTCGCCCGGACCGAGCCCTTGTAGACCTCGTCCACCGCGATCCTCGCGACCCTGATCGTGTCGTCCGCTGCGGAGTCCTCGACCGTGCCGGTGAACACCACGTCCGCCCACTTCACGTACTTCGTCGGACCGGCCTTCACGCACGAGCACGCGTGAGCGGGCACCGCGGACACCAGCAGCACCGGGACCGCGAGCAGCAGCGCCAACAGCAACCCCGCTGCCCGGCGCACGGGTCAGTCCCGCGCGGTCGCGCGGCGTACGACGAAGAGGCCGAGCAGTCCCAGCAGCACGAGGGCGGCGCCGGGGGCGGCGATCCGGGTGAGCGTCTCGGGCTCGGCGTCGGCCACCCGGGTGAACTCGACGACAGTCGGTCCCTGCTCCGGCTCCTCGCGCGGCGTCAGGTCGGTCCCGTCACCCAGCAGGGCCTGCACCTTGCCGGTGAGCTGGTTGCCGGCGCGGGCGGTGCCGCTGCAGGTGTCCGCGGTGAGGTCCTGGCCGTCCTCGGCGACGAAGAACAGGTAGGGCCGGTCGGTGCGCAGGTCACCGAGACCGCACGTCCCGCCGCCGCCGGGCGACGTCACCTCGACGTCGGGGCGGGTGAGATCGCCCTTGTAGAGGATGCCTGCCTCGATCTCGTAGACCGAGGGATCGCGGTTCTTCCGGCCACCGTCACCCGGGTTGCTCTCGAGCACAACGCCGCTGAAGACCAGGTCGGCCCGGTTGACCTGCTGCTTCACGGTGCTGGTCACGCAGGTGCACGCGTGGGCGGGCATCTGGGCGAGGATCACGCCCGAGAACGCCAGGACCAGCGCGATCAGGAGACTGCGGGCGGTGGGGAGCACCCGCACATCTGACCAGATCACAGGCCGAACACACCAGCCAGCACGGTGGCCACGCCGTCCTCGTCGTTGGCCGGCGCCACCTGACCGGCCGCGTAATGGACGGTCGGGTGCGCGTTCGCCATCGCGTAGGCGGTGCCGGCCCACTCCAGCATCGGCAGGTCGTTGGGCATGTCCCCGAAGGCCACCACGTCCTCCTGGGCGACGCCCATGCGGTCGCACAGCAGCGCCAGCGTGGAGGCCTTGGTGACGTCCCTCGCACTGATCTCCAGCAGCGCCGACGTCGACGACCAGGTGACCACGACCGCGCCCCCGACAGCCACGGCCGCCCGGTCCCAGAACTCCTGGGCGTCCAGCTCCTCGTGCCGGGCCAGGATCTTCAGCACCGGCACGTCGAACACCTCCTCGAGCGGCCCCCTCCGGCTCCCGTGCGGCACCGGGTGCCGTTCCAGGAAGGCGTCCTCCAGCGCGATCCCGTCGAGGGTCTCCACCGCGAAGACCGACCCCGGGACGGCGTCCCGGATCCGGAGACAGGCGGCCAGCCCCTCGTCGACGGGCACGCTCCTGGTCAGGTCGACCCGGTCGCGGGCCACGTCCCAGACCAGCGCCCCGTTGGACACCACGGCGAGGCCGTGCGCTCCGACGTACTCGAAGACCTCCTCGGCCCAGCGCAGCGGACGTCCGGTGACGAACACCACCGGGACGCCCTGCTCGTCGAGCGCCGCGATCACGTCGCGGGTGTACGACGAGACGGTGCCGTCGGAGCGCACGAGCGTGCCGTCGAGGTCGGTGGCGACCAGCTTCGGGAGGCTCATGCGAGCGGCAGCGGGCGGCCCATCACGAGCTGGCCCTCCCCGTCGGTGCCCCGGAGCTCGGTGAAGCCGCACTTGGCGAGCACCCGCAGGCTGACGGCGTTGTCGGGCTGGACGCCGGCCCGCACGCGCACGCCGAGCCGGTCGGTCTCGAGCAGCAGCCCGCGCAGCGCCTCGGTGGCGGCGCCGTGGCCGCGGGCGTCTGGCACCAGCCCGTAGCCGATCTCCGCCTCCGGCATCCCCTTGGCCTCCTCGGGCGGGCCGTAGAAGCCGATCGACCCGACGACCAGCCCGTCGAAGACGCGCACGATGTGGCGGGGGCCCCAACCGTCGGACCCGTCGGGCTGGATCATGCTGACGGCGTCGCGGTCGTCCTCGCGCGGGTAGTCGGGGTGCCACTCGGGTCGGCGGCGCCCGGCCAGCATGTCCGAGCGCTCGTCGGGCGTGACCAGCGGGAGCCGGAGCCGGAGCGTGGACACGACGGGCGGGATCACGCGAACCACCGCTGCAGCTCGACGGCGACCCCGTCGTCGTACACGGTCTCGGTGACGTCGTCCGCGGCCTCGCGGACCTCCTCGATCGCCTGACCCATGGCCACGCCGCGACCGGCCCAGCGCAGCATCTCGACGTCGTTGCGGCCGTCGCCGATCGCCAGCACGTCGGCCTGGTCGACACCCAGGCGCTCGGCGACGAGCGCCAGGCCGGACGCCTTGGAGACGCCGACCGGGGTCAGGTCGAGCCAGGCCGTCCAGCCGACGACGTAGTCGGTGCCGTGCAGCCCGAGCTTCGACGCGAGCTCGACGAAGTCGTCGGCGGTGGCCGCGGGGTCGCGGATGATCACGCGGCTCACCGGGCCCCGCACCAGGTCGTCGACCTCGGTGATGATCATGTCGCCGGAGAGCTCACCGGTCGGGAAGTGCCGGTTGACCCGGTAGCCGACCCCGCGCTCCTCGACCGCGACCAGCGCCTCGGGGTGGTGCTCCAGCACGGCGGCGACCGCCGGGGCCGCGTCGAAGGTCACCTCGTGAACCACCTCGAGCGGCGGGTAGCGGAAGACCACCGCCCCGTTGGAGGCGACCACCCACAGCTGGTCGCGCTCCTCGCTGTGCAGCTCGAGCATGTCGGCGACCCGGGTCATGCCGTGTGGCGACCGCCCGCTGGACAGGACGACGTGGGCACCGCTCGCCAGGGCGCGGTGCACGGCGTCGTGGACCGCCGGCGCGATCTCCTCGTACGTCGCGCCGGCGCCGTCGACCCACTTCAGCAGGGTGCCGTCGATGTCGAGCGCGACGAGCCCCGGGTGCCAGGTGGTCACCGGGCGACCGGCTCCAGCACCTCGCGGCCACCGAGCCACGGCTGGAGGGCCTTCGGCACCCGCACGGAGCCGTCGGCCTGCTGGTGGGTCTCGAGGATGGCGACGATGCTGCGGGTCGAGGCGCAGAGGGTGCCGTTGAGGGTGGCGACCGGCTTCACCTCGCCGTCGAAGCGGCCGCGGATGTCGAGCCGCCGGGTCTGGAACTCGGTGCAGTTGGACGTCGACGTGAGCTCGCGGTACTTGCCCTGCGTCGGGATCCACGCCTCGCAGTCGAACTTCCGCTGCGCCGACAGCCCGAGATCGCCGGCGGCGGTGTCGATCACGCGATAGGCGAGCTCGAGCTTGTCGAGGAACGACTTCTCGATATCCAGCAGCCGCTGGTGCTCGGCGTAGGACTCCTCGACGGTGGTGTAGACGAACATCTCGACCTTGTCGAACCAGTGGACGCGGATGATCCCCTTGGTGTCCTTGCCGTGCGAGCCGGCCTCCTTGCGGAAACAGGGGCTGAACGCGGCGTAGCGCAGCGGCAGCGAGGCACCGTCGAGGATCTCGTCGGAGTGGTACGCCGCCATCGGGACCTCCGAGGTCCCGACGAGGTAGAGGTCCTGGCCCTCGATCCGGTAGACGTCGTCCGCGGCCTGGCCGAGGAAGCCCGTGCCCTCCATGGCGCGCGGCTTGACCATCGACGGCGCGATCACCTGGGTGAAGCCGTGGTCGCGGGCGGTCTCGTTGGCGAGGTTGATCAGCGCGAACTCGAGCTCGGCACCCACGCCGGTGAGGAAGTAGAAGCGCGAGCCCGACACCTTGGCGCCGCGGTCGAGGTCGATCGCGCCGAGGATCCGGCCGAGCTCGATGTGGTCGCGCGGCTCGAAGTCGAACTCCGCCGGGGTCCCGACGGTCTCGAGGACCACGAAGTCGTCCTCGCCACCGGCCGGTGCCTCGTCGGCGGCCAGGTTGGGAATGCCCAGGACGGCGGCCTGCCACTCCTCCTCCGCCGCGTTCTGGGCGGCCTCGGCGGCCTTCACCTCGGCGGCCAGGAGCTTGGTCCGGGCCAGCAGCTCCTGCTTCTCGTCACCCTGGGCCTGCGGGATCAGCTTGCCCAGCGTCTTCTGCTCGCTGCGCTTGGCCTCGAAGTCGGCGATCGCCGTACGCCGGGCTGCGTCCGCGGAGAGCGCCCGGTCCACGATGTCGGCGGACAGGCCGCGCTTGGCCTGGGCGGCACGCACGCGGTCGGGGTCGTCTCGGAGCACTCGCGGGTCGATCATGTCGGCAAGGTTATCCGCCCGGTCCGCCCGGCTTCACCCGAGATACGGCAGGGCCGTGGGTGGGGCGGCATACTGTCCGCGTGCTCGACCGATCCCGCGTTGTCCAGCTGTCCTGGGCCGCCCTCTGCCTGGCGCTGTTCGGCCTCGTCGCCCTCGGCGTCAGCGAGGACTGGGCTTTTATCCGGAACCTCGACGACCGCGGCAACAGAGTCGAGCTGTGGGCCGTCGACGAGGAGTGGCTGAGACGACCCCTCCGGTGGGTGGAGGTCGCCTTCGGCACGATCGGCATCACCATCATGGCGTCGGTGCTGGCCATCGCCATGTGGGTCAAGAAGCACCGGCGGGCAGCGCTCTTCACCGCTGGCGTCATGGTCGTCACGTCGGTAGCGACGACGCTCCTCAAGCTCACGATCGGCCGCGCCCGTCCTCCCTGGCAGAACCCCGAAGCCCTGCTGAGCACGCAGTCGTTCCCCTCCGGCCACGCGTCATCGTCCGCGGCGCTCGGTGGCGTCGTGATCGTGCTGGTCGCCATGCTGGTCCGCCGCTCCAGCGTCCGGCGGCTCGTCTACGTGGGGGTCGGTCTCGTCGTTCTGCTCGTCTGCGCCGACCGCGTCTTCCTCGGCCGGCACTACCCCAGCGACACGGTCGCCGGAGTCCTGCTCGGGGCGTTCTTCGTCCTGCTGGGCATCGTCGTCCACAACCCGCTCCCCCACAGCCACGCCGAGAGCTCGGAGCCGCTGCCCGACGTCCTGCCGACCGAGCGCCGGCTCTCCGTGATCATCAACCCGATCAAGGTCGAGGACCTCGGGCAGTTCCGGGCGATCGTGACCTCCCTGGCCACGGAGGCCGGCTGGTCGCAGCCGTCGTGGCACTACACGACCGTCGAGGACCCCGGCACCGGCATGGCCGAGGCCGCCTCGGTCGAGGGCGCCGACCTGGTCCTCGTCTGCGGCGGCGACGGCACCGTCCGCGAGGTGTGTGCCGAGCTGGCCGGCACCGGGATCCCGGTCGGCATCGTGCCCGCCGGCACCGGCAACCTGCTCGCCCGCAACCTCGGCATCCCGCTCTACATCCGCTCCGCGATCGACGTCGCGCTCAGCGGCCAGGACCAGGCCATCGACCTGGTCAAGGTCGGCGGCGACGGCATCGAGGACACCCACTTCATGGTGATGGCCGGGATGGGCTTCGACGCAGCGATCATGGAGGGCGTCAACGAGGACCTGAAGAAGCGCGTGGGCTGGATCGCCTACGTCGTCTCCGGCCTCAAGTCCCTGATGTTCCCGGCGGTCCGGGTCGAGGTCTCCGTCGACGGCGGCGAGTTCACCAAGCACCGGGCCCGCACCGTCGTCGTCGGCAACGTCGGCTTCCTGCAGGCCGGCATGCCACTCCTTCCTGACGCCGCCATCGACGACGGCCAGCTCGACGTCGTGATCCTGCACCCGCGCAACTTCTTCGCCTGGATCCCGCTCGCCTGGCGGGTGCTGCTCAAGCGCAAGCACACCGACGAGCTGGTCAACCGGATGACGGGCGCCTCGGTCGTGATCCGGTGTTCGACCGACACCCCGCGCCAGCTCGACGGCGACTCGATCGGTGCCGGCCGCGAGCTGCGGATGGAGTGCATCCACGGGCGGCTGCTCGTCCGCGTCCCGCGCTGAGGCGCCCGGGTCAGGGACGCGCGCTCGCGATCGCTTCCTCCTCCTCCGGGGAGAGCTGCTGCTCGCTGCTCCAGCCGGAGACGTTCTTGGCGTAGGTCCGGGCCTCGCTGCGGCCGTGGATCGAGGTGAGCACGACCCCGTGGCCCCCGTCGTCGAGGAGCGCCAGCGACCAGGACAGGTGCCCGCCCATGTCGCCGAACGCGTCGTACCGGACGACGGCGAGGTGGCGCAACGCATCCCTGGCCTCCGTGCGGAGCGCGGCCACCTCCTGGCGAAGGCCGTGGACGTCCTCGGGCAGCGCGTCGGCACCCGAACGGCGGCGCGTCGCGCCCAGCCGTCGCAGCGCCAAGACCGAGAGGATGACGGCGATCGCGGCCAGGCCGAGGGCGATGAGGTCGAGGGTCACGCACGGAGCCTATGACCGCTCCCCGGTCGTCTCGCGGCGGCGCGAGGGTGGCATGGGAAAATGGGTGCGTGACCGTGAGCCGCATTGCCTACCAAGGAGAGCCGGGGGCCAACTCCCACCTGGTGTGCAAGCAGCACTACCCCGACGCCGACGCGGTCGCGTGCGCGTCGTTCGAGGACGTCTTCGCCGCGGTCGAGAGCGGTGACGCCGACCTGGCGATGATCCCGATCGACAACTCGCTGGCCGGCCGGGTGGCCGACATCCACCACTTCCTGCCGACCTCCGACCTGCACATCGTCGCCGAGCACTTCCTGCGCATCCAGTTCACGCTGATGGGCGTAGACGGTGCGTCGCTCGACACCATCAAGACCGTCCACAGCCACGTCCACGCGCTCGGCCAGTGCCGCAAGGTGATCCGCGAGCTCGGCCTCACCCCGCTCATCTCGGGCGACACCGCCGGCGCGGCCCGGGAGATCGCCGAGGCCCAGGACCCGACCCAGGCGGCGATCGCGCCGCCGCTCGCCGCCGAGATCTACGGCCTGAAGATCCTCCGCTCCGACGTCGAGGACGAGGACCACAACACGACCCGCTTCGTGGTGCTCTCGCGGGAGTACGTCGAGGCCCCGGCCGGCAACGGCCCGGTCGTCACCAGCTTCATCTTCAACGTCCGCAACCTGCCCGCGGCGCTCTACAAGGCGCTCGGCGGCTTCGCCACCAACGGCGTCAACATGACCAAGCTCGAGAGCTACATGGTCGGTGGCGAGTTCACCGCCACCCAGTTCCTCGCCGAGGTGGACGGCCACCCCGACGACCCCGCCCTGCGCCGCGCCCTCGAGGAGCTGGCGTTCTTCACCACCGACGTGAAGATCCTCGGCGTCTACCCCGCCGACCCCGGCCGCCGTACCTGATTTCCCACGAGGTGGCAGAAACTCCCCGTCGAAGTGGCAAGAACTCCGCCTCGAGGTGGCAAGTTCTCGGACGCGCCCGGAGAAGTTGCCACCTCGGACCGGACTTTCTGCCACTTCGTGGGGGAGAACCTGCCACCTCGTGGGTGGGCGGTAGATTCCCGGGGTGACCGAGGAGCCGCGCATCGACGACCTGGGGTTCGCCCGGGTGGACCTGGAGCGTGCCGCCCGCACGGGTGACGCGGAGGTCGTCTACGGCGCAGGCAAGACCCCGGAGCAGGTCGTCGCCATCCTGCGCAGCCTCCACGCGAAGCACCCCGACCGCGCCGTGCTCGCCACCCGGCTGAGCGACGAGGCGCAGGCGGCCGCCATCGAGCTCGGTGCCGACGTCGACCCGGTCGCCCGCGCGGCGACGCTCGGTCCACTGCCGGAGCCCCGCGGCACGGTCACCATCGTCAGCGCCGGTACGTCGGACGCGCCGGTCGCCGCCGAGGCCGCCCTCACCGCCCGGGTCCACGGCGCGGGGGTGCACGAGATCCGCGACGTCGGCGTGGCCGGGCTGCACCGCCTCCTCGCCGTCCGCGACGACCTCGAGCAGGCCGACTGCCTGATCGTGGTGGCCGGCATGGAGGGCGCGCTGCCGTCCGTCGTCGGAGGACTCACCGGGGTTCCGATGGTCGCCGTCCCGACGAGCATCGGGTACGGCGCGTCGTTCGGCGGCCTGGCCGCCCTGCTGGCGATGCTCAACTCCTGCGCGCCGGGGGTCACCGTCGTCAACATCGACAACGGCTACGGCGCCGGTGTCTTTGCCGCCCGGGTCGCCCGCCGGGTCCACCGATGACTCTCTGGGTCGACGCCTCCTCCGGCGCGAGCGGCGACATGCTGCTCGGCGCGCTGGTCGGCGCCGGGGTCCCGGTCGACGTCCTCCAGACGGCGGTCGACGCGATCGCCCCCGAGCCGGTCGCGCTCCGCGTCGAGCAGGTCGTCCGCAACGGCTTCGTCGCCACCCGCTGCCACGTCGAGATCGCCGACTCCGAGCACCACCGCTCCTGGCGCGACATCCGCGGCCTCCTCGAGCAGGCCGACCTCGATGAACCCGTCCGGGCGCTGGCACTGCGGATCTTCGAGCGGCTGGCCGGCGCCGAAGCCACCGTGCACGGCGGCGACCCCCTCGAGGTCTCCTTCCACGAGGTCGGGGCGCTCGACGCGATCGCGGACGTGGTCGGCACCAGCGCCGGCTTCGTCCACCTCGGTCACGACCGGGTCGTCGTCAGCCCGGTCGCCGTCGGGTCCGGCTCGGTCCGCGGCGCCCACGGGACCCTCCCGGTCCCGCCCCCCGCAGTCGCCGAGCTGCTCCGCGGCATCCCGTCGTACGCCGGCCCTCCGGGCGCACCGGCCATGGAGCTCTGCACGCCCACCGGAGCTGCCGTCCTCACGACCGTCGCCACCGCGTGGGGTCCACAGCCCGCCATGACCACCGGTGCGATCGGCATCGGCGCGGGTGGCCGCGACCCCGAGGGCCACGCCAACGTGCTCCGGCTGCTCGTCGGCGGCGACGCCCCCGCGCCGAGCCGCCCGCTCCTCATCCAGACCAACGTCGACGACCTGGACCCGCGGGTCTGGCCGGCCGTCATCGCTGCCCTGATGGAGGCCGGTGCCAGCGACGCCTGGCTGACCCCGATCCTGATGAAGAAGGGCCGCCCCGCCCACACCCTGAGCGTCCTGGTCGACGGCGACCGCGCGCCCGCCGTCCGCACCACCATCTTCCGCGAGACCTCCACGATCGGTCTGCGCGAGCAGCCGCTGGAGAAGCACGCCCTCGAGCGCACCATGGCCAGCATCGAGATCGACGGCCAGCAGGTCGCCGTCAAGCTGGCCCGCCACGACGGCGTGCTCGTCAACGCGCAGCCGGAGTACGACGACGTCGCGCGCGCCGCGGCCACCCTCGGGCGACCGGTCTCGGCGGTGCTGGCCGAGGCGATCGCCGAGAGCCAGGCCTTCTTCCGTGGCTGACCCCGTCGTCATCGCCCTCACCTTCGCCGCGATCTTCCTGGTCGAGCTCCCCGACAAGACGTTCATCGCGACCCTGGTCCTG
The DNA here is from genome assembly GCA_046590395.1 of Nocardioides sp. GTDB lineage: Bacteria > Actinomycetota > Actinomycetes > Propionibacteriales > Nocardioidaceae > Nocardioides. The sequence goes on from JBKJUE010000102.1 coordinate 44,701, forward strand.
TCGACCCGGTTCCGACCGTTGCTGGTGTGGCTCGGGGTGGGACTGGCGTTCGCCGTCCAGACCGGGATCGCGGTGGCGCTCGGCAAGGCCGCGTCGTTCCTGCCGATCACCGGTGTCCGGGTCGCCGCGGTGGTGCTGTTCGTGATCGGCGCCGTCGTGCTGTTCCGCGCGGCGCGCAACGCGGACGCCGACGAGGCGGAGGCCGAGGCGGAGTTCGCCGAGCGTGCCGGCGACCCGAAGCAGGGCCTCAAGGCGGTCGGCGCCAGCTTCCTGGTCCTCTTCGCCGCCGAGTGGGGCGACCTCTCCCAGCTCCTCACCCTCTCCCTCGTCGCGAAGTACGACGACCCGGCCAGCGTGTTCGTCGGCGCCCTGGCTGCGCTGCTCGCGGTCAGCGGCCTGGCGGTGCTGGTCGGACGGGTGCTGCTCAGCCGGATCCGGCTGCGCACGCTGCACTTCCTGGGCGGCGGGATGTGCCTCGTACTGGCGTCGATCACCCTCTACGAGCTCCTGACGTAGCGCACGTCTCGTCGGACACGCTGGACACTGCCTCAAGGGTCCGCGAGGATCAGCCCCGGAGGGGTGTCCGAACGTCGGGGCGGCCGCATGCGCCCCCGTGACCGAGAGGCTGTTCATGCCCATCTTCGATGGATTCACCGATGGCGAGGTCGAGGCGATCAAGAACGCCGGCACCTACGTCACCATTCCTGCCGACTGGTCTCCCATCTGGGAGAAGACCCCGTCGGACAAGGCCTACATCCTGCTCTCCGGCGAGGTGTCGGTGCGCAAGGACGGCAAGGAGATCGCGCGCCTGGGGCCCGGCGAGATCATGGGTGAGGCCGGCATCGTCAACCACGCGCTCCGCTCCGCGTCGATCGTGAGCCTCACGAAGCTGGAGCTGCTCCACTTCACCCACGACGCCGTGCTCGAGCTGTGCCAGAAGGTGCCCGCGTTCCGCGATGCCCTCGACCGCGCCGCCCAGGAACGCCTCGACGCCAGCGGGAGCTGACTTGGCCTACGACGCTCCTCTCATCGAGTACGAGGAGATCGAGCGCGCCCTCCTCGGCTCGGAGCGGAAGTTCAACCGGGTCGAGGTCGCCGAGAAGGTCGGCATCCCCCTGGAGCTGGCCGAGGAGTTGTGGTCCCGCCTCGGGTTCCCGCACGTCGAGGACGACGACGTCGCCTTCACCCACGAGGACGTCACCGCCCTCGAGCTCACCAATGACCTGATCTCGCTGGGGATCCTCACCCCCGAGTCCCAGGCCGCGCTGGTCCGCACGTGGGGCCGTAGCTTCGCGCGGCTGGCCGAGTGGCAGGTCAACCTGCTCGCGGAGATGGCCGTCCAGGGCGACGACCCCGCCGCCCGCCTCGAGGAGCTGATGGAGGCCGTCCTCCCCAACGTCGAGATCCTCCAGAGCTACATCTGGCGACGTCACCTGGCCAGCGCCGCCAACCGCCTCCTCGGCCCGGGCGCCACGGACAGCCTGGGCACCACGGCGAACCTGGCGGTCGGCTTCGTCGACATCGTCGGCTACACCGGTCAGAGCAAGAACCTCACCGACCACGAGCTGGTCGACTGGGTCGAGTACTTCGAGGACGAGCTGACCCGCATCGTCATCGACCTCGGTGGCCGGGTGATCAAGACGATCGGCGACGAGCTCCTCTTCGTCGCCGACGACCTGGTTGCGGCAGCCGAGATGGCCTTGATCGCCACGGAGCGCGGTGCCGATGCCGAGGACAAGTTCCCCGACGTCCGCGCCGGGGTCGCGTACGGCGAGGTCGTCAGCCGGCTGGGCGACGTCTACGGCCCCACCGTCAACATCGCCTCCCGCCTCACGTCCGTGGCCCGCCCGGGCAGCGTGCTCATCGACAAGGGCGCGTACGACGCCCTCACGGCCACCCTGTCCGAGGACCAGGTCGACCCCGAGACCGGTGAGATCCCCGCCATCACGAAGCTGATCGAACGCGCCGCCGACGAGCTCGCCGAGATCTCCCCGTTCTCGCAGCTCGGCGACTACCGGTTCCGGCGGATGGCTCGGCGCCCGGTCAAGGGCTACTCGCGGCTGGAGCCGTGGGTGCTCAGGCGATCGAAGTCGCCGAAGGGCCCCGAGCAGTGATCGGCCACTAGAGTCCTGCTCATGAACACGCAGCGCCCCGAGGCGACACCCCACGGCGCCGACAGCGAGGTCGGCCACCTGAAGACGGCCATGCTGCACCGGCCCGGCAACGAGCTCAAGCGGCTGACGCCCCGCAACAACGACCGCCTCCTGTTCGACGGGATCCCGTGGGTGAGCCGGGCGCAGGAGGAGCACGACGGGTTCGCGGAGGCCCTGCGGTCCCGCGGCGTCGAGGTGCTCTACCTGACCGACCTGCTGACGGAGACCCTCGCCGAGGACCACGCCCGCAACCACGCGATCACCACCGCCCTGGGCGGCCTGCACCTCGGCGACACCATGCGCACCTACCTCGCCCGGGTCCTCCAGGACGCGTCCCCGGAGGAGCTGACCGGCTACCTCACCGCCGGCATCCGCAACGACGAGGTGCGCGGCGGCTTCGGGCTGGTCACCTCGCTGATGGCCCGCGACGACTTCCTGATCGACCCGCTCCCCAATCTGCTGTTCACTCGCGACTCGTCGGTCTGGATCCGCGACCGGGTGGCGATCACCTCGCTGGCGATGCCCGCCCGCAAGCGCGAGACCGAGCTCACCGAGCTCATCTACACGCGGCACCCGCGCTTCGAAGGCACGCCCCGGATCCACGGCTCCCACTACGAGCACGTGGAGGGTGGCGACGTACTGCTGCTGTCACCGGGCGTGGTGGCCGTCGGTGTCGGCGAGCGGACGAC
>JBKJUE010000070.1:0-72788 GCA_046590395.1 Nocardioides sp.
ACAAAGAAACCATCCCCCACACCAACAACCCCAAAAGGATCGAAGACACAGAGGACGGGGCTAAACAAACTAATTCGTCGACTATGACACACTGTTGAGTTCTCAAAAATCAGACGCACACCGTCCCGGTCCTCACGAACCAGCGGCGGGGCAACCTGCAAAAACTTACCGGGTCTGGGGTGGCCCGTCAACTTCAGGGCCGGCCTTCGCCGGTGCCGGGCGCGCAACAACCCAGCTCGGTTGGCCTCTCGGCCGGAGTGGGAGTCGCTTGCGGCGACAAGAGGAACACTAGCAAGGGGTCCGGACGCCCCTCAAATCGGGGGGTCCGTGCGCCGGCGCGACGCGGCCGGACGGTACGTCGAGACGCTCGCCTCCCCCGTCAGCCAGAACCGCCAGGGCCGGTCCGGGGCGCCGCGCAACCCGACACGTGGACCCGTCGAGACCGGCCCGACGGGCTCACCCACGACCAGCCGCACCGGGCCCGCCGTGAGGTCGACACCGTCCTGGTCGCGGTCGATCCCGAGCGCCCGGCACAGCCGCGCCGGGCCTCGGGCTAGGTCGCGGTCGGAGGCGCCGCGGCGGCGCTCCCGGGCCACATCGAGGCCGTCAACCACCTCGCCGGCCCGGAGCAGGACGGCGCTCGGCGTACCGGGGGGTCCCGTCACCACGTTGCAGCAGTGGTGCATGCCGTAGGTGAAGTAGACGTAGAGGGCACCGGGCGGTCCGTACATCACCGCGTTGCGCGGGGTCCGGGCGCGGTAGGCGTGGGAGCCCGGGTCGTTCGGGCCGTCGTACGCCTCCACCTCGGTGACCCGGATTGTCACGTCGCCGTGCCGGAGCGTCGCCCCGAGCAGCCGCGGCGCCACCTCGAGCACGGGGCCGGAGAGCAGCCCGGGCAGGTCAGGCAAGCCGCTCACGGTGACCGGCGACGACACCGGACAGCTCGGCCAGCTGCTCGCGCACCCGGACCGGAGCGGTGCCACCGCGGCCGGTGCGCGCGGCGACCGAGCCCTCGATGGTGAGGACGTCGCGCACCGCCGGCGTCAGGGCGGGCGAGATCTGTGCGAACTGCTCGTCGGTGAGCTGGTGCAGCTCGATGCCGAGCTCCTCGCACCGGCGCACGCAGGCGCCGGCGAGCTCGTGGGCGACCCGGAACGGTACTCCCTCCCGAACCAGCCACTCGGCCACGTCGGTGGCGAGGGAGAACCCCTGCGGCGCTAGCTCGGCCATCCGGGCACCGTTGAACGTCAGCGTCGCCACCATGCCGCTGAACGCCGGGAGGAGCACCTCGAGGGTGTCCACGGAGTCGAAGACCGGCTCCTTGTCCTCCTGGAGGTCACGGTTGTAGGCCAGCGGGAGGGCCTTGAGCGTCGTCAGCAGGCCACCGAGGTTGCCGACGAGGCGGCCGGCCTTGCCCCGGGCCAGCTCCGCGATGTCGGGGTTCTTCTTCTGCGGCATGATGCTCGACCCCGTCGACCAGGAGTCGTGCAGCATCACGAAGTCGAACTCGCGCGTCGACCACAAGATGACCTCCTCGGCGAGACGGCTCACGTCGACGCCGACCATTGCGGTGACGAAGGCGAACTCGGCCACGAAGTCCCGCGAGGCGGTCCCGTCGATCGAGTTGGCGCTCGACCCGGAGAAGCCCAGCTCGGCGGCGACCGCCTCGGGGTCGAGCCCGAGGGTCGATCCGGCCAGTGCCCCCGAGCCGTACGGCGACTCCGCGGCCACCCGGTCGTCCCAGTCTCGCAACCGCTCGACGTCGCGGAGCAACGGCCAGGCGTGGGCAAGCAGATGGTGGGCCAGCAGCACCGGCTGAGCGTGCTGCAGGTGCGTGCGCCCGGGCATGATCACGTCCAGATGCGCACGCGCCTGGTTCGCGAGCACCTCGACCAGGTCGAGCACCTGGGCGGCGACGACCCGGGCGTGGTCGCGCAGGTAGGCCTTGAACAGCGTGGCCACCTGGTCGTTGCGGCTGCGTCCGGCACGGATCCGACCTCCGACCTCCGTGCCGACCTCGTCGAGCAGCAAGCGCTCCAGAGCCCCGTGGACGTCCTCGTCGTTCGGGTCGGGGTGGAGGTCTCCGACTGCGTACCGCTCCCCCAGCGCGTCGAGGCCACGGTGCAGCTCGGCCACGTCCTCGTCACTGAGAAGGCCGGCGGCGTGCAGTGCGTTGGCGTGAGCGTGGGAGCCCGCCAGGTCGTAGGGGGTCAGCCGCCAGTCGAAGTGGGTCGACCGCGAGAGCGCCTCGAGCTCCGGCGACGGTCCGTCGGCGAACCGGCCGCCCCACAGGGCGCCCTTGTTGGTCGTGCTCTCGGAAGCCATCAGTCGGTGCCGAACTCCATCGCGGCATTGTCCAGCGCCAGGCTGGCGGCGTCATCCTCTGCGGTCGGGTTCTGCGCGATCCGCGCGTAGCCGCCGGGCTCGAGCTCGCCGTACAACGTGCCGTGCTCGACCAGCACCTGCCCCTGGTCCAGCGGCTGCGCGGCGTAGGCCTCGAGCTTGTCGCGGGAGTCGGCGATGTCGAGGTTGCGCATCGTGAGCTGACCGATCCGGTCGGTCGGGCCGAACGCCGCGTTGTCCGTGCGCTCCATCGACAGCTTGTCGGGGTGGTAGGAGAAGTGCTCACCGGACGTGCGCAGGATCGTGTAGTCCTCGCCGCGCCGCAGCCGGACGGTCACCTCGCCGGTCACGAGCGACGCGACCCATCGCTGGAGCGACTCGCGCACCATCAGCGCCTGCGGGTCGAGCCAGCGGCCCTGGTAGAGCAGGACGCCCAGCCGGCGGCCCTCGGCGTGGTAGTTGGCCACGGTGTCCTCGTTGTGGACGGCGTTGAGCAGCCGCTCATAGGCGAGCCACAGCAGGGCCATGCCCGGCGCCTCGTAGATGCCGCGGGACTTCGCCTCGATGATCCGGTTCTCGATCTGGTCGGACATTCCGAGGCCGTGCCGCCCGCCGATGACGTTGGCCTCGTGGACCAGCGCGACCGGGTCGTCGAAGCGGACGCCGTTGATGGCCACCGGTCGGCCCTGCTCGTAGCGGACCGTGACGTCCTCGGGGGCGATCTCGACGGAGGGGTCCCAGAACTTCACGCCCATGATCGGCTCGACCGTCTCCAAGGAGACGTCGAGGTGCTCGAGGGTCTTCGCCTCGTGGGTGGCGCCCCAGATGTTGGCGTCCGTCGAGTAGGCCTTCTCCTGGCTGTCGCGGTAGGGCAGGTTGCGCTCCGTCAGCCACTGGCTCATCTCGGTGCGGCCTCCGAGCTCGGCGACGAACTCCGCGTCGAGCCACGGCTTGTAGATCAGGAGCGCCGGGTTGGCGAGCAGGCCGTAGCGGTAGAACCGCTCGATGTCGTTGCCCTTGAAGGTCGAGCCGTCACCCCAGATGTCCACGCCGTCCTCGTGCATGGCTCGCACCAGCATCGTGCCGGTGACGGCCCGGCCGAGGGGCGTGGTGTTGAAGTAGGCGCGGCCGGCGGAGCGGATGTGGAAGGCGCCGCACGCGATGGCGGCCAATCCCTCTTCGACCAGCTGGGTGCGGCAGTCGACGGCGCGGGCGATCTCGGCGCCGTACTGGAGGGCACGGTCGGGCACCTCGGCGATCTCGGGCTCGTCGTACTGACCGATGTCGGCGGTGTAGGTGCAGGGAATCGCTCCCTTGGCCCGCATCCAGGCGACCGCGACGGAGGTGTCGAGGCCGCCGGAGAACGCGATGCCGACGCGCTGGCCGACGGGGAGGGAGGTGAGGACCTTGCTCAAGGGGTGGTGTCCTTCTGGTCGGAGTGGTCGTTGGCGTAGGCCAGGAACCGGTGGGCAAGGGTGTCGCCACCCTCGGGTTCGCGCCCGATGACGAGCACCGTGTCGTCGCCGGCGATGGTGCCGAGGACGTCGGGGAACTCCGTCTTGTCGAACGCGGAGGCCAGGAACTGGGCCGCGCCGGGCGGCGTCCGCAGGACGACGAGGTTGGCGCTCGACTCGGCGCTGACCAGCAGCTCGCCCAGGAGGCGGGTCAGCCGGTGCGTCGCGGCGGCGCTCTCGCCCGGCGCGCTCGGTCGTCGGTCGCCGCCCTCGCCGGGGACGGCGTAGACGAGCGCACCCGAGGCGGCGCGGACCTTGACGGCGTCGAGCTCGACGAGGTCGCGCGACAGCGTCGCCTGGGTGACGTGGAGGCCGTTCCTGGCCAGCAGGTCGGCCAGCTCGCCCTGCGAGCGAACCTCCTGGTGGGAGACCAGCTCGATGATCGTCTGGTGGCGGGCGGTCTTGGTGGACGGCCTCATCGCAGCGTCGTTCACGGCCGCTCCCCCAGCAGGAAGGTCAGGATCGCCTTCTGGACGTGGCGGCGGTTCTCCGCCTCGTCCCACACGACGCTGCGTGGCCCATCGATGACCGCGGCGTCGACCTCCTTGTCGCGGTACGCCGGCAGGCAGTGCAGGAAGATCGCGTCGGGTGCCGCCTGCGCGAAGAGGTCGGCTGTGACGGAGAAGTCGGCGAAGACCTCGGCCCGAGCGGCGGCCTCCTCCTCCTTGCCCATGGAGATCCAGGTGTCTGTCACGACCACGTCGGCGCCGGCGACGGCGGCGCGCGGGTCCGGCTCGAGGACGGCGGAGCCGCCGGTGGCGTCGGCGATCCGGGCGGCCTCGTCGACCATCTGCAGGTCAGGGACGTAGCCCTCCGGGGAGCTGATCCGGACATGCATCCCGGCGGTCGCGCCGGCGAGGAGCCAGGAGTTCCCCATGTTGCAGGCGCCGTCGCCGACGAACGCCACGGTCAGGCCGGCCAGCGACCCCTTGTGCTCGGCGACGGTCAGAAGGTCGGCCAGCAGCTGGCAGGGGTGGAAGTCGTCGGTCAGGGCGTTGACGACCGGCACCCCGGCGTACGCCGCCATCTCCTCGAGGTTCGCCTGGGCGTAGGTGCGCCAGACGATCGTGGCGGCCTGGCGTCCGAGCACGCGGGCGACGTCGGCCACCGACTCGCGTACGCCGATCCCGGCCAGGTGACCGTCGACGAGCATGGGATTGCCCCCGAGCTCGGCGATGCCGGCGGCGAACGAGGCCTGGGTGCGCAGCGTCTGCTTGTCGAAGATCATGGCAACGGTCTGCGGTCCGGCCAGCGGCTTGGTGTCGTAGGGCGCGGCCTTGAGCTCGGCGGCCAGCGCGAGCACCCTGGCCTGCTCGTCGGGTGTCAGGTCGTCGTCGCGCAGGAAGTGCCGGGTCATGGGGCCTCCCCCAGGGTGGAGTCGAGGATCCCGGGCCAGGCCGCGAGGAACGCGTCGGCGTCGCCCTGCGTGAGGACGAGCGGCGGCGCGAGGCGCAGCGCGGTCGGGGTCGGGTTGTTGATGATGAAGCCGGCGGTCATCGCGGCGGCCACCACCTCGGCCGAGTCGCCAGAGGCGAGCTCGACGCCGATCAGGAGGCCCTCACCGCGGACCTCGGAGACCCGCGGGTCGGCCGCGAGGCCGTCGCGGAGCTTCTGGCCGAGCGCGGTGACGTGCTCGAGGAGGCCGTCGGACTCGATGGTGCGGATCACAGCGAGCGCAGCGGCGCACGCGACGGGGTTCCCGCCGAAGGTGGTGCCGTGGTTGCCGGGCTGCAGCAGCGTCCCGGCGTCGCCGACCCCGATGCACGCGCCGATCGGGATGCCGCCGCCGAGGCCCTTGGCCACGGTCACGACGTCGGGGGTGACCCCGGCGGTCTCGTGGGCGAACCAGCGGCCCGTCCGGCCGATGCCGGTCTGCACCTCGTCCAGCCAGAGCAGGGCGCCGTGGGCGGAGCTGATCCGGCGAGCGGCCGCGAGATAGCCGTCGGGCGGGGTGACGACGCCCGCCTCGCCCTGGATGGGCTCGAGGAGCACGGCGGCGGTCTCGTCGGTGACGGCGGCCCCGAGGGCGTCGACGTCGCCGTACGGCACCCAGGTCACGTCGCCGGGTAGCGGCTCGAACGGCGTCCGGTACGCCTCCTTGGAGGTGAGCGCCAGCGAGCCCATGGTTCGGCCGTGGAACGCGCCCTCGGCGGCGACCACGTGGGTGCGGCCGGTGCGGCGGGTCAGCTTGAAGGCCGCCTCGTTGGCCTCGGCGCCGGAGTTCGTGAAGAAGACCTTGCCGTCGGCGCCGAGCAGCTCCAGCAGCTTCTCCGCCAGCTCCACCTGCGGCAGGCTCGTGAAGAAGTTGGAGATGTGGCCGAGGGTGCCGAGCTGGCCGGTGACCGCGTCGAGGAGGGCGGGGTGGGCGTGGCCCAGGGCGTTGACGGCAATGCCGCCCAGGAGGTCGACGTACTCGTTGCCGTCGATGTCCCACACGTGTGCACCCTCGCCGCGGGTGAGCAGGAGCTTCGGCGGGCCGAACGTGTTCATGAGCGCGTCGGCGTAGCGCGCCTGCCAGTCGCTGCTCATCCGTGCGCCTTCCGGGTCCGGGTCTCGACACCGGGCAGCACCTGGGTGCCGACGCCCTCGTCGGTGAAGAGCTCGAGCAGGACGGCGTGCGGCTCGCGTCCGTCGACGACGGTGGCCCGGGCGACGCCGCCGCGGACGGCCTGGAGGCAGGCGGTCATCTTCGGGACCATGCCGCTGGCCAGGCTGGGCATCAGCTCGGCGAGATCGTCAGGGTTGATCTCCTGGATCACCTCGTCGCTGTGGGGCCAGTTCTTGTAGAGACCCTCGACGTCGGTGAGGACGAGCAGCTTCTCTGCCTTGAGCGCGATCGCCAGCGCCGCGGCGGCGGTGTCGGCGTTGACGTTGTGGACTTGCCCGTGGATGTCCGGGGCGACGCTGGAGATGACGGGGATCCGGCCGGCCTCCACGATGTCGAGCACCGCCTCGGGCCGCACGTGCGCCACCTCGCCGACCAGGCCGAGGTCGACCTCCTCGCCGTCGACGACGGTGTTGGTCGGCTTGGCCGTGAACAGTGCGGCGTCCTCGCCGGAGAGGCCGACGGCGAGCGCGCCGTGCTCGTTGATCAGGCCGACCAGCTCGCGCTGCACCTGCCCGACCAGGACCATCCGGACGACGTCCATCGCCTCGGGCGTGGTGACCCGGAGCCCACCCCGGAACTCGGACTCGATGCCGAGCCGATCGAGCATCGAGGAGATCTGCGGGCCGCCGCCGTGGACGACGACGGGCTTGAAGCCGGCGAAGCGGAGGAACGCGATGTCCTCGGCGAACGCCCGCTTGAGGGTGTCGTCGGTCATGGCGTTGCCGCCGTACTTCACGACGACGGTCTTGCCGTGGTAGCGCTTCAGCCAGGGCAGAGCACCGGCGAGGGTGCGGGCCTTGACGGGGTCAGGTCGGGTCATGAGGAGTACGCACTGTTCTCGTGGACGTAGGCATGGGTGAGGTCGTTGGTCCAGACGGTCGCCCGCTCGGTGCCGGCCTTGAGGTCGATGGTGACGCTGACCTCGCGCGGCTTCAGGTCGACGGTGGCGGGGTCGGCGGCCGGGGTGGAGTTGCGGCAGACCCAGACACCGTTCATGGCGACGTCGAGGTCAGCCGGGTCGAACGCCGCGTCGGTGGTCCCGATGCTGGCCAGGACCCGCCCCCAGTTGGGGTCGTTGCCGAACACGGCGGCCTTGAACAGGTTGCTGCGGGCCACGCTGCGCGCCGCCTCGACGGCGTCGTCCTCCGACGCCGCGTTGAGGACTGTGATCGCGATCTCGTGATCGGCGCCCTCGGCATCCTTGAGCAGCTGCATGGCGAGGTCGGTGCAGGCCTGGGTGAGAGCCGCGGTGAAGTCCGGCAGGGACGGGGTGATCCCGCTCGCTCCGCTCGCCATCACGGTCACGGTGTCGTTGGTCGACATGCAGCCGTCGGCGTCCAGGCGGTCGAAGCTGACCCGGGTGGCGGCGCGGAGCGCGCGGTCCAGGTCGGCGGCCGGGACGACGGCGTCCGTCGTGAGCACGACGAGCATGGTGGCGAGCTGCGGGGCGAGCATGCCCGCACCCTTGGCCATCCCACCGATGCTCCAGCCGGCCCCCTCGACCACGACCTGCTTGCTGACCGAGTCGGTCGTCATGATCGCGCTGGCGGCGTCGCTGCCCCCGTCGTCGGCCAGGGCCGCGTGGGCCGCGTCGACACCGGCGAGCAGCTGCGTGCGGTCGTTGGCGAGCCCGATCAGCCCGGTCGAGCACACGATCACGTCGACCGCTCCGATGCCGAGCCGGTCGGCGACCTGCTCGGCGACGGCGTGCGTGGTCTGGAAACCGTCAGGGCCGGTGTAGCAGTTGGCGCCACCGGAGTTCAGGACGACGGCCCGGACGACGCCGTCCTTGACCACTTCCTGGCTCCAGAGGATCGGGTTGGCCTTGCACCGGTTGGCGGTGAACACCGACGCGGAGTCGTGGGCGGGCCCGTCGTTGACGACGAGGGCCAGGTCCTTCGCACCGGTCGACTTGAGGCCGGCGGCGACACCGGCCGCGCGGAACCCCTTCGGGGCGGTGATGGTCATCGCTTCGCCCCCTTCCGTGATGACTGCCTGGTGGGATTGGCGGGGACGGCGGGCTCGACCTCGTGCCCCCGGCGTCGCCACTCCTCCGCCGCCCGGTCGGCGTCCTCCACGCGCACGAGGATCCAGTCGGTGTCGTAGGTCGAGAGCGTGAACACGCTGATGTCGGCCTCGGCGAGGGGCGACAGCAGCTCGACCAGCACGCCGGTGAGGGCGAAGTCGAGCGTGCCGTCGACCGCGAACGCCGTGAGCGGCTTCTGGTGGACCGACTTGCCGGGGACGCTGCGGGCGGCGCACACGACGGAGGTCTCCGTGGCGGTCGCGGTGACCGAGAAGACCGAGGACGACTCCGCCCAGGCCGGCACCTCGGTGCCGGCGCCCAACCGGACCACGGCCAGGGTCTCGGGGTAGCGGTTGAGCTTCACGGCGCCATCCCGACGCTCGAGAGGCCGAGGCCCTCGTCGAGCCCGAGCGCGAGGTTCATGCATTGCACGGCCGCGCCACCGGTGCCCTTGGCCAGGTTGTCGACCGCACCGACGGCGACGAGCCGTCCGGCCGCCTCGTCGACGGTCACCTGGACGTGGACGGCGTTCGAGCCTGTCACCGACTTGGTCTGTGGCCACTGGCCCTGGGGCAGAACGTGCACGAACGACTCGTCGGTGTAGGCCTTGACGTAGGCGTCGTACGCCTCGTCGGCGGTCAGCGGTCCCGCGAGCGGGGCGGAGCAGGTCGCGAGGATGCCGCGCGGCATGGGGACGAGCAGCGGGGTGAAGCTGACCGTGACGGTGCCGTCGACGAGGAGAGAGAGGTTCTGCGTGATCTCGGGCGTGTGCCGGTGGGTGCCACCGACGCCGTAGGCACTGGCGTTGCCCATGATCTCGCTGCCGAGCAGGTGCGGCTTGGCGGCCTTGCCCGCACCGCTCGTGCCGGACGCGGCCACCACGACGACATCGGGCTGCACCAGGCCCGCCGAGAGGGCGGGAGCCAGCGTGAGCGTCGAGACGGTCGGATAGCAGCCGGGGACGGCGATACGCCGCGCGCCGCGCAGCTGGTCGCGCTGGCCGGGCAGCTCGGGGAGGCCGTAGGGCCAGGAGCCCGCGTGGTCGCCGCCGTAGAAGGTGGCCCACGCCTCGGGGTCGGTGAGCCGGAAGTCGGCGCCGCAGTCGATCACCACGACGTCGTCGCCGAGCTGGGCGGCGATCGCGCCGGACTGGCCGTGCGGCAACCCCAGGAAGACGACGTCGTGGCCGGCGAGGGTCTCCGCGTTCGTCGGCTCGAGGACCCGGTCGGCCAGCGGGACCAGGTGCGGCTGGAGGACGCCGAGCGACTCCCCCGCGTTGGAGCCTCCGGTGAGCGCCCCGATCTCGACCTCGGGGTGGGCCAGCAGCAGCCGGAGCACCTCACCCCCGGCGTACCCGCTCGCGCCGGCGACGGCGACTCGTTTCCTCGACATATGCATGACTATACCGTCCTCTGCATGTTCATGTGATCGGGGGTTCGAAGGGCCGTGCGGGTGTCGGCGCCGCGGACTAGGTTCACGAACCATGACCACCCTCTCGCATGCCGACTATCTCGACCACCTCCGTTCGGAGTCCCGTCGCTTCCGGGACGTGCTCGCGGGGTGCGACCCGGCCGCCCGAGTCCCGGGTTGCCCTGCCTGGGACGCCGCCGACCTGCTGTGGCACCTCGCCGAGGTCCAGTGGTTCTGGGCCACGACGATCCGCACCCGCCCGGTCGCCCCTCGCGAGGAGGACCCCGAGCCGGAGCGTCCGGACACCTACGGCGGCCTGCTGGCGGCGTACGACGAGTACTCCGCCTCGCTGGTCGCAGAGCTGGAGAAGGCCGACCCCTCCGAGCCGGCCTGGTCGTGGTCGACCGAGCAGACCGTCGGCTTCACCTTCCGTCGGCAGGCCCACGAGGCATTGATCCACCGCCTCGACGCCGAGCAGACCGCGGGCACGGTCACCCCGCTCGACACCGCCCTGGCGGCCGACGGCGTCCTCGAGTGCCTCGACGTCATGTTCGGCGGGACACCGCCGTGGGGCGAGTTCCGGCCGCTCCCCCACTACGTGCGCGTCGACTGCACCGACACCGGCGACCGCACGTGGGTCCAGATCGGTCGCTTCGTCGGCACCAACCCCAAGGACGACACCGGCTACGACGACAACGACATCCACGTCGTGGCCGACCCGGGTGTCGAGCCCGACGCGGTCGTCGAGGGACCGGCCACGGTGCTCAACACGTGGCTCTGGCGCCGCGGCGACGACGCCGAGGTCAAGGTCCACGGCGACCGACGCATCTACGACCACTTCCGGGAGGCGGTCAACCACCCGATCGACTAGGTGCGCTGCACGGCTCCGGTGCGCTCGGCAGCCAGCGCCACCGCGGCATCGCGGGCGGCGCTGGTCTCCTCCTCGGTCAGGGTCCGGTCGGGCGCGCGGAACCGCAGGGCGAAGGCCAGCGACTTCTTGCCGGCACCCACCTGCTCCCCGGTGTAGACGTCGAAGAGCCTGATCGACTCCAGCAGCTCCCCTGCCCCCTCGCGCAGTGCGTCCTCCACGTCCGCGACCGTCGTGTCGGCGTCGACGACGAGCGCGACGTCCTCCTTGGCGAGCGGATACGTCGAGAACGTCGGCCCCGGCGCCACCTCGACGGCCCGGCTGAGCAGGAAGTCGAGGTCGACCTCGACCGCAGAGCTCCGCTCCGGCAGGCCGAACGCCTTGCAGACCTTGGGGTGCAGCTCGCCGGCGTGACCGAACTCCTGGTCTCCCACGAGCACCTGGGCGCAACGGCCGGGGTGCCACGGCGCGCGGGAGGCGGAGCGCACCGCGACGGTCACCCCGAGCTCGGCGCCCAGCCGTCGCACGACGTCGATCGCGTCGGACCAGCCGGCGCTCGCTCCCTTGCCCCACCAGCCGGCACGCTCGCGCTCCCCGGCCAGGACCACCGCGAGGAACAGCGGTTGCGCCGGCAGTGCCTCCATGAGCTTGACCAGCTCGTCGTCGCTCGGGCGCCAGTCGACCCCGTAGATCGGCGCCGGCCCGCGGTCCGCGGGGAACGCAACGATGCCGGTCTCGAACAGCGACACCCCGGTCGCCCCGCGGCCGAGGTTGCGCGCGGCGGTCTCGAGCAGGTTGGGCAGCAGGGTCGTGGTGTAGGCCGGCTCCTCCGACGACATCGGGTTGGCCAGCCGCACGGTGTGCCGCAGCACGTCGTCGGCCGGGAGCCCGAGGGCGTCGAACGCCGCCTCGCCCACGAACGGGAAGTTGATGACCTCGACGCAGCCGGCGCCGGCGAGGGTGCGCCCGACCCGGCGTCGCAGCCGCTGGGCGCGGGTCAGCCCACGTCCTGCCGGCGGCCGCGGGAGCACCGACGGCACGGCGTCGTAGCCGACGATCCGGGCCACCTCCTCGACCAGGTCGTAGGGGTCGGTGAGGTCGGGTCGCCACATCGGGGGGACGGCCGTCAGACCGGTGTCGTCCTTGTCGAGCGAGCAGCCGATCGCCTCGAGCGAGGTCACGGTCGTGGCCGCGTCGATCTCCATGCCGGTGACCTGCGCGGGCAGGTCGTAGGAGATCCGGATCGGGGACGGGACCGGCGGGGTCCCCACCACGGTCACGCCGGGTTCGATCGTGCCGCCGCCGTACGTCGCGAGCAGCTCGGCGGCCCGGTCGGCCGCCGCCTCGCACACGGTCGGGTCGACGCCGCGCTCGTTGCGCTTGCCGGCCTCGGACGTGAGCTTGTGGCGCTTGCCGGTGCGGAACATCGACACGGCGTCCCAGTGGGCCGACTCGATGAGGACGTTCGTCGTCGAGTCGGACATCTCCGTGGTCTCGCCACCCATAACGCCACCGAGACCGATGATGCCGGAGTCGTCGGTGACGACGAGGTCCTCGACGGACAGGGCCCGCTCGACCCCGTCGAGGGTGACCAGGCGCTCGCCCTCCTGCGCCCGACGGACCCGGATCGGGCCGGACAGCTTGTCGGCGTCGTAGCCGTGGAGCGGGCGGCCGATCTCGAGCATCACGTAGTTGGTAACGTCGACGGCCAGCGAGATCGGGCGCATCCCCGCGAGCTGGATCCGGCGCGCCATCCACGCGGGGGTGGGTGCGGCCGGGTCGAAGCCCGACACCGTGCGGGCCACGAACACCGGGCACCCCACAGCGTCGTCGATCACCACGGGATAGCCGTCGCCGTTGGCCGACGGGACGTCTCGGAGCGCGGGATCGCGGAAGGGGGCGCCGTACGCCAGCGCCGCCTCGCGGGCGACGCCGCGCAGTGACAGGGCGTAGGCCCGGTCGGGGTTGATCTCGAACTCGATGATCTCCTCAAGGAGGCCGAGCAGGTCGAAGGCGTCGGCACCCGGGTCGTCCGCGTCGGCAGGCAGCACGATGATGCCGTCGTGGTCGTCGCCCAGCCCGAGCTCCTTCGAGGAGCAGATCATCCCGGCCGAGACGTGGCCGTACGTCTTGCGCGCTGAGATCTCGAACCCGCCGGGGAGAACTCCCCCGGGAAGCACGACCACGACGAGGTCTCCGGGTGCGAAGTTGTGGGCGCCGCAGACGATGCCCTGCGGCTCTCCCGTGCCGTTGGCGTCGCCGACGTCGACGGTGCACCAGTTGATGGTCTTGCCGTTCTTCTGCGGCTCGGCCTCCATCGTCAGCACGCGGCCGACGACCAAGGGGCCGCTGATGGCGTCGCCGGGCTTCTCGATCGCCTCTTCCTTCAGCCCGAGGGCAGTCAGCCGGTCCGCCAGCTGCTCGGTGCTGACGCCGGAGGGCAGGTCGACGTAATCCAGGATCCAGGAGACAGGGGTCTTCATCAGAGCTCCGTTCCGAAGGCCGAGGTGAAGCGGACGTCGCCCTCGAAGAAGCCACGCAGGTCCGTGATGCCGTGCCGGAACATGAGGGTCCGGTCGATGCCCATCCCGAACGCGAAGCCGGAGTACCGCTCGGAGTCGACGCCACAGGCCGCGAGGACGCGCGGGTTGACCACGCCGCAACCGCCCCACTCGATCCAGCCCTCACCCCGGCAGGTGCGGCAGCCGGCCGGGTCAACGCCGCGGCAGACGAAGCAGACCAGGTCGACCTCGGCGCTGGGCTCGGTGAACGGGAAGTACGACGGCCGGAAGCGCGTGGTGATCCCGTCGCCGAACATGGCGCCCGCGAAGTGGTCGAGGGTTCCCTTGAGGTGGGCCATGGTGATGCCCTCGTCGATCGCCAGGCCCTCTACCTGGTGGAAGACCGGGCTGTGGGTGGCGTCGTACTCGTCGGTGCGGAACACGCGGCCCGGGCACACGACGTAGATCGGGGGCGTGCGGCTGAGCATGGTCCGCGCCTGCACCGGCGACGTGTGCGTCCGCAGCACCATGCCGTTGTCCTGCGGGTCGGTCCAGAACGTGTCCTGCATGGTGCGGGCGGGATGGTCGGGCCCGAGGTTGAGGGCGTCGAAGTTGAGCCACTCGGCCTCGATCACCGGCCCCTCCGCCACCTCCCAGCCCATGGCCACGAAGATGTCCGCGATCAGCTCGGAGCCGGTCGTGAGCGGGTGCCGCGAGCCGGAGGGCACGCGGTCCGTCGGCAGCGTCACGTCGACGGTCTCCTCGACCAGCATCCGCTCCTCGTGCTCGGCCTCGAGCACCGCCTGGCGACGGGACAGTGCCTGGTTGACGGCACCGCGGGCCTGGCCGACCCGCTGGCCGGCGTCCTTGCGGGCCTGCGGCGGGAGGGCACCGATCTCCCGGTTGGCGAGCGCGAGCGGCGACCGGTCGCCGGTGTGCTCGATCCGGACCTGCTTCAGGGTCGCGAGGTCGGGAGCCGCGTCGATCGCGGCGATCGCGGCCACGCGCATGGCCTCGACCTCGTCGGCCTTCAGCGGGGTGACCTCGACAGGGTCGTAATCGGTGTTCGGTCCCGACATGACTGCCTTTCCGGAAGCGGGTGGTCGTGGTGCTGCACGACCACAAGGGTCAAGTCTAGGAACCAGTCGCGCGCTCGGGCGACCGGGTTAACCTGGCGGGCGCCCGGGGCGCAGGTCGTCAGCCGGCCAGAACAGCTCGATCCGGGCTCCCCCGGCCTCGGTGTCGCCGATCAGGACACTGCCGCCATGCGCGCGGACCAGGCCGTTGACGAGGTACATCCCCAGTCCTGAGCCGCCGCGGACGCCGCTCGTCCAGAACTTGGTGAAGACCCGGCGGCGCATCTCGGGCGCAATGCCCTCGCCCTCGTCCTCGACGACGATCCGCACGCCTTCGAACTCGTGACCGGGACCAAGCCGGCGGACACCGACGCTGACCGTGCCCTCGCCGTGGCGGACGCCGTTCTCGACCAGGTTGGTGACCACCTGGGTGAACTTGTCGGGGTCCACGCTGACCTCGGGCAGGTGGTCGTCGACGCTGAGCTCGATCTGTCGCGCCGTGCTGGCCTGGACGGAGTCGACCACCCGCCCCACAAGGGCGGCCGCGTCGGACGGCCGCGGGAAGAGCGACAGCCGACCGGTGTCGATGCGGGCCACGTCGAGGAGCTCGGCGATCAGCCGGCTGAGCCGCTCGGAGTCGGCGTGCACCGTCGTGAGCATCAGCTTCTTCTGGTCGTCGTTGAGCTTGTCCCAACGGTTCAGCAGGGCCTGGACGAAGCCCTTCACCCCCGTGAGCGGCGAGCGCAGCTCGTGGGCGACGGTCGCGACCAGGTCGGAGCGCTCCCGGTCGAGCCGTTCGCGCCCCCGGCCCGATCGCAGCGCCACGGCCACCTGCTCGACGGGCCCGCTGCGTCGGGCACGCTGGATCCGGGTGGTCACGAGCACCTCGGTGCCGCTGGGCAGCGTCCACGACTGCTCGGGGATCCCGACCCGGGTGCGGAGTCCGTCGTACGGCCGGCTGGTGGCGTACCACTCGTTGCCGTCCTGGTCCCGGAGCGCGAGCACCTCGCCGAGGTGGTCGCCGACGCCGCCGGATCCGGGCAGCATCGCGGCGGCAACGGCCGAGACCAGGGTGACCCGGCCGTCGGCGTCGGCCACGACGACGCCGTCCGGGAGCGCGTCGGCCAGGGCCTGAACGTCGTCACGGTCGGTCACGCCGGTCACCCTAACGGCGTTGGGCGCGCGCCGAGGCGTAGAGGCAGACCGCAGCGGCCGTGGAGAGGTTGAGACTCTCGGCGCGGCCATGGATCGGGATCCGGACCCGGTGGTCGGCGGCCGCGGCCAGCTCGGCGGACAGGCCGTGGGCCTCGTTGCCGAACAGCCAGGCGGTCGGCCGGGCGAGCAGGTCGTCGGCCTCGTCGAGGTCCACCTCGCCCGAACCGTCGGCGGCCACGACCATGAGCCCCGCTGCCCGGGCCGCGGACAGGGCGGCGCTCGGGTCGGGCGTGACGGCGATCGGGACGTGGAAGAGGCTGCCCACGGTGGCTCGGACCGTCTTCGGGTTGTAGGCGTCCACAGAGGTGCCGGCGAGGACGACGGCTCCGGCGCCGGCTGCGTCGGCCGTACGGATGACGGTGCCGGCGTTGCCGGGGTCTCGGACGTCGGCGCAGATCGCCACGAGACGAGGGCCCCCCGTCGAGAAGACCTCGTTGAGCGTGACGTCGAGAAAACGGCACACTGCCACCACACCGGCGGGCGTGACGCTGTCGCTCAGCGAGGCCAGCGCCCGGTCCTCGAGCAGCGTCCACGTGGTCGCCGCGGAGGCGAGGTCGGCGTACTGCTCGGTGGCCGTGGCCGTGGCGAAGACCTCGACCACGCAGTCAGGCACCGCGAGGGCGCCCTCGACGGCCTTCGGGCCGTCGGCAAGGAAGAGCCGCCGCTCGGAACGTTCCGAGCGGCGGCTGAGCTTCCGTGCGTCCTTGACCCGAGCGTTGCCCGTGGTCAGGGCCGCCATGGTCAGGCGGAGACCTTGGGCGCGTTGACGTCCTCGGGGAGGGCGGCCTTGGCTGCCTCGACCAGGACGTTGAACGCCGCGACGTCATTGACGGCGAGGTCGGCCAGGATCTTGCGGTCCACCTCGATGCCCGCGAGGCCGAGGCCCTGGATGAAGCGGTTGTAGGTGATGCCCTGGGCGCGTGCCGCAGCGTTGATCCGCTGGATCCACAGCTTGCGGAAGTTGCCCTTGTTCTTGCGCCGGTCGTTGTAGCTGTAGACCAGGGAGTGGGTGACCTGCTCCTTGGCCTTGCGATACAGGCGCGAGCGCTGGCCGCGGTAACCGGCGGCGCGCTCGAGGGTGGTACGACGCTTCTTATGGGCATTCACTGCCCGCTTGACGCGTGCCATGTCTCTACTCCTTGTTCAGGTTCATCGGGTGCGGTCTCGACGTGCTCGACCGTGGGTCGTCGGACGGTCAGAGACCGAGCATCTTCTTGGCGCGCTTGACGTCGGCCTTGGCGAGCTCGGTGGTCCCGCTCAGGCGGCGAGTCACCTTGGAGGCCTTCTTCTCCAGGTTGTGGCGCTTGCCGGCCTTCTCGCGAAGGATCTTGCCGGTCCCGGTCACGCGGAAGCGCTTGCTGGCACCCGAGTGCGTCTTGTTCTTCGGCATCTCTCTGCTCTCTCTCCTCCGGGGCGCGGTGGCGCCCCGGTCAGTCCGTGGGGGTGGTGCTCAGGCCTCGATCTCAGGGTCGAGGTTCTCGGAGCGGCCACGCTCCTTCTTCTGGGCGACCGGGCCGGCGGCGTGCGCCGCGTCCCGCTCGGCCTGCTCGTCGGCAACGTGCGCGGCGCGCTCAGCAGCCTTCGACTCCTTCTCGGCCAGCATGTCGACCCTGGCGTCGGCCTTCTTCTTGTGCGGGCCGAGCACCATGATCATGTTGCGGCCGTCCTGCTTGGGTGACGACTCGACGAAGCCCAGCTCGGTGACGTCCTCAGCCAGCTTCTGCAGCAGGCGGAACCCGAGCTCGGGACGGTGCTGCTCACGACCGCGGAACATGATCGTGATCTTGACCTTGTCGCCGGCCTTCAGGAAGCGGACGACGTGGCCCTTCTTGGTCTCGTAGTCGTGCGCGTCGATCTTGGGACGAAGCTTCATCTCCTTGATGATCACGTTCGTCTGGTTGCGGCGGGCCTCGCGGGCCTTCTGCGCGTTTTCGTACTTGAACTTGCCGTAGTCCATGAGCTTGCAGACCGGCGGGCGTGCCATCGGGGCGATCTCGACGAGGTCGAGGTCCGCCTCCTGGGCAAGGCGAAGCGCATCGGCGGTGGGAACGATGCCGACGGTCTCGCCACTGGGGCCAACGAGTCGGACCTCGGAAACCCGGATCCGGTCGTTGATTCGAAGCTCGGTGCTGATGTGTCCTCCTGCGGTCAGGTGTCCGGAAGAACCTGCCCCAGAAATCGAAGAAGGCTTCCGCTAGTTCACGAGCGGAAGCCAGTCGCGACACGTCTCCCCGGAGGGAATCGCACCACCGAGGAAGGATTCGCGACGCACGGGGCGCCTCGGTTGATTCCTCAGGACCGGACCCGACGACCTGTGCCCGGAGGCGGCGGTCGATGCGGGTGGGAGACCGTGGTGCGCCTCCGCTTGTGAGATCGGTGGCAATGTTAGCCGATCAGGCCGTCGGCGGCCGAATCCAGGCGGGACGGTCGCCGACCCGGGCCAGCCGCCACCCGGCCGCGACCCGGGTGAGGTCCTCGCGCTCGACGACGAAGGTCACCGGGCCGGCGATGTCGACGACGAGGGCGTCGGCGCCGTCCTGGATCGCCGACCGAGCAGCCAGCGTGCACGCGACCGGCACCGGGCGGGCTTCCCGGTCCCAGGCCTCGAGCTGGGTCGTGCCGGTGAAGGCCAACAGGGCTGTCCGGCCGTCGCGACCGGTCATCAGCACCGTCGCCATGTCGCTGCTCTTCTCGTGCGCCAGGCCGGCCTCGTCGATCTCGACCTCACCGAGGACGGCCACGACCGGGACCAGCACGCGGGACTCCAGCAGCACCGCCAGCGTCTCGGCGTAGCGGCCGGGCTCGCCGGCGTACGCCGACAGGGCGGCAGTGAGCGCCGGGGCCGCGACGCCACTGTCCCCGATGAACCCGGGATCAGGGATCTGGATACCCTCGAATCGGTGCGCCCGTTCTCCCACGAGCACGATCTTCGCACCTCACGGATGGCGACCGGTGTGCAACCCTTGGCCGGTGGATGACGTGACCTGGGGAGCGCTCACGCTCACGCTCACCCTGCTGGGGGGCATCTGGACCTGGCTGGCCTTCCGCAGGCGCGGTCTGGCCTCGGGACTGCGTGGTGCGGGCTTCACGCTGCTGCCGGCCGCGGCGTGGCTCACCGGCACCATGGAGATGTTCACCGAGATCGGCGGGTCGGTCGCGGACTGGGCGACGCACCTCGTGTTCAGCCCGATCGTCTGGGCCGGCGTGGTCCTCACCGGGATCTCGGTCCTCCTGTTCGGCGTCTCCGGTGCTCTGCGCAGGCGCGAGCTCGGGACAGTCGGCTCCCGGCCGGCGTCGGTCGGTGACAAGAGGCCGGGCAAGGCGCTCCCCCGGTCCCGTGGGCCGGCGGCTCCCCCGCTCGACGACGACATGGCCGACATCGAGGCGCTGCTCAAGAAGCGCGGCATCACCTGATGGCACCGCCCACCCTCGACCGAGACCGGCTGGCCTTGCGGTTGACATCGGCCGTCGAGGCCCTCGACACGCTGCCACCGACCCCCGTGATGGTGGTGGACCTCGACGCCTTCGACGCCAACGCGACCGACCTCGAGCAGCGCGCGGCCGGCAAGCCGATCCGGGTGGCCTCCAAGTCGGTGCGGGTGCCGGAGCTCCTGCGCCGGGTGCTGGACCGCCCCGGCTTCCACGGCGTGCTCGCGTTCACCCTCCGCGAGGCGCTGTGGCTGCACGGGCAGGGCATCAGCGAGGACCTCGTCGTCGCCTACCCGACCGTCGACCGCGGGGCGCTCGCGCAGCTCTCGGCCTCCCCCGCCGCGGCCGAGGCGATCACCCTCATGGTCGACGACACCGCCCACCTCGACCTGGTCGATGCGGTGCGGTCGACCCCCGGCGTGCGGATCCGGACCGCCATCGACATCGACGCCGGGCTCCGGATGGGCGGACAGCACGTCGGTCCGAAACGCTCCCCGCTCTACGACCCCTCCTCCGTGCTGCGCCTGGCCCGGGCGATCACCGGCCGCGACGGCTTCCACCTGGCCGGCGTGATGACGTACGAGGGCCAGATCGCCGGTCTCCCGGACGTCGTCCCCGGCCAGCGGGCCAGGTCGATCATCATCCGGCGCCTGAAGGCGGCGTCGCAGTCCCAGCTCGAGGTGCGCCGCCGCGAGCTGGCGGACGCGATCGCCGAGATCGCCGACCTGGAGTTCTGGAACGCCGGCGGGTCCGGCTCGGTCGACACCACCACCACGGACCCGGCGGTCACCGAGATCGCCGCCGGCTCTGGTCTGCTCGTCCCGGGGCTGTTCGACCACTACCGGGCCTTCTCCCCCCGACCTGCGGCCTTCTTCGGCCTCCCCGTGGTACGCCGGCCGTCGGCGGGCGTGGCGACCGTGCACGGCGGGGGCTTCGTGGCCTCGGGTGCCGCGGGGCGGGACCGGCTGCCGCACCCGTGGGCGCCGTCCGGGCTGCACCTGACCGCTCTGGAGGGGGCCGGGGAGGTGCAGACGCCGCTCACGGGCCCGGCCGCCGCCACGCTGCGGATCGGCGACCTCGTGTGGTTCCGGCACGCGAAGTCCGGAGAGCTGTTCGAGCACGGGCTGGACGTGCACCTGCTCGCCGGCGACCGCATCGTCGAGACCGTCCGCACCTACCGCGGGTGCGGGCTGTCCTTCTGAGCGCCGTGGACGAGGTCCTGACGACGACGGCCGCGGCCGTCCTCGACCACGCCCTGGCGCAGCGGCCGCTCCTCGGAGGTGGCCGGATGGTGTGCGTCGACGGCCTGACCGGGTCAGGCAAGTCGACGTTGGCGGCAGCGCTGGCGACGCAGGCGGCGGCCCTGGTCGACACCGTGCACCTGCTCTGCTCCGACGACCTGCTCGACGGTTGGGGCGGGCTGGCGTCGATCGGCGCTCGGCTGCGCAACTACGTCGTGGGTCCGCTCGCGTCCGGGCACCCGGCACGCTACCGGCGCTACGACTGGGAAAAGGACCGCTTCGCCGAGGAGCACGTGATCGCCCCGATGGACCTGCTGGTCCTGGAGGGCGTCGGCACCGGCCAGCGCCCGCTGCGGAGCCGCCGGGCGGCGCTGGTCTGGTGCGAAGCCGGACCGGACCTTCGACTGGAGCGCGCCGTGGCCCGCGACGGAGAGCGATGGCGCGAGCACCTGGAGGAGTGGATGCGCGACGAGGACCGGCTCGGGTCCCTGAGCCGCCTCCCTCCCGGCCCCGACTTCACCGTCGACGCGTCCGGCCGACTCCTCCCGGGCTGACGCCACCTAGGGTGGCCGCATGCTGCCTCCGTCCGGTGACCAGTTCGCGATCGAAGGCGGCGGCTACCGCGCCGTCGTCACCGAGTCCGGTGCCGCGCTGCGTCTGCTGGAGCGGTCGGGACGGCCGCTCGTCGACGGCTTCGCCGAGGACGCGATGGCGGGCGGCGGCCGCGGCCAGCTGCTGATGCCGTGGCCGAACCGGATCCGGGACGGCGTCTACACGTTCAACGGCGCCGAGCACCGGCTCGCCCTGACGGAGCCGTCGCGCCACAACGCCTCCCACGGCCTGGCCCGCTGGGTGGCCTGGAGCGTCGAGGAGCACACCGCCAACTCGGTGTCGCTGGGCTACCGTCTGATGGCGCAGACCGGTTACCCGTGGACCGTCGACCTCCACGTCCTCTACGACCTGTCCGCCGACGGCCTGACGGTCACGCAGACGGCGACCAACATGTCCGGCTCGCCGGCGCCCTACGCCCAGGGCGCACATCCCTACCTGGTGGCAGGAGACGGTCCCGTGGACCACTGGGAGCTCACCCTGCCGGCAGCCACGAGGTTGCTCGTGGACGACCGCCTGCTCCCCGTGGGTCGCGAGCCGGTGGAGGGGACGGCGTACGACTTCCAAGCGCCCCGACCGGTGGCGGCGACCGTGCTCAACGACGCGTTCACCGACCTCGACCGCGATGCCGGGAGCGTGGTGACGGTGACCCTGAGGGACCCGGCCTCCGGCCGCGGCACCGAGCTCTGGGTCGACGAGGGATGCCGCTGGCTCCAGCTCTACACCGCCGACGACACCGGCACGCCGCGACGGTCACTGGCCGTGGAGCCCATGACGGCTCCCTCCGACGCCTTCCGCTCCGGCGAGGACCTGACGACGCTCGCACCGCAGGGCGAGCCCGGCCACGAGCTCTCGGCCTCGTGGGGCATCCGCGCGCTGGACTGAGTCAGGGCGTCGAACGGGCCAGGACGGCGCGCAGCTGCCGGACCGCCGTCCGCGCCCGCGCGCCGTCGGAGCCCTGGATGCCCATGGCCGGGGCGCTGGTGCCGTCGGCGAGGTCGAGCACGGCCCAGGGTGCACCGAGCGGCAGGTGGACGGCGACGACCTCGGCCCAGACCAGCTCGCGACGCTTGTAGCCGTTGACCACGACCAGCCGGTCGGTCTCCGCCACGACCCGCGACCGGGCCAGCGCGAAACCGGCCGCGAACGCCATCATCGCCAGCCCGACCACCGTGGCCCGCTGGAGCGTCGTGAAGCGGGCGCGGGTCTCGGGGTCCCACAACAGCCAGGCCGCGACGCACACGACGAGCAGCATGCCGCCGAAGAGGGCGCCCGCGAGCCGCACTCCGAGCGGTCGCCAGGTGTGCGGCAGGGTCACGTCAGAGTCGGCAGGCATGGATGTCGGTCAGCAGGATGCCGCGAGCACCGATGTCGAAGAGCTCGTCCATGAGCCGCTGGGCTCCGGCGCGGGGCACCATGGCCCGGACCGCGACCCAGCCCTCGCGATGCAACGGCGCGATCGTGGGGCCCTCGATGCCGGGGGTGAGCGCCACCGCCTCGGTGACGTTCTCGCTGCGGATGTCGTAGTCCATCATCACGTAGCTGCGCGCGACGAGGACGCCCTCGACGCGCCGCTTGAACACCTCGAAGCCACCGGGCACCTCGCCGCCACGCGTGACGAGCACGGCCTCGGACTCGAGGATCACCTCGCCGAAGGTCTCGAGGCCGGCGGCCTTGAGGGTGCTGCCGGTCTCGACGACGTCGGCGATCACGTCGGCGACGCCGAGCTGGATGCTGGTCTCCACGGCACCGTCGAGGCGGGTGACGCTGGCGTCGATGCCCCACTCCTCGAGGAACCGCCGCACGACTCCGACGTACGACGTGGCGATCCGCTGGCCGGCCAGGTCGCCGAGCTCGGCGAATTGGCCGCGCGGGCCGGCGAAGTGGAACTTGCTGCGGCCGAAGCCCAGGCCGAGCACCTCTTCGGCCTTGGCGCCCGAGTCGAGCAGGAGGTCGCGGCCGGTGATGCCGACGTCGAGCGTGCCCTCGCCGACGTACAGCGCGATGTCGCGCGGGCGCAAGTAGAAGAACTCGACGCCGTTCTCGGCGTCGATGAGCGTGAGCTCCTTGGAGTCGTGGCGCTGGCGGTAGCCGGACTCGCGCAGGATCTCGGACGCCGACTGCGAGAGCGACCCCTTGTTGGGCACGGCGACCCGCAGCAGCGGGCCGTTCTGGTTCTCGGTCATCGTGAGGGTCCTAAAGGTGGGAGTAGACGTCATCGAGGGTCAGGCCGGAGGCCAGCATCAGCACCTGGGCGTGGTAGAGCAGCTGGCTGATCTCCTCGGCGGCCCGCTCCGGCGACTCGTGCTCGGCGGCCATCCAGGACTCGGCGGCCTCCTCGACCAGCTTCTTGCCGATCGCATGGATGCCTGCGTCGAGCTGCTGGACGGTCCCGGAACCCTCGGGTCGGGTCGCGGCCTTCTCGCTCAGCTCGGCCCAGAGCCCCTCGAACGTCTTCACGGCTCCAGCCTAAGGCGTGCGCCCGGCCAGCGCGGCGCCGGTCTCAGTGGTCGTGGCCGCGCTCGATCGACTTGATCGTCTGCGCCGTGACCAGCGCTGCCGAGGTCGCCTCGTAGCCCTTGTCCTCGTGCGAGGAGGCCAGGCCGGCCCGGTCGAGCGCCTGCTGCTCCGTGTCGCAGGTGAGGACGCCGAACCCGACCGCGGTCTGGTGGTCGAGGGCGACCCGGCTCAGCCCGTCGGTGGCGGCCGAGCAGACGTACTCGAAGTGCGGCGTGCCCCCGCGGATCACCACTCCGAGCGCCACGACGGCGTCGTACCCCTGCGCGGCCAGGGCCGAGGCGACCACGGGGAGCTCGAACGTGCCGGGCACGCGGACCAGCACCGGAGCCGCGACGCGGTAGTCCTTGCAGGCGCGCTGGGCGCCGTCGACGAGGCCGTCCATGACCACCTCGTGCCAGCTGGCCGCGACGATCGCGACCCGCAGGTCGTGGCAGTCGACCGGCTCCTGGGCGGGGGCTCCGGCTCCACTCATCGGGGTCCCCGCGGAAGCGCGAGCGAAGCGAGTGGTTCGGTGGGGTGGTTCATGAAGGGTCTCCGTTCGTGGCGAGGACGTCGGTGGTGAGGTCGTCGACGACGGCGGCCGGCGTCAGGTGCGGCATGTCGTGGCCCATCCGGTCCCGCTTCGTCAGCAGGTAGGCGAGGTTGTGGTCGTTGGGGTGCGGCGTCAGCCCCACCCGCTCGGCCACCGGGATCCCGAAGTCCTCCAGGTTGGTGACCTTGTCGGGGTTGTTGGTGAGCAGCTTGACGCTCCGCACCCCGAGGTCGCGCAGCACCTGCGTGGCCGTGCCGTAGTGCCGGGCGTCGGCCGGCAGCCCGAGGTCGAGGTTGGCGTCCACGGTGTCCCGGCCACCGTCCTGGAGCTGGTAGGCCTGCAGCTTGGCGACGAGGCCGATCCCCCGGCCCTCGTGGCCTCGCAGGTAGACGACGACCCCGCGACCCTCCTTGACGATCCGCTCGAGGGCCTCGTCGAGCTGCGGTCCGCAGTCGCACCGGTGGCTGCCGAACACGTCGCCGGTCAGGCACTCCGAGTGGACGCGGGTCAGGACCGGCTCGGTGCCGGTGACGTCGCCGTGCACGAGCGCGATGTGCTCGGACCCGTCGACGGTGATCCGGTAGCCGTACGCCGTGAAGTCGCCGTGGCGGGTCGGCAACCGGGTCTCCGCCACCCGCTCCACGAGGTTCTCGTGCCGGCGGCGGTAGCGGACCAGGTCCTCGATCGAGATCATCGCCAGGTCGTGCTCGTCGGCGAACGAGCGCAGCTCGGGGGCGCGCTTCATCGTGCCGTCGTCGTTGACGATCTCGACCAGCACGCCGGCAGGTGTCAGTCCCGCCATGGTCGCCAGGTCGACAGCCGCCTCGGTGTGGCCGCGACGGACCAGGACGCCGCCCTCGCGGTAGCGCAGCGGGAAGACGTGTCCGGGTCGGGTGATCTCCCAGGGCTCGGTGGCGGAGTCGGCCAGCACCCGCACCGTGTGTGCCCGGTCGGCGGCCGAGATGCCGGTCGTCACACCGTCTCGGGCGTCCACTGAGATCGTGTACGCCGTCCGGAGCTTGTCCTTGTTGTGCGGGGTCATCAGCGGGATCTCGAGCCGGTCGAGCATCTCGGCCGGCATCGGCACGCAGATCACGCCGCTGGAGTATCGGATGGTGAACGCCATCAGCTCGGGCGTGGCCTTGGAGGCGGCGAAGATGATGTCCCCCTCGTTCTCGCGGGTCTCGTCGTCGACGACCACGACCGCCTTGCCGGCAGCGATGTCAGCGACGGCTCGCTCGATCGAGTCGAGGCGGACCGTGCTGGACCCGGTCGTGCCGGGGCTGGGGTCACTCATGGGGGTTCTCCTTCGTGCGGGCTGCGAGCAGGCGCTCGACGTACCCGGCGGTGATGAGCTTCTCGACGTGCTTGGCGATCACGTCGGTCTCGAGGTTGACCCGGTCTCCGGGCCGGCGGAAGCCGAGGGTGGTGCGGCTGAGGGTCTCGGGGATCAGGCTGACGGTGAACGACGCGTCACCGGCCTCGACCACGGTGAGGCTGACCCCGTCGACGGTGATCGAGCCCTTGTCGACGAGGTAGCGGGCGAACTGCTGCGGCATCGCGATCTCGACGAGCTCCCAGTGCTCGCTGGGGGTGCGGGACACGATCTCGCCGACGCCGTCGACGTGTCCCTGGACGATGTGGCCGCCGAGGCGCTTGTCGGCGGTGACTGCCCGCTCGAGGTTGACCCGGTCCCCCGGAGCGACGCCGCTGAGCGAGGTCTTGTCGAGGGTCTCCTGCATGACGTCGGCGGTCCACCGGGTGCGGTCGTGCTCGACGACGGTGAGGCAGCAGCCGTTGACCGAGATCGAGTCGCCCTCGTGGGCGTCCTCGAGCACGAGGGTGGCGCCGATGGTGAGACGGACGGCGTCTCCCTGGTCCTCGACGTGCTCGACCGTGCCGAGCTCCTCGACGATGCCGGTGAACATCTAGCGGTCTCCTTCGGTCTGCGGGCTCATCGTGAGCCGCACGTTGGTCTCGCTGCCGGTGCCGACGACCGTGATGTCGCCGACCTTCAGGTGCAGCGCGTCTGCGATGGTTCCGATACCCAGGTCCGCGACGGCATTCCGACCGGTCCCGAGCAGCATCGGCGCGACGTACGTGACGACCTCGTCGACCAGCCCGGCTCGGAGGAAGGCGGCCGCGAGGGTGGGCCCACCTTCGAGGAAGACGTGCTGCCGGTCGCGGGCGAACAGGGCGGCCAGGGCCTCTTGGGGGTCACGGGTGCGCAGGTGGACGGTCTCGGCGCGGTCGTTGAGGACTCGTCGGTCCGGCCCGAGGTCGCGCAGGCCCATGACGGCACGCAGCGGCTGGACGGCGAGGGGTTCGTCCAGCTCGTCGCGCACGGTGAGCTCGGGGTCGTCGACCTCCACGGTGTTGGTGCCGACCAGCATCGTGTCGCAGAGTCCACGGAGCCGGTGCGTGTCCAGGCGGGCCGCCCGGCTGGAGACCCAGCGGCTGGTGCCGTCATCGGCGGCGCTGCGGCCGTCGAGCGTCGTGGCGAACTTCCAGGTGACGAAGGGTCGGCCGTGCTCGACCGCGAACGTCCACGCCCGGTTGAGGCCGCGGGCACGGTCCTGGAGGAGGCCGCCCTCGACCTCGACGCCGGCGGCCCGCAACGTCTCGGCTCCCCCGAGGGCGACCGGGTTGGTGTCGGACTGGGCGAAGACCACGCGACGCACGCCGGCCTCGAGCAGCGCCTGCGCGCAGGGGCCGGTGCGGCCGGTGTGGTTGCAGGGCTCCAGGGTCACGACGGCGGTGGTGCCGCGGGCGGCCTCTCCGGCAGCGCGCAGGGCTTCGACCTCGGCGTGCGGGCCGCCGGCTCCGCGGTGAAAGCCCTCGGCGACCTCGGTGCCGTCGTCGTCGAGGAGCACGCACCCGACGCGCGGGTTGGGGCCCAGCGGGACGCCGGGCGTGGCCGCGAGCTGGAGGGCGCGCAGCATCGCCGTGCGTTCTGCGGCGGTGGTGGTGGTCATCTCCCGCTTCCTCGGTCCGGTGCGGGCCCTGAGGTGTGCTGGGAGGCGGATCGGCTCCGTCTGCCCGGTCGTCGACGAGGACGAGCGGGTGGACCTTGCCTGCGTGCGCTTCCCATCCGGACTTTGACCGTCGGTCCAGGAATTGCACCTGGTCAACCGGTCACTGGAGGTGACCGGGTCGCGGACTTCTGAGCGAAGCGAAGGTGCTTCGATCAGTCACCGCCGGCTCGGATTTTCACCGACCCCAGAGCACGCGAGCTCTTTCGTACTGGAGCAGATGTTACCCCGGCATCCTCGTGGGGCTGGTGTGCGGTCGCGCACATGGACACCGGCGGCAACTCTTCGCCGCTGCAGCGCGTCCCAGAGCCGTGCTGACGTTGAGGGTGCTGACGATGAGGGTGCTGCTGGTGGCGGGGCTCGTGCTGGCGACCGGGTGCACGGGCGGCCACAGGGAAGTGCCTGCGTCCGCGCCCGGCGCTGCGGTGAGCGAGGTTGCCCAGCCTTCAGGGCCGTCCCCCACCAAAGCCGCCCGCTCCACGGCGCGGGAGATCGTCGAGGACCCTCACTCGCGCCTGTACGCCGTGGACGTCACCCGCTCAGGGCGGTCCTTCCACGTCACGTCGATGTGGTCGCTCGACCGGCGGCGCTCGCGGCGGTACGCGTTGGCCGAGAGCAACGACGGCTTCCGCACCGGCCGGTACGTCGTCGGTGGCACCCGGCGTCTGCAGAAGGCCGTCCAGCCGCCGCGGCCGACCGGGGTCGGGAGGTACGCCCCCTGCTCCCAGGCCGTCGGGAGTGTCGACCTCTGTTTCGACTACAGCAAGAGCCGCGCCAGGTGGACCGATGACGGCGGACGCACGTGGTCGAGCGCTCGCGTCGACCTGAGCCGACTCCTCCCGTGGCCCATCGACTCCCTGGCGCCCGATGTCTTCGCGGTGGCGGCTGGAGGGGACGGAGCCACGCTGTTCCCGTTCCAGCGGGTGGTGGTGTCACCCGACGGTGGCGCCTCCTGGCAGCGCTTCGACGTGTCGCCGTTCGAGGGCGAGATGGCGTACAGCTCGGGCCACGTCGTGACGTCCGACGGTCGCCTGGTCGCGCTGCTCGACCACTTCAGCGACGACCGGCCGAACCGTCCGAGCGAGCGGCACCACGGGCTGTGGTCCAGCGAGGGGACGAACTGGTCGTCCTACCGCCCGTTGTCGCCCCGCATGACACCGCCACTCGAAGCGTCACCGTCAGGCTGGGCCGGGATCGTCTCGATCGGAGCGTCCGCCGGCGCGGACCCTCTGATCTGGGTGACGACCTGGGACCACCGGCTGTACGTCTCGACCGACGACGTGCGCACCTTCCAGGAGATTCCCGCGCGTTGATCGAGCGGGAGCGTGGAGCCCTACAGCTGGGGCTGGGCCGCCTCGGCGGTGGCGCGTAGCTGGGCGACCATCTTGTCCGGGTCGTCCGCCGAGTAGACGGCCGAGCCCGCGACGAACACGTCGGCGCCGGCCTCGGCGCAGCGCTCGATCGTGTCGAGGGAGACGCCCCCGTCGACCTGGAGCCAGGTCTGCACGCCGTGCCGGTCGAGCATGGCCCGGGCCCGGCGGATCTTGGGCAGGCACAGGTCGAGGAACTTCTGGCCGCCGAAGCCGGGCTCGACGGTCATGATCAGCAGCATGTCGAGCTCGGGCAGCAGGTCCTCGTAGGGCTCGATCGGGGTGGCGGGCTTGAGCGCCATCGACGCTCGGGCGCCGTGCGACCTGATCTCGCGGGCCAGGCGCACCGGCGCCTCCGCGGCCTCGACGTGGAAGGTGACGGAGCCGCATCCCGCCTCGACGTAGGCGAGCGCGTTGCGGTCGGCGTCCTCGATCATCAGGTGGGCGTCGAGCGGGACGTCCGTCGTCCTGGTCAGCGCCTCGACCATCGCCGGCCCGAACGTGAGGTTGGGGACGAAGTGGTTGTCCATCACGTCGACGTGGATCCAGTCCGCGCCCGGGATCCGCGCCACCTCGGCCCCGAGGTCGGCAAAGTCGGCGTTGAGGATGCTCGGAGTGATCTGGATGCCCACGACCCGATCCTAGGAGACGGGCTGCCGGTCAGGCCTCCGGGTCCGCGGACGGCTCGGCGCCCGCGCGCTCGTCGCGGTCGGCCCACTCCAGCAGGGGTGTGATGTCGAACGGGTGGTCGTCGATGGTGGCGTGCAGGTCGCCGAGGTCGGAGAACCGGGCAGGCACCGTGAAGATCGTGCAGTCGTGCGGGTCGACGTCGTCGACCTCGTCCCAACGGATCGGGGTGGAGACCCGGGCGTCCGGGACCCCCCGGACCGAGTACGCCGCCGCGATCGTGTGGTCGCGCGCGTTCTGGTTGTAGTCGACGAACAGGTGGTGCGGGTCGCGGTCCTTGCGCCACCAGGTCGTCGTGACGTCGTCCGGCGCCCGCCGCTCGACCTCCCGGGCGAACGCCAGCGCGGCCCGTCGTACGTCCTTGAAGCCGTGGTCCGGAGGTAGCCGCACATAAATGTGCAGCCCGGATCCACCGCTGGTCTTGGGGAACCCGGTCGCGCCGAGCTCGTCGAGCACCTCGTGCGCGACGTGGGCGACCCGCTGCACCTGCGCGAAGTCGCTCAACGGGCCGGGGTCGAGGTCGATCCGCCACTCGTCGGGCGACTCGGTGTCGTCGCGCCGGCTGTTCCAGGGGTGGAACTCGACGGTCGACATCTGCACCGCCCAGATGACGCTGGCGAGCTCGGTCACGCACAGCTCGTCGGCGGTGCGGTTCCAGCGCGGGAAGTGCAGCCGTACCGTCTCCAGCCACGGCGGCGCGCCGGCCGGGACCCGCTTCTGGTGCACCTTGTCGCCCGCGAGCCCTTGGGGAAACCGGTGCAGCATGCACGGCCGCTCGTAGAGGGCGTTGACGATCCCGTCGCCGACCGCGAGGTAGTACTCGACGAGGTCGAGCTTGGTGGCCCCGCTCTGTCCGGACTCGGTGGGAGGGAAGTAGACGCGGTCCGGGTTGCTGACCCGCACCACACGGTTGTCGACCTCGATCTCGACGGCGGGCGAGGCAGGCACGAGCCCACGCTAGCGGGCGGGAGCGGGGTGGCCGAGCGTCAGCGGACTGATTTCGGGACGCTGACCCGGACCGGTTCGGAGACCCCGGCGTCGGCGAGGCCGGTGTCGGGGAGGTACCAGCGGTACTCCGTCGTGACCTCGGGCGCGACCACGGCCGACACGATGCCGTCCAGCCCGGAGTGGAGCGGATGACCGGTCGCGACGAACACCTTCTGGCCCTCTGCCCGGGCCTGGAGCACCAGCGCAGATCCGATCGGGACCCCGCCGGCGTCGAGGGTCGCACCAGTCAGGGTCACCTCACCGTTGTCAGGCAGGGTGCCGTGGGAGGCCCTCATCGTGGTGGAGACGGCGATGCCCTCGAGGTCGTACGTCGTGACGGCGCCGGGGCTGCCGAAGCGCAGCGCGTCGACGGAGAAGGGCAGCCCGTCGCAGCCGAACCCGGCCAGCAGGTAGCCGGGACCGTCCCCGTGGGCTGCGGTGAAGTCGGCGATGGACGCGGTGCCACCGTCCTCGACGACCTCGCCGGTCGCGGCGTGGTAGCGGGACCAGGTGTACGTCGCGGCGGCGGCGTCGACGTACTGCCAGGCAGCACCCGTCTGCAGCGTCGCGCGGCCGGACCAGACCTGGCCGGGCAGCAGGTCGGGGGCGGAGTACCAGACGTAGGCGACGCCCGCACCACCCTGGTCCGCGCGGGCGGCGAAGCCGGCCACGGTGGTGCCGGCGACCGACTCGACGCGCCGGACCGGGCCGGAGGCGGTGCCGCTGCCAGGCATCCGCAGGCCGAAGCTGCGGCGGCCGGCAGGGACGTCGCCGTCGCGACCGATCCGGACCTGCGGCGAGCGGGTGTCGGCGTGGTAGAGGTCGACGCAGCCGAAGTAGGTGAGATAGGTGTCGGCGGCGGGGAACGCGAGCCCGGGCACGGTGACCGTGTCGTCCGCCAGCGCCGGGGCGAGCGGGGACGAGAACGCGGCAGCCAGCGCTGCCACCAGCACCATGCGACGCATGCGTCCTCCCATCCGGTCCCTCCCCCGTCGGCGGGGCCGTTGTCCACCATTGGACACCACGGGTCCAAGAGTCGTCCGTCGAATCAGGAAGGCGGCCGACCACGTCTGCGCAACAGCGCGATGAACATCGCGTCCGTCTGGTGCAGGTGCGGCCACAGCTGGACGGTCCCGGGCAGGGGGCCGGCGCAGTCCGGAACGTCCGGGAGGAGCGGTCCGGCGTCCTCGAGCACGGCGTCCGCCCGAGCGGAGAGCACGGCCTCGACCACCCCGGCAGTCTCGGCGATGACGGGCGAGCAGGTCGCGTAGAGCACGACGCCCCCGTCCCGGACGCTGTCGAGCGCGCTGTCCAGCAGGGCGCGCTGGAGCGGCACCAGGTCCGCCAGGTCGGCGGGACGCCGCCGCCACCGGGACTCCGGGCGGCGGCGCAGGGCCCCCAGGCCGGAGCAGGGGGCGTCGACCAGGACCCGGTCGAAGGCGTCGGCGGGCCACGCCGGCCGGGTGCCGTCGGCGGTGACGACGCCCAGGACGCCGTCGGCGCCGTCCAAGGTCCTGCGGACCAGGCGGGCACGGTGTTCCTGGAGCTCGGCGGCGAGCAGCCCGGCACCCGTCTCGTGGGCCAGGGCCGCGAGCAGGGCCGACTTGCCGCCGGGACCGGCGCAGAGATCCAGCCAGCGCTCGTCCCTTCCGTCCACCACCGCCCGGGCGAGGGCGAGGGCCACGAGCTGCGAGCCCTCGTCCTGAACCCCCGCGCGTCCCTCGGCAATGGCCGACACGGCACCGGGGTCGCCGCCCTCCAGGACCACGCCGTACGGCGAGAAGGGGGTCGGGGTGCCCGGGAGCTCCTCGACCGTGGACCGGCCGGGCCGCGCGACCAGCACCACGCGAGGTGCTTCGTTGTCGGCGGCCAGGACGGCGTCGATGTCGTCGGTGCCGGCGGCCCGGGTGAGCTCCTCGACCACCCAGCGGGGGTGGCTGTGGGCGACCGAGCCGAAGCCGACCGGGTCCTTGGCAGGGTCGGGTGCGACGCGACGCACCCAGGCGTCGAGGTCATGGGCCGAAACCTTGCGCAGCACCGCGTTGGTGAACCCGGCGGGGCCGCGGCCCACCCTCGACCGGACCAGGTCGACCGTGGTGCTGATGGCCGCGTGGGCGGGGACCCGCATGGAGAGCAGCTGGTGGGCGCCCAGGCGGAGCGCGTCGAGGACCTTCGCCTCGACCTTCGCCAGGGGCCGGTCGACGCAGGCGGCGAGCACGGCGTCGTACGTGCCCTGGCGGCGCAGCGTCCCGGAGGCCAGCTCCGTCGCGAACGCTGCGTCGCGGCCGGCCAGCCGGTGCTGGCGGAGCACCGTGGGCAGCACGAGGTTGGTGTAGGCGCCGTCGACCCGGACCGCCTTCAGGACGTCGTACGCGGCAAGCCTGGCGCTGTCAGTCATCGGCGAAGAACTTCCCGGCCCGGGGCTTCGGCGCGCGGGTGGCCCCGCCGTCGCACCGCGTTGAAGTTCTTGAAGTGGTCGATCGTGAAGAGC
The DNA here is from genome assembly GCA_046590395.1 of Nocardioides sp. Taxonomy (GTDB): domain Bacteria; phylum Actinomycetota; class Actinomycetes; order Propionibacteriales; family Nocardioidaceae; genus Nocardioides. The sequence continues at coordinate 32,460 of JBKJUE010000070.1, forward strand.
GGGGTGGCCGGGCCTCGTGTGCGGCATCCGGTAGAGCAGGAACCCCTTGCCCTTGGGGCCCTTCGGGACCTTGTAGGTCGGCCGGTCGCCCCAGGAGATGCCGAGCTCCACCTCCGGCAGGGCGAGGCAGATCTCGTCGAGGTCGTCGGGGGTCGCCGGGCGGTCGTCGGACATCAGCACACCGGGTCCCCGAAGCGGGTGCCGGGCTCGAGGCGGACGCCGCGCGCCCAGTCAGCGGCCGCCATCTGCTTCTTGCCGAACGCCTTCACGTCGCCGAGCCGGACCGCGAAGCTGCCGGCACCGACGAGCACGGCGTTCTTGGTGACCTCGAGGAGACCCGGCGCGAGCTCGACGTCGACCGGGGACACGGGGCCGATCTTGATCCGTTCGCCCTCGTGGGTGCTCCAGGCACCGGGGAACGGCGCGCAGGCGCGGACCTGCCGGTCGATCGCGACGGCGTGCTGGGTCCAGTCGATCCGGGCGTCCTCGACGGTGATCTTCGGCGCGAAGCTGAGGCCCTGGTCCTGCTGCTCGCGGGCCTCGAGGGAGCCGTCCTCGATGCCGTCGAGGGTGGCGACGAGGAGTCCGGAGCCGCCCTCGGCCAGCCGCCCGAGGAGGTCACCGGCGGTGTCCCGTGGGTGGATGGTCTCGGTCATCAACCCGAAAGTCGGGCCGGCGTCGAGCTCCTTCACGATCCGGAACGTGGTGGCACCGCTGACCTCGTCCCCCGCCCAGATGGCGTGTTGGACGGGGGCCGCGCCGCGCCAGGCGGGCAGCACCGAGAAGTGCAGGTTGACCCATCCGTGGGGCGGGATGTCGAGCGCCGACTGGGGCAGGAGCGCGCCGTAGGCGACGACCGGGCAGCAGTCGGGCCGGAGGGCACGCAGCGCGTCCTGGAAGTCGGGGTCGCGCGGGTGCTCGGGCTTGAGCACCGGGACGCCGAGCTCCTCGGCCCGCTGGGCGACCGGGCTGGCGACCAGCTTGCGGCCGCGGCCCGACGGCGCATCGGGGCGCGTGACGACGCCCACGAGGTCATGGCCGGACGCGGCGACCGCGTCGAGCGCGGGCACGGCGACCTCGGGGGTGCCGGCGAAGACGACGCGCATCTCCTAGAGCCCGAACCCGTGCGTGGCGTGCGGGCTGACCCGGACCATCGGCTGCTCGGCGCCGAACCAGTCGGCCTCACGGATCGCCTTCATCGCGGCCTTCCGCGCGTCCGTCTCGAGCTTGTCGATGAAGAGGATCCCGTCGAGGTGGTCGGTCTCGTGCTGGATCGCCCGGGCGAGCAGGTCGCTGCCCTCGATGGTCACCGGGTCGCCGTACATGTCGAAGCCGCGGGCCACGACGGACTGGGCGCGCTTGCAGTCGTAGGTGAGCTCCGGGAGTGACAGGCACCCCTCGGGACCGTCCTGGATCTCCTCGGACAGGTCGAGGACCGGGTTGATCAGGTGGCCGGGCTCGTCGTCGACGAACCAGGTGAACACCCGCAGCCCGATCCCGATCTGGGGCGCCGCGAGACCCGCGCCGGGGGCATCGAGCATGGTGTCCGTCAGGTCGGAGACGAGCGTGCGCAGCTCCTTGTCGAAGTCGACCACCTCGAGCGCCGGGCGGCGCAGGATCGGGTCGCCGAACAGGCGGATGGGACGGATGGCCACAGGGCTCCTCGCGACGGGGGCGGACGAACCACCGATTCTAGAGACTGGACGGGTCGACCTGGATCCGGACCGGGTCGAGCTTGCGGCTGGACCGGACCCGCTGGAGCTCCCCGAGCGCCAGCGAGAGGGCCCGGCCCTGGGCGCGGGGAACCCGGACCACGACCCGGCTCTCGCCGTCGTCGAGGTCGACCGGGCCGAGGATCTCGGCCGCGTCGGGGGCCGCGAGGAGGGTCAGGGCATCGTCGACCGCACCGGGCTCGCCGGCGATCGTGGCCAACCGGGAGGCGGGAGGCAGGTGGGCCTCGAGGCGCTCGCGGGTCTCACGCTCGGCGAAGCCCGCCATGTCCCACCGCACCAGCGCCTGGAGCGCGGGATGGGCGGGATCACCGACCGCCAGCACCCGGCCGCCGGGGCGGACCAGCCCGACGGCGTTGGCCCACCGGCGCAGCGACTCCTCGGCGGTCCGGAGGTCGGCCCGGGCCAGCGCCAGCCACGTGTCGAGCAGGACGACGACGGCATAGCCGCCGTCAGCCACCGGCTCGGCACCGGGCGTCGCGACCACGATCTCGGGCCGGTCGGGCACGGTCGCCCGCACCCGGTCGTCGCTGGATGACCGGATCGGCGTCCGGGCGAACGCCCGGCCCAGCTCCTCGGCGGTCCGGTGGTCGCCGAGGACCGGCGCGCGCAGCCCGCGGTGACCACACTCCCCGCACGCCCACGCCCCGTCGGTCACCCCGCACCAGCGACAGCGCGGCGGGGCGGTTGGGCCGCGCAGCGCGAGCGGACCGTGACAGGTGGTGCAGCGGGCAGGGGTGCGGCACCGCTCGCAGGCGAGGCTGGGGACGTAGCCGGTGCGCGGGGTCTGCACGAGGACGGGTCCGACCTCGAGGCCGGCCGCGATCGCCTGGTGGGCCTGTCGCGGGATCCGGGCGCCGGCGCCGTGGGGGTCGCGCGCGAGCTCGACGTCGGTCGCCCCGCTGACGGCGACGGTCACCCGCTCCCGGAGCAGGTCGCGCGGCGGCGCCAGCTCCTGGGCCCACCCGGAGCGCAGCAGGTAGGCGGCCTCGACCGTGCGCGCGAAGCCGCCCACGAGGAAGGCGGTCGACTCGTGCTCGGCGCGCAGCAGCAGGGTCTCGCGAGTGTGGGGGTAGGGCGCACGGGGCTCGGCGTAGAGGTCGTCGCCGTCGTCCCAGATGGCCACCAGCCCCAGGTCGCGCACGGGCGCGAAGGCCGCCGCGCGCGTGCCGACCACGATCCGCCGTGCACCACGGCTGACGGCCAGGAAGTCGGCGTAGCGGGCGGCCGGTCCGCTGTCGGCGGTCAGCGTCACGTGGTGGCCCTCGCCGAGCACCGCGGTGAGCGCGGCGTCGACGCGAGCGACGTCCCTGTGGTCGGGGACGCACACCAGCGCTCCGCGCCCCGACGAGTACGCCGCCGCCACGGCGTGGGCGAGCAGGTGCGGCCAGTCGGTGCCCGGTGCCACTGACCAGACCGCGCGGGGTGCCGCCCCCTCGGCGAGGTGCTGGAGGAAGGCTCCGCCGGGCTCGTGACCGACCCACGCCCGAGTGCCGGCGGCGAGGTCGACCGACGGCGCGGGCGCCGGGACGGACGGGACCTTCTCGGTGGTGGCGTGGCGGGGCGGCACGGCGAGCCGGAGGACGTCGGCGCGGCTGCCGGCGTACCGCTCGGCGAGCAGGCCGGTGAGCTCGGCGACGGCCGGACTGAGCACCGGCTCGGCGCTGACCACCCGCCGCAGCGGGGCCAGACGGCCGGTGTGGTCGGTCTCCCCCACCCGGGCCACGAGGAAGCCGTCGACGTCCTGGCCGGCGAACCGCACCTTGACCCGCGCTCCCGGCACGGCGGCGTCCGCGAGAGCGGCGGGGACGAGGTAGTCGAACGGTCGGTCGAGGTGGGCCAGGGGCACGTCGACGAGGACCTGCGCGACGGGATCACTGGCCGCGGGCTCGACCTCGGCGGCCGCCTTGCGCTTCCGGGTGGCCGCCGCCTTCGCCCTGGACGCCTTGACCGTCGCCCGCATGCCGGGCAGCAGCTCGGGCTGCTCCTCGGCGCGGTCGGTCATGGCAGATGTCTACCAGCGATGACCGACGACCCGGACGGGGCCGGGGCTCACGCCCCGACGGCCGCCTTCAGGGCCTCCGCACGGTCGGTGCGCTCCCAGGTGAAGTCGGGCAGCTCGCGGCCGAAGTGGCCATAGGCGGCGGTCTGCGCGTAGATCGGCCGGAGCAGGTCGAGGTCGGCGATGATCGCGGCCGGCCGGAGGTCGAAGACCTCGAGCACGGCTTCCTGGATCCGCTCGTCCGGGACCGTGCCGGTGCCGAAGGTCTCGATGAAGACGCCGACCGGGTGGGCCTTGCCGATGGCGTAGGCGACCTGCGCCTCGCAGCGTCGGGCGAGGCCGGCGGCGACGACGTTCTTGGCCACCCAGCGCATGGCGTAGGCCGCGGAGCGGTCGACCTTCGACGGGTCCTTGCCCGAGAAGGCACCGCCACCGTGACGGGCCATGCCGCCGTAGGTGTCGACGATGATCTTGCGGCCGGTCAGGCCGGCGTCACCCATCGGCCCGCCGACGACGAAGCGGCCGGTCGGGTTGACCAGGAGCCGGTAGCCGTCGGACGGGATCGCGAAGGTGTCGAGCACCGGGTCGATGACGTGCTTCTTGATGTCGTCCTCGAGCGTGCCGAGCTCGACGTCCTCGGCGTGCTGGGTGGACAGCACCACGGTGTCGACCCGCACGGGACGGTTGTCGGCGTCGTACTCGATGGTGACCTGGGTCTTGCCGTCGGGACGGAGGTAGCCGAGCGTGTCGTCGTTGCGGACCGCGGACAGGGTCTCGGCGAGGCGCTGGGCGATGACGATCGGCAGCGGCATGAGGACGTCGGTGTCGTCGCAGGCGTAACCGAACATCAGCCCCTGGTCGCCGGCGCCCTGCTTGTCGAGCGCGTCGACCGAGCCGGTGCGGCTCTCGTGCCCGGTGTCGACGCCCTGCGCGATGTCACCGGACTGGCCGCCGATGGCGACCATGACGCCGCACGAGTGGCCGTCGAAGCCCTTGAGCGAGGAGTCGTAGCCGATCTCGAGGATCTTCTTGCGGACGACGGCCTTGATGTCGACGTAGCCCGTCGTGTCGACCTCGCCGGCCACGACGACGAGGCCGGTGGTCAGGAGGGTCTCCACGGCGACCCGGCTGTGCTTGTCCTGCGCGAGCATGGCGTCGAGCACGGAGTCGCTGATCTGGTCAGCGATCTTGTCGGGGTGACCCTCGGTCACCGATTCCGACGTGAACAGACGACCGGCCACAGCGCTTCTCCCGTTTCTGGTGGTGGGGCTCAACGATAACCAGCGTCCCGGATGGCGGGACGCTGTCTCAATCCTGCAGTCTCGAGGCCACTTCGTCCCAAATGACGTGGGCCAGGGCAGCCTTCGAGCCGCGCGGGACCTCGACGGCCGAGCCGTCGGCGGCCAGGATGACCGCCTCGTTGTCGGGGCTGCCGAAGACGGCACCGCCGCTGACGTCGTTGACCACGAGCAGGTCGCAGCCCTTGCGGGCGAGCTTGGCGCGGGCCAGGTCGAGCACGGACCCGCTGTCGTCGCCGGTCTCTGCGGCGAAGCCCACGATGACCGAGCCCGGGCGAGTCCGCTGCGTGGAGATCTCACGCAGCACGTCGGGGTTCTGGACGAGCTCGATCGCCGGGGTCGAACCGTCGTCGGACTTCTTGATCTTGTTGCCGCTCACGGCGGTGGGCCGGAAGTCGGCAGGGGCGGCGGCCATCACGACGGCGTGGGCCGAGGCGGAAGCGCCGACGACCTCGTCGCGGAGCTGGCCGGTGGTCTCGACCCGGACGACCTTGACCCCGGCCGGGTCGGGCAGGGAGACGTTGGCGCTGATCAGCGTGACCTCGGCGCCGCGGGCCGCCGCTGCCCGCGCCAGGGCGTAGCCCTGGAGCCCGGACGAGCGGTTGCCGAGGAAGCGGACGGGATCGAGGTACTCGCGGGTGCCGCCGGCGGACACGACGACATGACGGCCGGCGAGGTCGGGAGCCACCCGGCCGCGCGTCAGGACGTCGAGCGCCAGGTCGAAGATCTCGGCGGGCTCCGGGAGCCGGCCCTTGCCGGTGTCGGCGCCGGTGAGGCGACCCTCCGCAGGCTCGATCACCACGGCGCCGCGCTGGCGCAGGGTGGCGACGTTGGCCTGGGTGGCGGGGTGCTCCCACATCTCGGTGTGCATGGCCGGGGCGAAGACCACTGGGCAGCGTGCCGTGAGCAGGGTGTTGGTGAGCAGGTCGTCAGCGAGCCCGTGAGCCGCCTTGGCCAGCAGGTTGGCGGTCGCCGGGGCGACGACGACGAGGTCGGCCGACTGGCCGATCCGGACGTGCGGCACCTCATGGACGTCGTCCCACACGTCGGTGGAGACGGGCTTGCCGGAGAGCGCGGCCCAGGTGGCGACGCCGACGAACTCCAGCGCCGCGGCGGTCGGGACGACAGTCACGTCGTGGCCGGACTCGGTGAACCGGCGCAGCAGCTCACACGACTTGTACGCCGCGATGCCGCCGGCGACTCCGAGGACGACCCGAGGCCGCTCCCCGGTCGGGGGAACGGCCTCGTGGATGTCGTGGCTGGTCAGGGCTACTCGCCGGCGTTGAAGGAAGCCTCGAGGGACGCGGCCCGCTTGGCCTCTTCCTCGGCGACGAGCTCGGCCGGGTCGACGTCCTCGCAGGTCAGCAGGTCCTCGTTGATCTCGCGGAGCGCGATCGAGAGGGGCTTCTCCTGGACGTGGGTGTCGACGAGCGGCCCGACGTACTCGAGCAGGCCCTCACCGAGCTGCGAGTAGTAGGCGTTGATCTGCCGGGCGCGCTTGGCGGAGTAGAGGACCAGCTTGTACTTGCTGTCCGTCTTGGTGAGCAGGTCGTCGATCGAGGGGTTGGTGACACCCTCGGCGGCGATGTTGGGCGAAGACACGCGTGAGCCTCACAGATGTTGTTTGGGGGTTGCACCTAGTCGTGCACCATCAAGGCTACCAACTCAGTGGCTGCAGCGTGAACTTCGTGGTTGACGATGGTCACGTCGAACTCCGGCTCGGCCGCCATCTCGTGGGTCGCCGTCTCGAGTCGCCGGGTGCGTTCCTCCTCCGTCTCGGTGCCGCGTCCGACGAGCCGGCGGACCAGTTCGTCCCACGACGGCGGCTTGAGGAAGACGAACAGCGCCTCGGGCATCGTGACCCGCACCTGCCGAGCGCCCTGCAGGTCGATCTCGAGCATCGCCGGGCGGCCCTCGGCCAGGGCTGCCTCCACCGGGGCCCGCGGGGTGCCGTACCGGGCCGCCTTGTGGACCACCGCCCACTCCAGGAGGGCGTCGGTCCCGATCATCTCGTCGAACTCGTCGTCCGAGACGAACCAGTAGTGGACGCCGTGCTCCTCCCCCGGGCGTGGCGGCCGCGTGGTCGCCGAGACCGAGATCCAGACCTCGGGGTGGTCCTCGCGGATGGCCGCCGCGACCGTGCCCTTGCCGACCGCCGTCGGCCCGGCCAGCACGACCAGACGCGACCGCGCGGCGTCAGTCACGCCCGGCGAACTCGCGCTCGAGCGCGGCGACCTGCTTGGTCCCGAGGCCGCGCACGCGGCGGCTCTCGGCGATGCCCAGGCGTTCCATCAGCTGGCGGGCGCGCACCTTGCCGAGCCCCGGCATGGACTGCAGCAGGTCGACCACCCGCATCTTGCCGATGACCTCGTTGTGCTCGCCCTCGCGCAGGACGTCGGTGATCGACCCACCCGCGTGCTTGAGCCGGTTCTTGACCTCGGCCCGCTCCCGTCGGGAGGCGGCGGCCTTGTCGAGAGCCGCCTGGCGCTGTTCGGGTGTGAGCGGGGGCAAGGCCACGGGTGCGGGGTCCTTCGGTCGACAGGGGGCAGGTGGAGTCACAGTAGTCAGTTGCGACGAGCGGCGGCAACGTGCTCTGCCTGTCCGTTCCTGTTGCTCGCGTGCTAGAGGCTCAGCGGTGTCTTGCAGACGTCGAGCGCCTGCTGCTCGACCCCGGCGAGCGCCTCCCGGGTCTCGATCGACCCCACCTCGGACGCCGCGGCGGCGATGGCCTCCTGCTGTTCGCCGGTGACGCCGTCGGGAGGCTTCTTCGGGTTGTACGACGCGGCGTCGACGCCCGCGTCCGCCAGCGCCTCGTCGAGACCCTCGAGGCTGTCCACGACCTGGGCCCACTCGTCGGTGATGTCGCGAGGAGCCTTCTCCTGCAGGTCGCGGTAGATGTCGAGCGCCTCGAGCAGCGCCGCCTGGCCGCCCTGTGCCGCGATGTCGCTCAGCTCGGTCTGGTGCTCGGCGACGGCGTCGCAGTACTGCTCCTTGTCGGAGGCGCAGCCCGCCAGCAGCGGTGCCGCCGCCAGCAGTGCGACCAGCCTCCTCATCCGGCCAGCCCGGCGAGCTCGTCGTTGGCCCGTCGTACGCCGTCCTCGAGCGCCTGCGGGTCGGGCCCGAGCCGCAGCAGCTCGCGGGACGAGCTGGCCAGCACCGCGCCCGACGCGGTGCGGAAGATGCGGCGCAGGTCCGCGACCGTGCCGCCCTGGGCGCCGTACCCCGGTGCGAGCAGCGGGCCGTTGATGTCGAAGCTCTCGTCCACGTCCCCGATGGTGGCACCCACCACGGCACCGAACGAGCCCAGCGGCTCCGCCCCGTCGTTGAGCGCCCTGAGGTGGTCGAGGACCTGGCCGCCGACCGTGCGACCGCTCTCGGTGGTCGCGAGCTGGACGTCGGGGCCCTCCTTGTTGGAGGTCAGGGCGAGGACGAAGAGGCCGGCGTCATGGCGCCGCGCCGACTCGACGAACGGGTCGAGCGACCCGAAGCCGAGATAGGGGCTGACCGTGATCGCGTCGACGGCGATCGGCGAGGAGGGGTCGAGGTAGGCGTCGGCGTACGCCTGTGAGGTGGACCCGATGTCGCCCCGCTTCACGTCGAGCAGCACCAGCGCGCCCGCCTCCCGGCAGGTCGCGACCACCCGCTCGAGGACGGCGATGCCACGGCTGCCGAATCGCTCGTAGAACGCCGACTGCGGCTTGACGACCGAGGCGACCGGCCCGACCGCCTCGGCGACGGTGAGTGCGAAGGTCTCCAGGCCGGACACGTCGTCGGGCAGCCCCCACTCGGTCAGCAGCGACCCGTGCGGGTCGATGCCGGCACAGAACGGGCCGCGCTCCCGGAGCGCGGCGTGGACGCGGGCACCGAAGGTGGTCATGTCGGTTCCTCCAGGTCGGCCACCAGGCGGGTGGCAGTGGTCGGATCGTGCAGCAGCGCGGAGCCCACCTGGACTGCGGTCGCCCCGGCGGCGAGGAACGCGCGGGCGTCGTCGGCGGTGACGATCCCGCCGGCGCCGACGATCTGCGCATCGGGTACGGCGGCGTGCACCTCGGCCACGCAACGCAGCGCCAGCGGGCGGATCGCGGGACCGCTCAGTCCCCCGGGCCGGCCGTCGGGCATGGACGCGGGCAGGGCGCCGCCCACGACGACCGCGGCGGCTCCGGCGTCGACCACGGTGCGCGCGGCCTCGACCACCCGCACCACGTCGGACCGGATCTTGGCCAGGACCGGCATGCCTCGGGGCAGGTCACGGTGGACCGCGGAGATCACGCTCGCGGCGTGGAAGGGCTCGCGGACGTCGAACACGCCGCTCGTCAGGGCGTCCGGCTCGGCGAGGTTGACCTCGATGCCGGCGACGCCCGGCGAACGCCCCAGCCGGCGGGCCAGCTCGGCGTAGTCGCCCAGCGACCGCCCGACGATGGAGACGAACACCCGCACCCCGCGCTGCACGAGCCACGGCAGCTCGGTGGCGAGGAAGTGGTCGAGCCCGGGGTTCTGCAGCCCGACCGCGTGGACGAGACCTGAGGGTGTCTCGACGATCCGGGGCGTCGGTCCGCCCGGTCGCGCGTTGACGGTGATCGACCGGGTCACGAAGCCGCCGATCGCGTCGAGGGCGCCGTACGACGCGAGCTCGCGGCCGGTGCCACCGCACCCGGAGGCGACCAGGACGGGGTTGGCCAGGGCGAGGCCCGCCAGCTCGACGCTCACTCGGCGACCACCAGCTCGTCCCAGCGGACCCGGTCGCCGCGGAAGACCGGCCCGTCGACGCAGGCCCGGACCAGGCGGGTCACGCCGTCCTCGACGACCACGGGCACGACACAGCCCTGGCAGAGCCCGGTGCCGCAGGTCATCGGCTGCTCGAGGGCGGTCTGGCTCCACGCCCCGGCCGCCTCGGCTGCCTGGGCGACCGCGAACAGGGTGCCAGGCGGACCGGCGGCGTAGACGACCTCGGCCTTCGCCTGGGCCAGCACCTCGTCGAGCACGTCGGCCACCACGCCGCGGCGGCCGACGGAGCCGTCCGCGGTGACCACGGTGACCGCCCGCGCGGAGCGCCGTGCCTCGAGGGCCGAGAGCAGGTGGGCCTCGTCGGGGGCGGCGACGACCAGCGTCACCGCGCAGTCCCGCTCGCGCAGCCGCTCCGCGAGCGGGAACAGCGGGGCGGCGGCGTACCCCTCGCCGACCAGCACGCAGCTGACACTCTCCTGGGGCAGGGCGAACGGTCTCCCCAGCGGCCCGGTCACCTCGAGGCGGGCCCCTACGGGGAGCGCGGCGAGCCAGCGGGTGCCGGGGCCGACCGGGTCGACGACCAGTTCCAGCGTGGCGCCGTACCCGCCGGTGGGTTTGATCCGGTGGATCCACATCGCCCGCCGGCCCAGGCGTTCCGAGCCGGTCGAGAGGGCGACGAAGTTCCCCGGCCGGAAGCGTTCGGGCACCCCGGGCGCGGCCACGGTCAGCAGGCGGTAGGCGCCGACCTTCTTGGTGGCCAGCACCTCGCCGGTGACGTGGACGGGCCCGCGGGGCGCCTCGGTCATGTGGTGGCGGACGTACGTCGGTCGAGCCGGTCCAGGCCGCGGACGAGGCGGCGGGGCCAGAGCGGGCCCTCGTAGACGAAGGCGGTGTAGCCCTGGAGCAGGGTCGCACCGGCCTCGAGGCGGGCGGCCGCGTCGTCGACGGTGGTGATCCCCCCGACCGAGACGAGCGTCAGGTCGTCGCCGACCCGCGAGGCGAGCAGCCGGAGCACGTCGAGGGCACGCGCCGTCAGCGGGGCACCGGACAGCCCACCGGCACCGATCGCCTCGACCTTCGCCGAGTCCGTGGCCAGGCCGTCGCGGCTGATCGTGGTGTTGGTGGCGATGATCCCGTCGAGCCCCAGCGACGTGGCGAGGTCGGCGACGGCCAGGACATCGGCGTCGTCGAGGTCGGGGGCGATCTTGACGAGCAGCGGGACGCGGGCCTCGGTCACCGTGTCGGCCATCGCGCGGACGGCGGCGAGCAGCGGCTCGAGCTTCTCGACCGCCTGGAGGTTGCGCAGGCCCGGGGTGTTCGGCGAGCTGACGTTGACGACGAGGTAGTCGGCGTACGGCGCGAGGTGCCGCACGGACTTCTCGTAGTCGCCGATCACGGCGTCGATCTGGTCGTCCGGGACGACCTTGGTCTTTCCGATGTTGACGCCGAGCACGGGTGAGGGCCGCCCGCCGAGCCGACGGGCTCGCTCGGCCAGCCGCCGCGCGACCACCTCGGCACCGTCGTTGTTGAAGCCCATCCGGTTGACGACGGCCCGGTCCTCGGGCAGCCGGAAGAGCCTCGGTTTCGGGTTGCCCGGCTGGGCCTCCCCCGTGACCGTGCCGATCTCGACGTGCCCGAACCCGAGCGCGGCGAGGGCGTCGATGCCGACGGCGTTCTTGTCGAACCCGGCGGCCAGCCCGAGCCGGTTGGGGAAGGTGAGGCCGAGCGCGGTGACGGGTGAACTGCTGCCGACTCGGGGGCCCACCAGCGGTAGCTGCTGCCTCCTGGGCAGGTGGGCGAGGACGGGGCCGGCGGCCCGGATCGCCCGGAACGCCGCGTGGTGGGCCTGCTCGGGGTCGGTCCGGGTCAGGAGGTGGTCGAAGGCCCGGCGATAGACCTGGATCACGGGCTCCCCTCCGGGGTGGCCACGGGGGGCGTGCCCCCCGTGCGTGCCCACTCCTGGAGCGAGCGCACCCCGATCTCACCGGCGCGCATCGCCTCGATCCCCTGGACGGCGGCGCCGAGTCCCTGGACGGTGGTGATGCACGGGATGTTGGCCATGATCGCGGCGGTGCGGATCTCGTAGCCGTCGACACGGGCCGAAGCCCCGCTGCCGGACCCGTTGGGGGTGTTGATCACGAGCTGGATCTCGCCGGCCAGGATCAGCTGGACGGTGGTCTTCTCCCCCGCCGGGCCCTCGCCCTCGTAGTGCTTGCGGACGATGGTGGCCCGCACGCCGTTGCGGCGGAGCACCTCGGCGGTGCCCTGGGTGGCAAGGATCTCGAAGCCGTGGTCGGCAAGCACCTTGATCGGGAAGATCATGTGCCGCTTGTCGCGGTTGGCCATGCTCACGAAGACCTTGCCGGACGTGGGCAGCGAGCCGAACGCCGCGGCCTGGGCCTTCGCGAAGGCGGTGCCGAAGTCGGCGTCGAAGCCCATCACCTCGCCGGTCGACTTCATCTCCGGACCGAGCACGGTGTCGACGTTGCGCCCGTCAGGAGTCTTGAACCGGTTGAACGGCATCACGGCCTCCTTGACCGCGATCGGCTGGTCGGCCGGCAGCGTGCCGCCGTCGCCCTCCGCGGGCAGCACCCCGGCCGCACGCAGCTCGGCCACCGTCTCGCCCAGCATCACCCGGGCCGCGGCCTTCGCCAGCGGCGTCGCCGTCGCCTTGGAGACGAACGGGACCGTGCGACTGGCCCGCGGGTTGGCCTCGAGGACGTAGAGCACGTCGGAGCCGAGCGCGAACTGGATGTTGATCAGGCCGCGCACCCCGACGCCCTTGGCGATCGCCTCGGTGGCCTCGCGGATCCGGAGGATCTCCGAGGCGCCGAGCGTGATCGGCGGGAGCGCGCACGACGAGTCACCGGAGTGGATCCCGGCCTCCTCGATGTGCTCCATGACGCCGCCGAGGAACAGGTCGGTGCCGTCGTACAGCGCGTCGACGTCGATCTCGACCGCGTCGTCGATGAACCGGTCGACCAGCACCGGGTGCTCGGGGCTGATGTCGGTGGACCGGCTGATGTAACCCTCCAGGGTCTCGTCGTCGTAGACGATCTCCATGCCACGCCCACCCAGGACGTACGACGGACGCACCAGCACCGGGTAGCCGATCTCGGCGGCGATCTCCTGCGCCTCGACGAAGGAGGAGGCCATGCCGTGCTTGGGCGCCGGCAGGCCCGCCTCGTGGAGCACCCGCCCGAAGGCGCCGCGCTCCTCGGCCAGGTGGATCGCCTCGGGGGTCGTGCCGACGATCGGGACCCCGGCGTCGGCGAGGCCCTGCGCCAGGCCGAGCGGGGTCTGGCCCCCGAGCTGGCAGATGACCCCGGCGATCGGGCCGGCCTTCAGCTCGGCGTGGAAGACCTCCAGCACGTCCTCGAGGGTGAGCGGCTCGAAGTAGAGGCGGTCGGAGGTGTCGTAGTCGGTCGACACCGTCTCGGGGTTGCAGTTGACCATGATCGTCTCGTAGCCGGCCTCGCTCAGCGCCATGGACGCGTGCACGCACGAGTAGTCGAACTCGATGCCCTGACCGATCCGGTTGGGCCCGGAGCCGAGGATGATCACCGCGGGCTTCTCGCGCGGCTGGACCTCGGACTCCTCGTCGTAGGACGAGTAGTGGTAGGGCGTGGCCGCGGCGAACTCGGCGGCGCAGGTGTCGACGGTCTTGTAGACCGGACGGATCCCGAGCGCGTGCCTGACCCCGCGGACCACGTCGTCGCTCATCCCCCGGATCTTGCCGATCTGGGCGTCGGAGAAGCCGTGGCGCTTGGCCCGCCGCAGCAGCGCCGGCGTCAGCTCGGGTGCCGCGGAGACCTCGGTCGCGATCTCGTTGATCAGCAGGAGCTGGTCGACGAACCACGGGTCGATCTTGGTCGCGTCGAAGACCTCCTCGGCCGTGGCACCGGCGCGGATCGCGTCCATGACCTTGCGCAGCCGTCCGTCGTGCGGGGTGCGGACCTCTTCGAGCAGGGCGTCCTTGTCGAGCTCGACCCACTCCTGGTGCCAGTCGAAGACGGCGGCCCCCTCACCCGACGACGGAGCCTCCAGGGAGCGCAGCGCCTTCTGGAGGGCCTCGGTGAAGTTGCGACCGATCGCCATCGCCTCGCCGACCGACTTCATGTGGGTGGTCAACGTGGGGTCGGCGCCGGGGAACTTCTCGAACGCGAACCGCGGCACCTTCACCACGACGTAGTCGAGCGTCGGCTCGAACGCCGCCGGCGTGCTCGAGCCGTCGGCCCGGACCGTGATGTCGTTGGGGATCTCGTCGAGGGTGTAGCCGATCGCCACCTTGGCCGCGATCTTCGCGATCGGGAAGCCCGTCGCCTTCGAGGCCAGCGCACTGGAGCGGGAGACACGCGGGTTCATCTCGATCACGACCAGGCGGCCGTCGGCGGGGTTGACGGCGTACTGGATGTTGCAGCCGCCGGTGTCGACGCCGACCGACCGGATGATGCCGATCGCCATGTTGCGCATGTGTTGGTACTCGCGGTCGGTCAGCGTCATCGCGGGCGCCACCGTGATCGAGTCGCCGGTGTGGACGCCCATCGGGTCGACGTTCTCGATCGAGCAGACGATCACCACGTTGTCGGCGGTGTCGCGCATGACCTCGAGCTCGTACTCCTTCCAGCCGATGATCGACTCCTCCAGGAGCACCTCGGTGGTCGGGCTGGCCATCAGGCCGGCGCCGGCGATCCGGTGCAGGTCGTTCTCGTCGTAGGCCATGCCGGAGCCGGTGCCGCCCATGGTGAACGAGGGCCGCACCACCATCGGGTAGCCCAGGTCGTCGGCCGCGGCCAAGCAGTCCTCCAGGGAGTGGCAGATCGCCGACCGGGCGCACTCTCCCCCGAGCTCCTCGACGATCTTCTTGAACTGCTGGCGGTTCTCCCCGCGCTCGATCGCCTCGATGGAGGCGCCGATCAGCTCGACGTCGTACTTCTCCAGGACGCCGGCCTTGTCCAGGGCCATCGCGGCGTTGAGCGCCGTCTGGCCGCCGAGGGTCGCGAGCAGTGCGTCGGGGCGCTCCTTGGCGATCACCTTCTCGACGAATTCGGGCGTGATCGGCTCGACGTACGTCGCGTCGGCGAACTCGGGGTCGGTCATGATCGTGGCCGGGTTGGAGTTCACCAGGATCACCCGGATGCCCTCCTCCTTCAGCACCCGGCAGGCCTGGGTCCCCGAGTAGTCGAACTCGCAGGCCTGGCCGATGATGATCGGCCCCGAGCCGATCACCATGACGCTCTTGATGTCTTCGCGCTTGGGCATCAGTTGTCCCCGTCCTGGGTCGGCTCGGACATCAGCTGGACGAACCGGTCGAAGAGGTAGGCCGCGTCGTGCGGCCCGGCGGCCGCCTCCGGGTGGTACTGCACGGAGAAGCTCTTCAGCGCGCCGTCGTCGTCGCGCAGCTCGAGCCCCTCGACGACGTCGTCGTTGAGGCAGACGTGGCTGACCGTCGCGACGCCGTAGGGCGTGGTGGTGGAGCCCTCCAGCGGGGCGTCCACCGCGAACCCGTGGTTGTGGGAGGTCACCTCGACCTTGCCGGTGGTGCGGTCCATCACCGGCTGGTTGATGCCGCGGTGGCCGTACTTGAGCTTGTAGGTGCCGAAGCCGAGCGCGCGCCCGAACAGCTGGTTGCCGAAGCAGATCCCGAAGTAGGGCAGGCCCTGGGCGAGCGCGCCCCGGAGCAGCTCCACCTGGTCGGTCGTGGCCGCCGGGTCGCCGGGGCCGTTGGAGAAGAACAGGCCGTCCGGCCCCCCAGATTCGGCGCCGACGGCGAGGACGTCCGCCAGCGACGACGTCGCGGGGAGCACGTGCACCTCGATCCCCCGCTCGGCCATCCGCTGCGGCGTCATCGCCTTGATGCCCAGGTCGAGGGCGGCGACGGTGAAACGCTTCGTGCCGATGGCCGGCACGACGTAGGCCTCGTCGGTGGACACCTCGCCGGCCAGCTCGGCACCGGCCATCTCGGAGGACGCGAGGACCCGCTCGAGCAGCGCGGAGGCGTCGGTCTCGGTCGTGGAGATCCCCACCCGCATCGCCCCGCGCTCGCGCAGGTGCCGGGTCAGGGCGCGGGTGTCGATGCCGGAGATCCCGACGACGCCCTGCGTGCGCAGCTCCTCCTCGAGGGTGCGCTGGGCCCGCCAGCTCGAGACCCGGCGGGCGGGGTCGCGGACGACGTACCCGGCGACCCAGATCCGGTCGGACTCCTGGTCCTCGTCGTTGACCCCCGTGTTGCCGATGTGCGGTGCGGTCATCACGACGACCTGCCGATGGTACGACGGGTCGGTGAGGGTCTCCTGGTAGCCGGTCATGCCGGTGTTGAAGACCGCCTCGCCGAAGGTCTCGCCCTGTGCGCCGTAGGCCTCGCCGGTGAAGGTCCGGCCGTCCTCGAGGACCAGGAGTGCCATCAGGCGAGCTTTCCGTCGATCACGGTGGGCTTGCCCCTCAGGAACGTCGCGACCACCCGGCCGGGCAGCTCCATGCCGGCGTACGGCGTGTTTCGCGAGAGCGACGCGGACTCCGAGGCATCGATGGTCCGGCGCACACTCGGGTCGTAGAGGACGACATGCGCGGGTGCCCCCTCGACGAGGCCCTGGCCGTGCTCGCTCACGCGTCCGATCCGGGAGGGCGCGGCCGACATCCGCTCGGCGACGCCGGCCCAGTCGAGCAGGCCGGGGTCGACCATCGTCTCCTGGACGATCGAGAGCGCGGTCTCGAGCCCGAGCATGCCGAACGCGGCGGCCGCCCACTCACAGTCCTTGTCCTCGTGCGGGTGCGGCGCGTGGTCGGTCGCGACGATGTCGATGGTCCCGTCGGCGAGACCGGCCCGCAGGGCCTGCACGTCGCGGGCGGAGCGCAGCGGCGGATTCACCTTGTAGATCGGGTCGTAGGTCGCGGCGAGGTCGTCGGTGAGCAGCAGGTGGTGCGGGCAGACCTCGGCGGTCACGTTCCAGCCCTGTTCCTTGGCCTGCCGGACGATCTCGACCGAGCCGGCCGTGGACACGTGGCAGACGTGGAGGCGGGACCCGACGTGGGCGGTGAGCAGGCAGTCGCGGGCGATGATCGCCTCCTCGGCGACCGCGGGCCAGCCGGCCAGGCCGAGCCGGCCGGAGAGCTCGCCCTCGTTCATCTGGGCGCCCTGCGTCAGCCGGGGCTCCTGGGCGTGCTGGGCGATGACGCCGTCGAACGCCTTGACGTACTCGAGCGCCCGGCGCATCAGGAGCGGGTCGCTGACGCACTTGCCGTCGTCGGAGAAGACCCGCACCCGGGCGGCGGAGTCGGCCATCGCACCGAGCTCGGCCAGCCGCTCGCCGGCGAGCCCGACGGTGACCGCGCCGATCGGGTAGACGTCGCAGTGCCCGGCCTCGCGGCCGAGCCGCCAGACCTGCTCGACGACACCGGCGGTGTCGGCCACGGGCTCGGTGTTGGCCATCGCGTGGACGGCGGTGAAGCCACCGAGGGCCGCGGCGCGGGTGCCGGACTCGACGGTCTCGGCGTCCTCGCGGCCCGGCTCGCGCAGGTGGGTGTGCAGGTCGACCAGGCCCGGCAGCGCGACCAGCCCGGTGGCGTCGACGACCTCGGCGCCCTCGGTGGACAGGCCGCTGCCGACCTGCTTGATCACCCCGCCCTCGAGGACCAGGTCGGTCGGCTCGCCTCCGAGGACGGCGGCGTTCTGGATCAGGTACGTCGTCACTCCGGGGCCTCCGTGTCGCTGTCGGTGCTGTCGGTGCTGTCGGTGCCCACGGCGGGCTCGCTGCCGCCGAGCAGCAGGTAGAGCACGGCCATCCGGACGGCGACGCCGTTGGTGACCTGCTCGACGATGACCGAGCGCGCCGAGTCGGCGACGTCGGCCGTGATCTCCATGCCGCGGACCATCGGACCGGGGTGCATCACGATGCAGTGGTCCTGCAGCGTGGCCATCCGGCGGCCGTCGAGCCCGTAGCGGCGGCTGTACTCGCGTGCGGTCGGGAAGAACGAGTCGTTCATCCGCTCCCGCTGGACTCGCAGCATCATCACCGCGTCGGCCTTGGGGATCACCGCGTCCAGGTCGTAGGACGTCTCGACCGGCCAGGACTCGATGCCGACGGGGAGCAGCGTGGGCGGCGCGACCAGGGTGACCTCGGCGCCGAGCGTGCGCAGCAGCAGCGCGTTGGAGCGGGCCACCCGGCTGTGCAGCACGTCGCCGACCAGCACGATCCGGCGGCCGTCGAGGCCTGCTCCGCCGTTCTTGGCGAGGCGGCCGCCCCCCAGGTGACGGTAGAGCGTGAACGCGTCGAGCAGCGCCTGCGTGGGGTGCTCGTGGGTGCCGTCGCCGGCGTTGACGACGCTGGAGCGGACCCACCCGGAGTGGGCGAGCCGGTGCGGGGCACCGCTGGCGCCGTGCCGGACGACGACCGCGTCGGCGCCCATCGCCTCGAGCGTCAGCGCGGTGTCCTTGAGGCTCTCGCCCTTGGACAGCGAGGAGCCCTTGGCCGAGAAGTTGATGACGTCGGCCGAGAGCCGCTTGGCCGCGGCCTCGAACGAGATCCGGGTGCGGGTGGAGTCCTCGAAGAACAGGTTGACGACCGTCCGGCCGCGCAGCGCCGGCAGCTTCTTGATCGGGCGGTCGGCCAGGGAGCGGAGCTCCTCGGCGGTCCGCAGGACCAGCTCGGCGTCGTCGCGGGTCAGGTCGGCCGCGCTCAGGAGGTGGCGCTTCATGTGGGTTCTCCGTGGATGGTGACGGCGTCCATGTCGTCGACGTCCTCGAGCGCTACCCGGACCCGCTCCACGAGCGAGGTGGGCAGGTTCTTGCCGACGAAGTCCGCCCGGATCGGGAGCTCGCGGTGACCCCGGTCGACGAGCACGGCGAGCTGGACCGCTCGGGGCCGGCCGACGTCACTCAGCGCGTCCAGAGCGGCCCGGATGGTCCGGCCGGAGAACAGCACGTCGTCGACGAGGACGACGGTCTTGGCGTCGACGCCTCCGGGCGGGATCTCGGTCGGCAACAGGGTGCGGGCCGGCTTCAGCCGCAGGTCGTCGCGGTACATCGTGATGTCGAGCGAGCCGACCGGGACGTCGTACCCCTCGACGGAGGAGATCTTCGCGGCGATCCGGCGGGCCAGCGGGACCCCGCGACTCGGGATGCCGAGCAGCACCAGGTCGCGGGCGCCGCGGTTGCGCTCGAGGATCTCGTGGGAGATCCGGGTGAGGGCCCGGCCGATGTCACGGGCATCGAGGACGGTACGACCGTCGTCGGGGATGGCAGTCTGGGCACACAAAGGCCTGCCGGACCTCCTTCTCCGCCTCACAGGACGGCTCGTTAAAGGATGTCGATCGGGGCACACGCTAGCACCCGGCGCGGGCCTCCGGGCAACCGGCGCGAGGGGTGGGACACTGCGGACCGTGCTCGACGACGCCACGCTGACCGCGACGCTCGGCCCGGCCTGGGGCTGGGTCGAGGTGACGACCACTCCCCTCGACGGGGGCATGAACTCGCGGACCTGGTGGGTCGACCACGACGGGACTCGGAGCATCGCGAAGTGGGTGCCCGATCCCGAGGGACACCACCTGCTCGCCGGGGTGGACGCTGCCCGGCTCGCGGGAGGCACCGGCCTCCGTACGGGTGCCCACCGGCCACTGGCCGACGGCCGGGCGACGCTGGAGATCGCCGCCGGACGACTCGTGGTCCTGGCGGCGGTCCCGGGCGAGGAGCTGACCGGTGACGCTCCCGGTGACGCGGAGGCGATCGGCCGCACGCTCGCGGCGGCGCACCGGTCGACCCTGGGCTCGCGCGCGACGGGTGCGTGGGAGTTTCCGTGGGTGGAGCCGGACGCGCCCCACCTGGCGATCGACGAGGAGGTGCGCGACCTGGTGCGCGACGCCGTCGTGGCCGTGGCCGCCCTCGACCCGCGTGACCTCACCCTCGGGATCTGCCACGGTGACCCGACGCCGGAGGCGTTCCTGCGGGACGGCGACGTGGTCGGGCTCATCGACTGGGGCTCCTGCGTCAACGGCCCGCTCCTCTACGACCTGGCCTCGGCTGCGATGTACCTCGGCGGCCTGGAGGACGCGGCGCCCATGCTGGCGGCGTACAGCAGCGCCGGAGGGCCGGTGCCGGACGCCGAGGTCAGCGAGCACGTGGCCGCGTTCCTGCGCTGGCGCTGGGCGAACTAGGCCGACTACTTCGCCGGCCGGATCGCCGCAGGCGACCGGACCGGGCTCGCCCCCGACGACGACGGGAACCTGGAGGGGTTCGACCACGCCCGCCAGTGGCTGCTCGGGAACCGTTGACGCGGCCTGCCTAGGGTGGAGCGACGCCCACCACCAGGAGGATCCGTGCCCACCCTGCCCTTCCCCGACCAGGTCCGCGCCCTGCTGGCCAAGCCCAACCCCGCCGTGGTCACGACCCTGCGCGCCGACGGCCAGCCGGTGTCGGTGGCGACGTGGTACCTCCTGGAGGACGACGACCGGGTGCTGGTGAACATGGACGTGACGCGCAAGCGGCTCCAGCACCTGCGCGACGACCCGCGGGTCACGCTGACCGCGCTCGACGAGGACAGCTGGTACACCCACGTCTCCCTCGTCGGCCGCGTCACCGAGCTCCGCGACGACGAGGGACTGGTCGACATCGACCGGCTCAGCACCCACTACCGCGACCAGCCGTACCCGAAGCGCGACAGCCCCCGCGTCAGCGCGTGGATCACCGTCGACCGGTGGCACGGCTGGGGTGCCGCCGGGGCCTGATCCGCCGTGGCGTGAGGAGCCCCGGCACAGGAGTACGGTCAAGGAGTACGTCCGGGTATCACCCGGGCCAAGGTGAGGGGCCTTCATGGGCGCCGGATATGCCGTTGCTTACCGCCTGGGGATCAAGCCGTGGGAGCGGACCGGTGACGAGGCCCATGCCGAGTTCCAGCGGCTCCTCGACCGCGAGGAGGCCGGGCGGTCGCGTCCCCTGGGCCGTGCCCTCGACCTCGGGTGCGGGACGGGCGCGCACACCCGCCAGCTCAACGAGCGCGGCTGGGACGTCATGGGCGTCGACAGCGCCCGGATCGCCGTGGACATCGCGATCGACCGGGGCGGCGAGAGCAGCCGGTACGTCCTCGGCGACGTCGGTCACCTGGCCGGCAGCGGCGTCGGGAAGGACTTCGAGCTGTTCGTGGACGTCGGCTGCTTCCAGGGGCTCAACGACGCCACACGCGCCGGCATGGGTGCCGGTGTCACCGACCTCGCCACGCCGAACGCGACGGTGCTGATGTTCAGCTTCCAGAAGCACCACAACCCCTTGCTGCCCCGCGGCGCCGACCAGGACGACATCCTCCGGGCGTTCCCCGGCTGGACCATGCTCGACGTCCAGCCGGCCGACACGGGCAACCTGCGCAAGCAGGTACGCCGCTACGCCCCGCAGTGGTACCGGCTGGGGCGCACCGCGGCCTGACCGGAGCTGCTCAGAGCAGCTCGGCCATCCCTGCGCAGGCCTTGAGCCACGCCATCCGGGTGCCCTCGGAGAGCTGGGCGTAGGGCACCACCGAGCCGGCCACGAGCGCCGGGTCGTAGGGCACGCGGTAGACCGCCTTGGTCCGCTGCTCGTAGACCTGGGTGAGGTCGTGGGCGAGCTGCTGGTCGACGTGCGACGAGGGGTCGGACAGGACGGTCACCGTCTTGTGCTTGAGGTTCTCGTAGCCCGACTCCTGCAGGGCGTCGAGCATCCAGAGACCGCTGTAGCCGGTGTCCTCGCGGACCGTGCTGGTGACGACGAGCAGGTCGGCGGTCTCGGCCGCGGCGAGCCAGTTCTCGGCGCGCATGTTGTTGCCGGTGTCGATCAGGATCAGCCGGTAGAACCGCTCGAGCAGCTGGTGGACCGCACTGAAGTCCGTGGCCCGGATGGTGCCGGTCACGTCGGGGCGCTCGTCCGAGGCCAGGACGTCGAAGTGGGCGTCGCCCTGCGAGCGCACGAACGCGCCGAGGTCACCGATCCGAGCCTGGTAGACGTCCCGGAACTTCTCGAGGTCCTCCAGCAGCTCCCGGGTGGTGTTGCGGTGCGTGCTGCGGGTGCCACGGATGCCGAGCGTCCCCCGGGTCTCGTTGTTGTCCCAGGCGACGACGCCGCCACCGCGCACGGTGCCGAACGTGTAGCCGGCGGCGAGCACCCCGGTCGTCTTGGCGGCACCGCCCTTGGGGTTGAGGAACGCGATCGTGCGCGGCCCGTCGAAGTCGTTCTGGATGGCCCGACGGTCCGTCTCGTGGTCCAGCTCGGCGCGGCCCATCTTGGGGCTGATCGCGCCGCCGGTCCAGCGGCGCACCTTGCCCCGCCAACCCCAGGTGGCGGGGCCGATCTCGACCTGGTCGGCACGGCGGTCGAGGAAGTCGGTCGCAGTCATGAACCGGCGGGGCTCCTCGCCCTCGGCGCGGACGGGGGCGGCGGTCGACGGCACGGCCGCGGCGGGCGCCAGGTGCGTCGGCTGGGGGGCAGCGCGGCGACCGGAGCCGGGCAGCGGGTCGGTCAGCGGGTCGGCCGGAGCCGGGGCGGGCGGCTCGGCCTGGCGCAGGCGGGCCTCGGTGTAGGCGTTGAACTCCTCGTGCGTGTAGAGCCGCTCGCTGGTGTCCGGCTCGTCGGACGGGTACTGCGACATCGGAGTTCCTCCCCAATCGTGCACATGGACGGACCCACGCGTCTCGGCGCACGCCCTGTCAAGACCATGACCGCTGCCGGCGCCGACTAAACCAGATCGGCCAGGGCGGTTTCGATGGCGCGGTGGAAGGTGGGGTAGGCGAAGTGCATGCCGCGCAGCGTCGCCACGGGGATCTCGGCGTGCACGGCCGCCGCGAGGAGGCCCAGGACCTCTCCCCCGGACGGCCCGACCGAGGTGGCCCCGACGAGGATCCCGCGGTCGCTGTCCGCGACCAGCTTGAGGATGCCGTCGTTGCCGGCCTGGTGGATCCAGCCACGGCTCGACTCGGTGAGGTCGGCGTGCCCGACGACCACCCGCAGCCCCTGCTCGCGCGCCTGCTTCTCGGTGAGGCCCACCGATCCCACCTCCGGGTCGGTGAAGGTGACCCGGCTGACCGCGCGGTAGTCGGCCCACGGGCCATCCTCCCCGAGGACGTCGCGCACGACCACGGCTGCCTGGTACATCGACACGTGGGTGAACGCACCTTTGCCGGTGATGTCGCCCACCGCCCAGAGCCGCTCCGCCGCCCGCATCCGTTCGTCGGTGTCGACGGACTTCGCCGACGGGTCGAGGCCCACCGTCTCGAGACCGATGTCGGAGAGGTGGGGCCGTCGTCCGGCCGCCACCAGCAGCTGGTCGCTCTCGACCACCCGGTCGGCGAGGTGGATCCGAAAACCGCCGTCGTGCTCGACCCGGGAGATCGTCGCGCCGGTGAGCACCTCGATGCCCTCGTCCGCGAAGATCCGGGCCACGACCGCGGCCGCCTCCGGCTCCTCGGGCCCCAGGATCCGCTCGAACACCTCGATCACGGTCACCTTCACCCCGAACCGCGAGAACGCCTGCGACAGCTCCGCGCCGATCGGGCCGCCACCGATCACCGCGAGCGACGCCGGGAGCTCGGTCAGCCGGACGACCTCGCGGTTGGTCCAGTAGGGGGTGCCCTCCAGCCCGTCGATCGGCAGCGTGGCCGGTGCGGTCCCGGAGTTGAGGACGACACCGCGGGCGGCGACGTAGGCGTCCTCGCCGACCGTCACCCGGCCGGGACCGTCGAGCCGGCCGTGGCCACGGACGATCCGCACCCCGGCGCCCTCGAGCCGGGTCACGTGGGACTCGTCGTTCCAGTGGTTGGTGGCCTGCTTGTCGATCCGCTCGGCGACCAGGCTCCAGTCCGGGCGTACGTCGACCTCGCCGGCCAGGGTCCGCGCCCGGCGGGACTCCGCGACCAGGTCGGCGGCGCGGATCATCATCTTCGACGGGATGCAGCCGTAGAACGGGCACTCCCCGCCGACCAGGTCGCGTTCGACCCCCACCACCTCGAGGCCCGCCTCGGCGAGCTTCTGGGCGGCGTACTCGCCACCCGGCCCGAGCCCCAGGACCACCACGTCGACCTCATGTGTCGTCATGGGGCCAGCCTGTCAGGCCCGGGCAAGCCGGGCGAGGCTCAGCGCGACAGGTGCCGGGCGCGGGCGAAGCAGAAGAGCCCGTAGCAGGCGATACCGGCGGCCATCGCGGCCAGCAGGTAGGGACCGAACGGCTGCTCGAGGACGGTCTGCAGCGCCTGGTCGAGGCCACCGGACTTCTGGGCCTCGTGCGTGACGGCGGCGTAGACGAACAGGCCTCCGACGATCCCGATGGCGATGCCCTTGGCGTTGTAGCCGATCTTCCCGAACAACAGGTACGCCGATCCGGAGTCGCCGCTCTTGCCCTTGCCGTCCAGGTGCTCGGCGAACTTGTCGTTCCAGGCCCGCACGACGAGGCTCGCGCCGTACGCGATGATGGCGAGGCCGACGGCACCGACGATCCACTGCCCGGCGGGCAGGTCCATCAGCTTGGCGGTCGTCGAGTCGGACCCGCCGCCCTTCGAGCCCGAGCCGATGGCGATCTTGAGGGCGCTGACCCCGATCGAGGCGTAGATGATCGCCTTGCCCAAGGAGCCGAGCCGCTTGCGGACGCGCTTGGCGCCGTCCTCGTCCCGGTGCCCGAGCGCCGCCTCGAGCAGGCGCCACGCCACGAGGATGAACATGCCGATGGCGACCAGCCAGACCAGCACCTGGCCGAACGGCTGGCCGGCAAGGGCGTGCAGGGCACCGGTGCTGGACGCCGACTTCTCCTGGTCGCCGAAGGCCAGCTGCAGCGCCAGCCACGCGATCATCAGGTGGACCAGGCCGTAGGCCACGAGTCCCGCCCGCACCGCGTGGTCCAGCCAGTCGCTCGAGTGCGCCTGCCGGCCCATGCGTCCGGCGTCTTCCGTCAGTGTTCCCATGCTGCTCCCTCTCCCTCGGTCCCCGTAGGGGTGTACCCCGGGAGGGGGGAGTTCACACCGTCGGCTTGTTGCGCAGGATGCTGCCGAGGACGCCGTTCACGAACGCCGGCGAGTCGTCGGTGGAGAGGTCCCGGACGAGCGACATCGCCTCGCTCACGGCCACCGCGTCCGGCACGTCGTCGGCGTACAACATCTCGTAGACGCCCAGCCGGAGCACGTTGCGGTCCACGGCGGGCATCCGGTCGAGGGTCCAGCCCTCGGAGTACTGCGAGAGCAGCTCGTCGATGCGGGCCTGGTGCTCGACGACGCCGCGCACCAGCACGGCGGTGTAGTCGTTGGTGGGTCCGTCGCCCTCGGCGATGGCCGCGTCCAGCGCCGCGACGGGGGCGTCGCCGCGCAGCTCGGAGGCGAACAGCACGTCGAGCGCCCGCTTGCGGGCCTTGGAGCGAGCAGCCATCAGTTCGTCACCATCAGGACTTGACGCGCCCCATGTAGGAGGAGTCGCGAGTGTCGACCTTGACCTTCTCGCCCTGGTTGATGAACAGCGGCACCTGGATCTCGTGGCCGGTCTCGAGGGTCGCCGGCTTCGTGCGGCCGGTCGCGCTGTCACCGGCGAGCCCGGGCTCGGTGAAGGTCACGACGAGCTCGACGGAGGCGGGCAGCTCGATGAACAGGACGCGGCCGTCGTTGGTGGCGACCACGGCGTCCTGGTTCTCGAGCAGGAAGTTGGAGTTGCCGCCGACGATCTCGGGCGAGATCTCGAGCTGCTCGTAGTTGCCGGTGTCCATGAAGACGTACGACGTGCCGTCGTTGTAGAGGTACTGCATGGTGCGGCGGTCGACCGTCGCGGTCTCCACCTTGGTGCCCGCGTTGAACGTCTTGTCGACGGTCTTGTTGGACTCCACGTTCTTCAGCTTGGTGCGCACGAAGGCCGGGCCCTTGCCGGGCTTGACGTGCTGGAACTCCACGACGGCCCAGAGCTGCCCGTCGATGTTGAGAACCATGCCGTTCTTGAGGTCGTTGGTCGATGCCATGGGCGCAGGTTACTGGAAGGCCCACACCACCTCGATGCGCACCCTGAGGTCGTCCTTGCCCGCCCGCACCGGGAGGGAGGTCGCCCGGGACAGGTCGGCCGACTGGTAGGCCACGCCGGCGAGCGGCGAGCGTCGTTGCGCGGCGGGTCCGCCGACCTCACGGATGGTCACCACGTCGCCCAGCTCCTGGTCGGTCGCGGCGGCGTACTGCTCGGCCTTGGCGGTGGCCGCCTCGACCGCCGCGTCGCGGGCCTTCTCGAGCACCGCCTCGGGGTCGCCGACCTGGAGCCGGATGTCGCGGACCCGGACGCCGTTGCCCCCGGCGTCGATCGCGGCCGCGACGGCCCGGCCACCGACCTCCAGCTCGTCGATCTCGACCTTGGCGCGCTGGGTGACCCGGTAGCCGGTCAGCGTCGGCGGCGCATAGGAGTGGTAGGCGTACTCGGGGTACATCGAGAGGCCGGTCGTCTGCACGTCACGGGCCTCGACGCCGTGCTGCTCCAGCACCCCGAGCACGCGCCGCAGGGTCCGGCTGGACGACGCCAGGGCCTCGTCGAGCTCGAGCCGCTTCGTGCTGACGGAGAGGGCGAACGACATCTGGTCGGGGACCGCGGTCGCCTCGCCCTCGCCGACCATGGCGACGACGCGTTGGCTCTTCGCCGGCGGCGTCTCCTGCTCTGCCGCCTGGGCCGGCGCGGTGACGGCGTCGCCGCTCGCGCCCACCAGGTAGGCCGTCACCAGCCCCATCAGCACCAGTCCTGCCAGCAGCAGGCTCCGCACGCTCACCGTCACGCTGTTTTCCATGGTCCCGTCGCTTCCCTCGTCCTGTGGTGCGGGTGGGACGGGAGCCGGCGCGGGACGGTTCCTCAGCTCAGGGCGGTCAGGTCGCGGACGAGGTCCACGAGGGCAGCGGCGAGCAAAAGCGTCGCTCCGGCCCGCAAGACCCACCGAAGCGGCTCCATCGCGCCCCACGAGACCGGTGGTGGCGCCACCACTCGCTCGGCCACCACCGAGAGCAAGAGGCCGTAGAGGCCCGGGATGCCGACGAACATCGCCACCGCCAGCTCCGGCGGCGACAGCAGCGTGAAGTCCACTCCCTCCGTGCTGACGATCTGGGAACCCATCGGGAGCGCGGCCCCCAGCGTCACCGAGGTCAGCCGGAACCAGAGCGGCCCGAAGGTGAGGTGGCGCGCGCCGGCGTACACGACGCCACCGACCAGACCGAGGAATCCGCCGACCGCGAGCAGGTTCAGCGAGCCGGACACGGTGAACTGCCCCATCACGAAGCCGTCGTCACTGACCGCACCGACGTTCTCGGGGTTCAGGCGAATGAGCAGAAACATCATCAGGCGGCCGACGACGCCGCCGACCAGCACACCCAGCCCGAGCCCGAGTGCCACGATCACGGTGAACCGTCCGGCCACCGCTCGGGCGGTGTCCATGGCACCAACCTAGCGAGGTTCAGCCCTGCGCGAGGGACTCCAGCGCCATCCGGTAGCCGTCGACGCCGTGCCCGGCGATCGCCCGGACGGCGTGCGGCGTGACGACCGACGTGTGCCGGAACTCCTCGGGCCGCTGGGCCGGGTCGGAGAGGTGTACCTCCACGAGGGGGGCGGTGAGCTGAGCACAGGCTTCGAAGATCGCCCACGAGTAGTGCGTCCAGGCGCCGGCGTTGAGCACCACCGGGGTGCTCTCGTCGGCGGCCTTGTTGAGCCAGTCGAGCATCTCGCCCTCGTGGTTGGTCTGCATCACCTCGACGTCGAGCCCGTTGTCCCGGCCCCAGCCGCGGCAGAGCTCGGCGAGCTCCGCCAGGGTGGTGGTGCCGTAGATCTCGGGCTGGCGGCGCCCGAGGCGGCCCAGGTTGGGCCCGTTCAGGACCAGCACCTTGCGTTTCATGCGGCTCCCCCGCTCACGAGGGCGTACGCCGCCCGCAAGTGCTCCTCGCTCGGACCGGCGAGGATCACCGGCTCGGCCAGCCCGGTCAGCACGACGAACCGGAGCTGGGAGCCCCGGGTCTTCTTGTCGACGCGCATCGCGGCGTGGAGGCTGTCGAAGCCCGCACCGTCGTAGCTGACCGGCAGCCCGACCCGCTCCAGGACCGTGCGGTGGCGGTCGACCAGCGCCGGGTCGAGCCCGCACGCGAGCCGCGCCAGCTCGGCGACGAAGACACACCCGACGGCGACCGCCTCGCCGTGCCGGACGTCGTACGACTCGGCCCGTTCGATGGCGTGGGCAAGCGTGTGGCCGTAGTTGAGAGCCTCGCGGCCGGGGTGCCCGTCGGTGCCGCCACGCTCGCGCAGGTCGCCGACCACGACGTCGATCTTGACCTGGATCGCGCGCTCGACCAGCTCCCTGACGACCGGAGAGCCGGGCACGAGGTCCTCGGGCCGCGTCGTCTCGATCAGGTCGAGGATGGCAGGGTCGGCGATGAAGCCGCACTTGACGACCTCGCCGAGCCCGGCGACGAAGTCGGCGCGGGGCAGGGTCGCGAGCAGGTCGAGGTCACAGAGGACGCCGGAGGGCTCGTGGAACGAGCCGACCAGGTTCTTCCCGGAGCGGGTGTTGACCCCGGTCTTGCCGCCGACGGCGGCGTCGACCATGCCCAGCAGCGTCGTCGGCACGTGCACGACCCGGACGCCACGCAGCCAGGTGGCGGCGACGAAGCCACCCAGGTCGGTGGTGGCGCCGCCGCCGACGGTCACGACGGCGTCGGAACGCGTGAAGCCGGCCTCGCCGAGGGCTTCCCAGCAGGAAGCGGCAACGGCCGGCGTCTTCGCCTGCTCGCCGTCGGGGACCGGCAGCACCGTCACCTCATGGAGCCGGCGGAGGGCGTCGAGCACCGGGTCCGCCAGGTACTGGAGGTGCTCGGGGTAGATCACGGCCACCCGCTGCACGTCCGGGCCGAGCAGGTCGACGACGCGTGAGGAGACCCCGGAGCCGACGACCACGTCGTACGGCGCAGCACCGGTCACCGCCAGCACGCTCTCGCTCATGTCAGTCCTTCCACGACCTCGCGAGCGACATCCTCCGGGCTCTTGCCGTCGGTGTCGACCACCAGCGTGGCCACGGACTCGTAGATGGGGGTGCGCTCGTCGAGGAGCGCCTTGATCCGGCCGCGCACGTTGCCGAGCAGGAGCGGCCGCGCGGACCCCAGCCCGACCCGCTTCACCGCGTCGGCCAGGCCGACGCGCAGGAAGACCACCGGGTGGCCCGCCAGCAGGTCGCGGGTCGCCGGGTCGAGGACCGCTCCCCCACCCAGGGCGAGCACGCCGTCGTGGCCGGCGAGGGCGTCGGCGACGGCCTTCGCCTCGAGGGCCCGGAAGTGCTCCTCGCCGGAGTCGACGAAGATGTCGGAGATGCTTCGACCCTCCGCGGCCACCACGTCCTCGTCGGTGTCGCGCGCGGGGACTCCCCACGCCGCGGCGAGGAGCCGGGCGACCGTGGTCTTGCCCGCGCCCATCGGTCCGACCAGGACGGCGCGCGGACCGGTCACTTGTACCTCAGGGTGTCCAGGTAGCTCTGGGCGTTGCGCCGGGTCTCCTGCACGGAGTCGCCGCCGAACTTCTCGAGCACGGCCTCGGCGAGGACCAGCGCGACCATGGCCTCGGCGACGATGCCGGCCGCAGGCACGGCGCAGACGTCGGAGCGCTGGTGGTGGGCGACGGTCTCCTCCCCGGTGCTGACGTCGACGGTGCGCAGCGCCTTCGGCACCGTGGCGATGGGCTTCATCGCGGCCCGCACCCGGAGCACCTCACCGGTGCTCATGCCGCCCTCGGTGCCGCCGGAGCGGCCGCTGGTGCGACGCAGGCCGTCCGCCGTCGGCACGATCTCGTCGTGCGCCTGCGAGCCCGGTGTCGCCGCCAGCTGAAACCCGTCGCCGATCTCGACGCCCTTGATCGCCTGGATGCCCATGAGTGCTCCGGCGAGCCGCGAGTCCAGCCGTCGGTCCCAGTGCACGTGGGAGCCGAGACCGGGCGGCAGCCCGTGCACGACGACCTCGACCACGCCGCCGAGGGTGTCGCCGTCCTTGTGGGCCTGGTCGATCGCGGCCACCATCGCGGCCGACGCCTCCGGGTCGAGGCAGCGCACCGGGTCGTCGTCGAGTCGGGCCACGTCGTCCGGGAGCGGCACGAAGCCCGCGGGCGCGGGGACGCCGCCCAGCTCGACGACGTGCGAGACCAGGCGGGCCCCCACGGCCTGCTCGAGGAAGTTGCTGGCCACCCGGCCGAGGGCGACCCGTGCCGCGGTCTCGCGGGCGGAGGCCCGCTCCAGCACTGGTCGGGCCTCGTCGAAGGCGTACTTCTGCATGCCGACCAGGTCGGCGTGACCGGGCCGGGGCCGGGTCAGCGGGGCGTTGCGGGCCAGGGCGTCCAGCTCGACCGGGTCGACGGGGTCGGCCGACATCACCCGCTCCCACTTGGGCCACTCGGTGTTGCCGATCTGGACCGCGACGGGGCCGCCCTGGCTCTCGCCGTGGCGTACGCCGCCGACGATCGCGACCTCGTCCTGCTCGAACTTCATCCGGGCACCGCGGCCGTGGCCGAGGCGGCGCCGGGCCAGGGAGTCCTGGAGATCGGCGGTCGTCACCAGGACATGGGCGGGCAGCCCTTCGAGGATCGCGACCAGGGACGGGCCGTGGGACTCGCCCGCGGTGAGCCAACGCAGCATGGGGCCAGTCTTTCATCCCCGCTGCGGCGCGGCCGGGCGGTCACCCAGTGACGAGATTTGCCCAGAGCGCCGGACCCAGCGCGATCCCGACCAGGGCGCCCAGGAGCATGAACGGTCCGAACGGGAACGCGGTGCGGAGCAGCTGCCGGTCGCGCCGGACGACGGCGATCAGCAGACCCGGCAGGGCGAAGACCAGGAACCCGCTGTAGACGCCCAGGAGCAGCTCTCCCCAGCCCAGGTGTCCGAGGGCGAACCCGAGCAGCGCCGACAGCCGGACGTCGCCGAAGCCCATGCCGGACGCCCGGATCGACCACAGCAGCCAGAACAGCGAGCGGACGGCCATCAGGCCGATCGCCGCCCGCACCAGCGCGTCGGTGTCGCGGGTCACCAGCCAGCAGACGCCCGCCAGCACGACCGTGGCCCCCAGTGCGGGGAGGACCACACGGCTGGGCAGCAGGTGGGTGTGCCAGTCGATGACCGAGAGGGCGACCCCGACGGGGACCAGCGGCAGCAGGAAGAGCAACGGCCAGACCCAGCCGACGGAGAGCCCGACGACCGCCCCGGCCACGGCGGCCGCGGCAGCGCACCACAGCGCCAGGCGGGGCCGTGCGGCGACGACGGCGTACGGCGTCTTCGGCTCGTCGCCCTCGACCGGCTCGGGCTCCAGGGCGGGCTCGGGCACCCGGGCGATCAGCAGTGGCACCAGCAGGCCGCCGAGGCCACACAGGACGGCCGCGGCCGCCGCGGTGTCGACGTGGCCGGTCACCCGGGCGCCCGGCGGAGCTCCAGCGCCGCCTCGCCGGCCTCCCGCAGCACCGCCACCGGGACCTCATGACCTGTGAACAGGGCGAACTGGAGCAACGCCTGGTGCACCAGCAGGTCGAGGCCGCCGACCAGCACCCGGCCTGCGGCGGACTCGGCCAGCGGGGTCGGCCACGGATCGTAGAGCGCCTCGAAGACCACAGCGGCCCCGGCGCAGCGGGCGACGAGCTCGGCGTCCTGGGCGTCGGCGGGGATGGTCGACACGACGACCTCGCCGGTGACCGGGTCCCCGGAGAGCGAGCCGACGCGGACCTCCGGCCCGGACGGGTGCGCCGCCACTGCTGCCACCGCCTCGGTCGCGCGCTCGGGTGAGCGGACCAGGAAGGTCACCGTCGCCGCGCCCAGCTCGCACAACGCGAGGCCGGTCGCCGCGGCGGTGGCGCCGCCGCCGAGCACCGTGCCCGCGCCGACCGGCCCGGCATAGCGCTCGCGTACCGCCGCGACCGCGCCCGGGAGGTCGGTGTTGTCGGCGAGGACCGCGCGTCCGTCCTCGAGCAGCAGGGTGTTCGCGGACCCGGCAAGGACCGCACGGGCGGTCACGTCGGCGACGACGGCCAACGCCTCACGCTTCAGGGGCATCGTCAGGGACAGCCCGCGGTAGGTCTCGTCGAGGCCGGCCAGGAAACCGGCCAGTCCCCCGGCCGGGACCCGGTGGGCGTCGTACTCCCAGGGCAGGCCGAGGGCGTCGTAGCCCGCCCGGTGAAGCACCGGCGACAGCGAGTGCGCAACAGGGTCCCCGAGGACGCCGCAGCGCCGGTCCACGGTCGTCATCACGCGGTCAGCAGGCGCCTTCGGACTCGTTCTCGCAGTACTCGCGGAGCTCGTCCTTGTACTGGAGGAACTCGTCGTAGGTCTCCGCGAACTTGGTCTCACCGGTCGCCAGGTTGACGGTCACGTAGTAGTACCAGTCGCCTTCGACCGGGTTGGCCGCCGCCTGGATCGCCGCGTCGCCGGGCGCCTCGATGGGGGTCGGCGGCAGGCCGGGGTACTTGTAGGTGTTGTACGGCGAGTCGATCTCGAGGTCGGCCTCGGTCGGCACCGCCGCGAGCTCGTTGTCGGCCGCGTAGTTGACCGTGGCGTCGATCTGGAGGAGGCCGTTGGTCCCCTGCCGGTCCCCGGGGCCGGTCAGCCGGTTGAAGATGACCCGCGAGATCTTGGGCATGTCGTCGCCCCGGCCCTCGGCCTCGATCAGGCTCGCGATGACCATCAGCTCGGCCGGCGTGAACCCGAGGCGCGTGGCAGCCGCCTCCAGGTCGGCGTCCGTCGCCGCCTGCTCCCAGCGGTCCACCATCGCCGTCAGCATGCTGACGGGAGTCTCCTTCTTGCCGAAGTCGTAGGTGGACGGGAACAGGTAGCCCTCGGGGTTGCCCTCGGCGTAGTCGGGCAGACCGATCTCGGCCGGATCGTCGAGGACCGCCTCGAAGTCCGCAGCCGGGTAGCCGCTGCTCTTGGAGAGGATCGCCACGATCTCCTCCACGCGCAGCCCCTCGGGGACGGTCACGTTGTTGCGGATGATGTTGTCGGGGTCGACCAGGATGTCGATGGCGTCCTCGGCCGCCATCTCCTTCTTCATCGGGTACATGCCGACCTGGATCGTGCTGGAGTCCGGGTTGGCGTTGGCGGCCCCGATGCAGGCGTCGACGGAGGCGACGACGACCTTCTTCTTGAGGTTGCGGCAGATCTGGGCGACGACGTCACCCTCGACGACCTCGAACGTGACCTTGCCCTTGCCGGGACCCTCGAAGTCCTCGGCGGAGGAGAAGAACTTGTCGGAGATCGCGTCGACACCCTTGGTCACCACGAAGTAGAAACCGCCGGCGACGACCGCCAGCGCGATCAGGACCGCCAGGCAGCCCGGGACGCTGCGACGCTTGCGACGCCGCCCACCCTCGGCCGGCGGGGCCTGATCCTCGTAGGTGTCCTGCGGGTGCTCAGTCATGGGTCTCCTCGACGATCTCGCCCGGCGCAACCCCCGACGCGCGCTCAGTGTCCAGGGCGTTCTGCAGGATCACGACGGCGGCGGCCTGGTCGACCACCTCGCGGCGTTTGCTGCCCTTGCGCCCTCGGTCGCGCAGCATAGCCTCCGCCGAAACCGTGGTGAGCCGCTCGTCGCACAGGCGCACCGGGACCGGCGCGATCCGGCGGGCCAGCGCGGCCGCGAACTCGCGGGCCTTGGCCGCGGCCGGGCCCTCACCCC
This sequence comes from Nocardioides sp., assembly GCA_046590395.1. Classification (GTDB taxonomy): domain Bacteria; phylum Actinomycetota; class Actinomycetes; order Propionibacteriales; family Nocardioidaceae; genus Nocardioides. The sequence continues at coordinate 65,843 of JBKJUE010000070.1, forward strand.
CGGACAGGGAACGGGGCAGCCCGACGACCACCTCGACGGCGTCTTCCTCGGCGAGGATCGCAGCGATCCGGGCCACGTCGCCCCGGCCGCGGCGCACGGTCTCCACGGGGGTCGCCAGCAACCCGGACGGGTCGCTGCGCGCGACCCCGATCCGGGCGTCTCCCGGGTCGATCCCGAGGCGCACGCCGTGGCGCAACGCGGTCAGGTCCCGGCCCGGCGCGCGACCTCGGTCGGCACGAGCGCGAGCGCCTCGTCGATCCGGGACGCGTCGTTGCCGCCGCCCTGTGCCACGTCGTCCTTGCCGCCCCCCTTGCCGCCGAGCAGCGGGCCGACGGCACGGACCAGGTCGTTGGCGCTGACGCCGCGAACCCGCGCCTCGTCGTTGACGGCCGCCACGACGGCGACCTTGACGTCCCCCCCTGAGATCGACTGGGTGCCGATGATCACGACGGCACCCGGACGACCGGCGGGCAACCGGCCACGGACGTCGAGCGCCAGCGTGCGCACGTCGCCACCACCCGCGCCGTCGGCCCGGTGTGCGACCACGTTGACGCCGGCGATGTCGGCGGCCCCGGCGGCGAGCTCGCCACCGGCGGCCAGCAGCTGGCCGACCCGGACCTTCTCGATCTCCTTCTCGGCGGCACGCAGCTTCTCCACGATGTCGTTGACCCGCTCCGGCAGCTGCTCGGGACGCACCTTGAGCGCCTCGGAGAGCTGCGCGACCAGCACGTGCTCGCGGGCGAGGAAACGGTACGCGTCGCCGCCCACCAGCGCCTCCACGCGGCGTACGCCGGAGCCGATGGAGGACTCGCCGAGGAGCTTGATCACGCCCAAGTTGCCGGAGCGCTCGGCGTGGGTGCCGCCGCACAGCTCGCGCGCCCAGTCACCGACGGAGATGACCCGCACCTGGTCGCCGTACTTCTCGCCGAACAGTGCCATCGCGCCGGACTTCACGGCCTCGTCCTGGGTCATCAGCTCGGCGTGGACCGCGAGGTCGGCCAGCACCAGGTCGTTGACCCGCGCCTCGACGTCGGCCATGACGGAGGTCGGGACCGCGCCGGTCGCGGAGAAGTCGAAGCGGAACCGGCCCGGGGAGTTCTCGGACCCCGCCTGGGTGGCGGTGTCGCCCAACGCCTCGCGGAAGGCCTTGTGCACCATGTGGGTGGCCGTGTGGGAGCGCGAGATGGAGCGTCGTCGCTCGATGTCGACGAGCGCCTGGGCGCCGGTGCCGACGACGACCTCGCCGGACAGGACCGTGGCCTGGTGGACGATCAGCCCGGTGATCGGCGACTGGACGTCGCGCACCTCGAGGCGAGCGCCGTTCTCGAGCTCGATGACGCCCTGGTCGGCGAGCTGTCCGCCGCCCTCGGCGTAGAACGGGGTGCGGTCGAGGACCAGCTCGATGTCGTCACCCTCGCGGGCGGACTGCACGACTCCCCCCGCCGCGACGATGCCGCGGACCGAGGCCTCGGTGACGACCTCGGCGTAGCCGGTGAACTCGACGGCGCGCCCGATCGAGTCGGCGACCGAGCGGTAGGCGCTGGCGTCGACGTGCTGGCCCTTCTTGGAGCGGGCGTCCGCCTTGGCGCGGTCGCGCTGCTCGGTCATCAGCCGCCGGAAGCCCTCCTCGTCCACGGAAAGCCCCTGCTCCGAGGCCATCTCGAGGGTGAGGTCGATCGGGAAGCCGTAGGTGTCGTGCAGCGCGAAGGCCTTGGTGCCGGAGAGCTGGGCGTCGCCGCCCTGCTTCACCTCGGTGGTGGCCAGGTCGAAGATCGCGGTGCCGGCCTTGAGGGTCTGCCGGAACGCGTCCTCCTCGGCGTACGCCACGGTGGAGATCCGGTCCCAGTCGCGGTGGAGCTGGGTGTAGGTCTCCCCCATCTTGTCGCGGCTGATCGGGACGAGCTCGGGCAGCGCCCGGTCCTCGAAGCCGAGCAGGCGCATCGAGCGCACCGCGCGGCGCAGCAGCCGGCGGAGCACGTAGCCACGGCCGTCGTTGCCGGGCGTGACGCCGTCACCGATGAGCATCATGGAGGAGCGGATGTGGTCGGCCACCACGCGGAAGCGGACGTCGTCAGCGTGGTCGGCGCCGTACCGGCGGCCGGTGAGCTCCGCGGCACGCTCGATCACGGGGAACATGACGTCGATCTCGTACATGTTCTCCTTCCCCTGGGTGAGTAAGGCGACCCGCTCGAGGCCCATGCCGGTGTCGATGTTCTTCTTCGGCAGCGAGCCGGAGATGTCGAAGTCGTCCTTGGAGCGCACGGCACTCAGCTCGTCCTGCATGAAGACGAGGTTCCAGAACTCCAGGTAGCGGTCCTCTGCGCTGAAGTCGCCGTCCGGTCCGTAGGCCGGGCCGCGGTCGTAGAGGATCTCCGAGCAGGGGCCGCCCGGGCCGGGCACGCCCATGGACCAGTAGTTCTCCTTGGGCCCGAGGCGGATGATCCGGTCGTCGGGCAGACCGGTGACCTTCTTCCAGAGCCCCAACGCCTCGTCGTCACCCTCGAGGATCGACGGGTAGAGGCGGCTCTCCTCGAAGCCCCAGCCACCGTCGGCGACGGGACGCGTGGAGAGCTCCCACGCCAGCTCGATGGCGCCTTCCTTGAAGTAGTCGCCGAAGGAGAAGTTGCCGCACATCTCGAAGAAGGTGCCGTGCCGCGTGGTCTTGCCCACGTCCTCGATGTCCGGGGTCCGCACGCACTTCTGGATGCTGACGGCCCGGTCGTACGGCGGCGTCTCCTGGCCCAGGAAGTAGGGCTTGAACGGCACCATGCCGGCGTTGACGAACAGCAGGTTCGGGTCGTCCAGCAGCAGCGATGCGGACGGCACGGCCTGGTGGCCGTGCCGTTCGAAGTGCGCGACGAAGCGCCGCCGGATCTCCGCGGTGTCCATCAGGTGCTGCCTTCCCCTTCATCGGTGGTGCTGCCGGCGGTCACGGCACGGTGCCGTCCGCCCTCGAGCTCTGGTCTTCCATGAGGCACGAGGCCAAAGCGCTCGCGCAACTCTGTTTCCTTCTCGACCTGGCCCTGGGCGACCTCGTCCCGCAGCATGCGGGCCCCCAGGGCGACGCCGTTCCAGCGGTCACGCAGGCCGTCGGCGGTGAGGACCTCGGCGGCGCGGCGCGCCCGGACGACGGCATAGACACCGACGCCGGCCCCGGCGACGAACCAGAGGGGGCGGCTCATGCTGCGTTCTCGTCGTCGGCCATGCCCGCACGCTGGCGGGCCTCCCAGTCGCGGCGGGCCTCGCGGAGGTCGGAGCGGCGCTGCTTGCGGGAGCGCCGGACCTCGCGGCGGACCTCGAACCGGATCCGGTTGCGGCTCTCGGGAGCCAGCGCCCGGCGCACGCCGTGGGCAAGCGAGGCGGCCTTGACCACGGTCTCGCGCAGGACGAGGTCGGCGAAGAGCGCCTGGTCGATCCGGGGCGGGGACTGGGGCTCGACGGCGGTGCCGAGGTCGGTGATGGTGTACTCAGCCGGCGGCCGCGGTGCCGGGGGCCGGGCCGCGACGATGGTCCGCTCGATCTCGTCCACCTGGGCCCGGAGCCGGGCCGCCTCGGCCCGCGCGGCGTCGAGCTCGCGCCGCGTGCGCGCACGGGTCCGCAGCAGCGCAACCGTGAGCGCCACGGCCAGCACGGCCAGGACGCCCAGGGCTGCGAGCACGATCGAGTCCCGGGTCACAGTGACCGACCCTATCGCGGGGGTTTCTCGCCCCGGACCAGACGTCGGACCCGTTCCCAACGCTCCTTGACGGCCGCCTCGGCCCCCAGCGCGGTGGGTTGGTAGTAGCGCGCGTCGACGACGACGTCGGGGGCGTACTGCTGCTCCGCGATGCCGAACGGCTCGTCGTGGCTGTAGGTGTAGCTCTTGCCGTGCCCGAGCTTCTTCGCACCGCTGTAGTGGGCGTCGCGCAGGTGCGGGGGCACCGGACCGATCTTGCCGGCGCGGACGTCGGCGCTGGCGGCGTCGATGCCTCGGGTCACGGCGTTGGACTTGGGCGCGACCGCCAGCGCGATGGTGGCCTGGGCGAGGTTCAGCCGCGCCTCGGGCATCCCGATCAGCTGGACCGCCTGGGCGGCGGCGACCGCGGTGGTCAGGGCGGTGGGGTCGGCGAGACCGATGTCCTCGCTGGCCAGGATCACCAGCCGGCGGGCGATGAACCTCGGGTCCTCGCCTGCCTCGACCATCCGGGCGAGGTAGTGAAGGGCAGCGTCGGCGTCCGAGCCGCGGATCGACTTGATGAAGGCGCTGGTCACGTCGTAGTGCTGGTCGCCCTGGCGGTCGTAGCGCACCGCCGCCTGGTCGACCGCGGTCTCCGCCGTGGCCAGGTCCACGACCGTCGAGCCCTTGGCGGCCGCGGCTCCGGCCGCGGCCTCGAGGTAGGTGAGCGAACGGCGGGCGTCTCCCCCGGCGAGCCGGACGAGGTGCTCGCGGGCGTCCTCGTCGAGGTCGTACTCGCCGCGCAGCCCACGGTCGTCCGTGAGGGCCTGCGCGATCACGGCGCGGACGTCGTCGTCGGTGAGCGACTGCAGCCGCAGCAGCAGGCTGCGCGAGAGCAACGGGGAGATGACCGAGAAGAAGGGGTTCTCCGTCGTGGCGGCGACCAGGGTGACCCAGCGGTTCTCGACGCCCGGCAGCAGGGCGTCCTGCTGGGCCTTGCTGAAGCGGTGCACCTCGTCCACGAACAGCACGGTCTCGGCACCGCCGGCCACGAGCTCGGCCCGGGCGGCGTCGATGGCGGCCCGCACCTCCTTCACGCCCGCGGAGACGGCCGACACCTCGACGAACCGGCGGTCGGTCTGCTGGCTCAGGATCGCGGCGATCGTGGTCTTGCCGGTCCCCGGCGGCCCCCACAGGAGCAGCGACATGGACTGGTCGCCCTCGATCAGCCGCCGCAGCGGTGCCCCCTCGGCGCGCAGCTGCTCCTGGCCGACGAGCTCCTCGAGCGTGCGCGGCCGCATGCGTACGGCGAGCGGCGACGACGAGTGCCCGGCGCCCGACAGCGACCCACCACCGGTCGCCCTGCCGGAGATTGGTCCTGCGTCGAAGAGGCCGTCCACACCCGTCACCGTAGGTGATGGGGTGACGCCACCGGACTCAGGCCTTGACCATCCTCTGCGACGGCACGTCGAACCACTCGTCGGAGTAGCCGGGGCCGACGTTGATGTCTGTCGGCGTCTCGCCGGGAGCCGGGGACCCCTGGTTGTCGACCCCGAGGAGCGAGGCCGTGACCGGCTTCTCGGGGTGACGGCCGAGCTCGCCCGGGAAGTGGCAGGCGACCTTGTGGCGGGGCCCGATCTGGAGCAGCGGAGGCTCGACCTTGGCGCAGATCTCCTGGGCGTGCGAGCAGCGGGTCCGGAACCGGCAACCCGACGGCGGGTTGATCGGGCTCGGGACGTCGCCCTCGAGCCGGATCCGCTCACGACGGCCACCGATGGCCGCCTGCTTCACGTCGGGCACCGCCGACAGCAGCGCCTGCGTGTAGGGGTGGTGTGCCCGGGCGTAGATCGTCTCCCGGTCGGCGATCTCCACGATCTTGCCGAGGTACATCACCGCGACCTCGGGGCAGAAGTGACGGACCACTGCCAGGTCGTGGGCGATGAAGAGGAACGCGATGTTGTACTCGCGCTGCAGGTCCTGGAGCAGGTTGATCACCTGCGCCTGGATCGACACGTCGAGCGCCGAGACCGGCTCGTCCGCCACGAGCAGCTTGGGGTTGAGGGTCAGTGCACGGGCGATGCCGATGCGCTGGCGCTGACCGCCGGAGAACTCGTGCGGGTAGCGGTTGTAGTGCTCAGGGTTGAGGCCCACCAGCGCCAGCAGGTCCTGGACCGCCTTCTTCACGCCGGCGTCGGTCTGGACCTTCTGCAGCTGGAAGGGCGCCCCGACGATCGTCCCGATCGTGTGCCGCGGGTTGAGCGAGCTGTAGGGGTCCTGGAAGATGATCTGGATGTCTTTGCGGATCGGACGCATCTCCGCGCGAGACAGGTGGGTGATGTCCTTGCCCTCGAAGCGGATGCTCCCGGCGCTCGGCTCGAGCAGCCGGGTCAGCAACCGGCCGGTGGTCGACTTGCCGCAGCCGGTCTCACCGACCAGGCCCATCGTCTCGCCCTTGTTGACCGAGAACGACAACCCGTCGACGGCCTTCACGGCACCGACCTGCTTCTGGAAGATGATCCCGCGGGTCACCGGGAAGTACTTCTGCAGGCCCTCGACCTCGAGCAGCGGCTGCGTTTCGGCGCTCTGGCCGGCGGACTTGCTCATGTCGACGGCGGTCATGCGCGGCTCTCCAGGGTCAGGTTCACAGGTTCGGCTTGACCTGCTCGAGGAACAGCGTGGTGCGCTCCTTGGCCGTCAGGTGGCAGCGCACCAGGTGCCCGTTGCCGGCGTCGACGAGGTCAGGCACGACAGTGCTGCCCTTGCCGCCGGTCATCGGCTCGTAGGGGCAGCGCGGGTGGAACGAGCACCCGGACGGCACGTTGATGAGGCTGGGAGGCGAGCCGGCGATCGGCTTCAGCCGGTCCTGCCGGACCCTGTCGAGGCGGGTCACGGAGGTGAGCAGTCCCCAGGTGTAGGGGTGCTGCGGCTCGTAGAAGACCTCGTTGACCGAGCCGTACTCGACGGCCTTCCCGCCGTACATCACGAGGATGTCGTCGACGAACTCGGCCACCACGCCGAGGTCGTGGGTGATCATGATGATCGCCGAGCCGAACTCCTTCTGCAGGTCGCGCAGCAGGTCCAGGATCTGCGCCTGCACGGTGACGTCGAGAGCGGTCGTCGGCTCGTCGGCGATGAGCAGCTCGGGGTTGCAGGACAGCGCCATGGCGATCATCGCCCGCTGGCGCATGCCCCCGGAGAACTGGTGCGGGTAGTCGTCCACCCGCTCGCCCGGGTGCGGGATGCCGACGCGGCCGAGCAGGTCGACGGCGTGCTTGCGCGCCACGGCCTTCG